>HF985786.1 GCA_000432375.1 Firmicutes bacterium CAG:103
CCATGCGCTTGGCGGTGCAGCGGGCGGCCAGCTCCGTGAGGTACCAGTAGGGGGAATCCTCGTGGATGTTGTCCTCCTCGAGCACGTAAATGAGCTTCGGGAACGCCGGCGTGACCCACACGCCCTTCTCGTTTTTCACGCCCTGATAGCGCTGGCGCAGCGTCTCCTCGATGATCATGGCAAGGTCATGGCGCTCCTGCTCGTTTTTCGCCTCTCCGAGATACATGAACACCGTCACGAACGGGGCCTGGCCGTTCGTGGTCAGCAGCGTGACGACCTGATACTGGATCGTCTGCACGCCGCGGCGGATCTCCTCGCGCACGCGGTTTTCGACGAGCTCGGCCAGCTTTTCCTCACCCGGATGCGCGTCGATGGCCTGCATTTCGGCCTCGACCTCGCGGCGGATGCGCTCGCGGCTGACCTGCACGAACGGGGCCAGATGCGTCAGCGAGATCGACTGCCCGCCGTACTGGTTGGAGGCGACCTGCGCGATAATCTGGGTCGCAATGTTGCACGCGGTCGAGAAGCTGTGCGGCCGCTCGATGAGCGTGCCGGTGATGACCGTGCCGTTTTCGAGCATATCTTCCAGGTTCACGAGGTCGCAGTTGTGCATGTGCTGCGCGTAATAGTCCGCGTCGTGGAAGTGGATGATACCCTCCTCGTGCGCCTCGACAATGTCCTTCGGCAGCAGGAGACGGCTCGTGATGTCGCGGCTGACCTCGCCGGCCATGTAGTCGCGCTGCGTGCTGTTGACGATCGGGTTCTTGTTGGAGTTTTCCTGCTTGGCCTCCTCGTTGTTGCACTCGATGAGGCTCAGGATGCGGTCGTCGGTCGTGTTGGCGCGGCGCACCAGGCTGCGGGTGTAGCGGTAAGTAATGTAGGCCTTGGCGACCTCGAACGCACCGTGGGCCATGATCTGCTTTTCGACCATGTCCTGAATTTCCTCCACGGCGGCGCTGCGGCCCAGCTCCTGGCAGGCGAGCTCCACGCTCTCGGCGATGCGCTGGATCTGCCGCGGCGTCATGCGGTCGCACTCTTCAACGGCGGCATTGGCCTTCGTGACGGCCATGATGATCTTGGAGATGTCAAAGTTCTCCTCTGCGCCGTTTCGCTTGATGATCTTCATCTTTCTGTTCCTCCCCCTCGTAATCGAAAACACAATATCTTGTGCGGAAAACCGCTTTATTTTGTATTGAGAGCGGGTATATCGTACAATATCTAGTACAGGCTGTCAATAAGCAATTTGATTTTTGTTGCACATTATGTGAACAGTGCGGCCTCTTCAGGCCGCAAAAAAGCACCGCCCGCAGGCGGCGCGGCGCTGCCCGGGCCGGAAGCTCCGGCCCGGGAACGGTGGTCCGTCAGGCAGTTTCGTAGCCGTTGGGATTGTGCGTCTGCCAGCGCCAGCTGTCGCGGCACATATCCTCGAGCGAATACTCGGCGCGCCAGCCAAGGATGCGCGCACTCTTGTCCGGGCAGGCGTACACGGTCGGCAGGTCGCCCGCACGGCGCGGCGCGATCCGGTACGGCACATGCACGTGGTTGGCCGCCTCGAAGGCGTGCACCATCTCGAGCACGCTGTAGCCCTTGCCGGTGCCGAGGTTGAAGATGCTCTCGCCCGTGTGCTCCGCCATGTAGGCGATCGCCGCGACGTGGCCGCGCGCGAGATCCATGACGTGGATATAGTCGCGCACGCCCGTGCCGTCCGGCGTGTCATAGTCGTCGCCAAAGACGCTCAGGCACTTCAGCCGGCCAATGGCCGTCTGCGAGATATAGGGCATGAGATTGTTCGGCACGCCGCGCGGGTCCTCGCCGATGAGGCCGCTCGGGTGCGCGCCGATGGGGTTGAAGTAGCGCAGCAGCACGACCGACCAGCTCGGGTCGGCCACGACATAGTCGCGCAGGATCTGCTCGCAGACGTACTTCGTCCAGCCATAGGGATTCGTGCAGTTGCCGGTGCGGGACGTCTCGTAGAGCGGCATCTCGTTGTCGCCGGAGTACACCGTCGCCGACGAGGAGAAAATGATCTGCCGGACGCCGTGGTCACGCATCGCCTCGCAGAGCGTGATCGTCGAGCCGAGGTTGTTGTCGTAATATTCCAGCGGCATCTGCACCGACTCGCCCACGGCCTTGAGGCCCGCGAAATGAATGACGCAGTCGATCTTCTGCTCGGTAAAAATGCGGTCGAGCCCGGCGCGGTCGCGCACGTCCATCTGATAGAATTTCAGCGGCCGGCCCGTGATCTGTTCGACCCGTCTGCCCGCCTCCGCGCTGCTGTTGACAAGATTGTCCACGACGATGACATCCATGCCCTGCTCAAGCAGCTCCACGCACGTGTGGCTGCCGATGTAGCCCATGCCGCCGGTCACCAATACGGTCATGCACCGTACCTCCTTGTGTTTGCTATGTTTTCTTTTATTGTACATCACATTCCGGCAGAGTTCAACGGTTTTTCCCCTTGCCAGAAATTTGCCGGGCGCGTGAATTTCCTGACAATCCCTGAATTTTCAAAAATTCGGTGATTTTACTTGACTTTCGGGTACTGCTGGGCTAAACTGTTTGTATCATTGGTGATGTCGGGATGTCTGCGTACGCACGGTTTTTTACCCATTTCGCACCCCACCCCATCTCTTTTATCCATTCTTTTCTCTTTTTATCTGATCTCTCTTTACGGATTATCTACCCTTTTTGTTCTCCGCCGCATGGCATATCTCATCCCGTCACAGTGATCGCGACGCGGGCCTGCAGCGTACGGGGCACGTGTCCATATCGGCTGCGCGTGCAGCGAAAGGCCTCCGGGGGCGCCCGGGGGCCTTTTTCATTCCATATCAAAATCAAAAAAGCGTCAGGGCGCGCATACGCTCTGACGCTTTTTTTCTGCTCCGCGCGCTCAGCTCTCCATCTGCTTGCCGAGGAAGCCCGACACGGCCTGCGCGAGCTTGCGCTCCGTCTCGCCGGCAGGGCCGTCGCCGTGCGCGGCCACGAACAGCACGCAGCCGAGCACGTCGCCCTCGGAGAGGATGGGCGCGGCGACGGCGACGGCGTAGCGCTCGTCGGTGTCGACGACCGGCAGCGTGCAGCTGTCGGCCGCATACTGCCCGCGCGTGCTCATGAGCTCTTCAAGCTCGCGGCTGATGCGCCGGTCGAGCAGCTCGCGCTTGCCGCCGCCGGCCACGGCGATGACCGCGTCGCGGTCGCACACGGCGGCGATGCCGCCGGTGGTCTTGTGCAGCGCGTCGCAGATCTGCGCGGCGAACTCGGACAGCTCGCCCATGGGGGAATACTTTTTGAAAATGACCTGCCCGTCGGTGTCGGTGTAGATCTCCAGCGGGTCGCCCTCGCGGATACGCATGGTGCGGCGGATCTCCTTGGGGATGACCACGCGGCCGAGGTCGTCGATCCGGCGCACGATTCCGGTTGCCTTCATATTCGGAAAACTCCTTTGCTCTGTTTTGCGTTTCGGCAACCCTATTTTCTGCAAAATCCGGTAGTCTATGCAGCCCGTGCCGCTCACGGGCGTTCCAGTTTTTTCTTCAAAAAATGCATGTCGCGGCGCAAAACGCCCCCGGAGCAGAGCGCATCTGCACCTGGGACGTTTTCGGATCGCTCGGGCCGCCTCAGACGATCTCCAGATCGTCGCGGTCGCGGAGCATGTACTTTGTCGCACCCCGCACGGGGT
>HF985787.1:0-7474 GCA_000432375.1 Firmicutes bacterium CAG:103
CTTCGTGGTGTTCTCCCGCATACAGTCCATGACAAACTCGATGTGGCTGCTGTTCAGCTTCAAGAATTTACTCTTTACCAGCTCGGCGGGGTAATCGTCGCCAGCGATGCGGAGCGTCTTTCGTGCAGAGCAGACAGTTTCCAGCATGAGGTCTACGATCTCGTCCAAACGCTCCTTGTCCATTTTCGGGTTCTGCATGAGCGCGTCGTACTCGATATTCTCCATAATGATTTCACGGTAAATATCTACGGCACTCTGTTTGACCGCTTCCGTTCCTTTCCGTTCCGGCGCAGCCCTGCAAGGTGAGGGGTCAGGGGAAAGGATAGGAAAGGAATCGGTACTTGATAGATCCGTAATTGATTTTTCTTTCTTTGATAAGTTAGTTCTTGATCTATCTTTATTTAATTGCGTTGGATTTTCCGACGTCGGATTATCCGTTGTCGGATTTTCCAACATCGGTTTACCCGGTATTGGATTTTCCAACACCGGCTGCGGCTGCTCATAGATGGTGTATTCGATAGCAGTCATTTTGCCTTTTTCGTCGCGCCCCTGCCGCCGCAGAATATATCCGGCTTTTTCAAGCTCCCATACGGCGGTGCGGATCGCGTCGATGCTCTCACGGTTGATATGGGACAGCCCTGCAAGGGTATAGTCCCAATCCTCCGGCAGGGACAGCATTTGCGATAACAGCCCCTTGGCTTTCAAGGTCAGCTCCTTATTTCGCAGATGGTGGTTTGACATGACGGTGTACCCGCTGTTGCGCTCCACCCGAAATACTGCCATAGGTTATCAGCTCCTTTCGCTCACTTCGCCGTGCCGCGCCGGAGGGCGGTCAGCTTGCCCGGCTCATACGGACATTCCGCGTACACACAGAACTGGTACTTCCAATGCGGACGGTAAAAGTGACAGGTATTGCAATCCTCACAGTCGGCACAGCCGCCGTTTTCGTAGCGGTCAAAGCCGGGCTTTCCCCGCATGAGCATTTCAAACGCACGGCTGCTGCCGTTCGTAAAGTACATTGTGGCTGCACCTCCTCTCAGATTTGGGCAGAAAAAAACGCCGTAGACTTTTCTCAAAATCTACGGCGTGGGCGTATGCGAAAAGGGATGCTGCCTTGCGGTAACATCCCTTTTGACGCTTGGTTATTCAATTTTTGAGCTAACCTGTTTGCCCTCTGCCCTTAAAAGCGTTGATTTTACTGGGTTTCTGCTTGTTTTCCTATGTCAACGCTCTTGAAGGCGGGGAGTTTTTCTGTTTTCAGGTTCTCGATGGATTTGTTTTACCACGTCAGCGCGTCGTCAAAGTCCACGAGGTCGGGCCGCACGGGCTCCTCGCCCATGACGGTCTGCATGTAGAGGTTGACCTGCCGGCGCATGTCGCGCTTGGAGATCGTGCGCGAATCGAGCAGATCCTGCGCCACCCAGAGCATATGCACGCCGCGCGCGGCCGCCTGCTCCTCGAACACGCCGCGCAGACCGTCCATGCCCTTGCAGGAGATCTGGTCGTACATGAGCACCATGTCGGCGTTGTACTGCTTGCAGACGATCCACAGCTCGTCGAGCACGTTCGCGTAGCCGCCCTTCGTGTGCTTGCGCATGGTGGTGCGCTGGTAGCTGCGGGCGAGGTCGGCGAGCGCCTGATCTTGATCCTCCGTATTGATGATGATGTCGGAAATGAGCGACTCCATGCTCGCCACGACGTTGATGCCCCAGCAGTTTTCCGCCCAGACGGAGAAGTCGGGGTAGAAGTTCGCCGGGCACGACCACTCGACGCAGCGGTGGCGCATCGCGGGGGCGCAGGGCTTTTTCTGCTGGTAGCCGCGCATCATGATGCGGTTGACGCGGCGGTCGGTGTCGAGAAAATGCGGGTCCATGCCGCCGGAGAGGTGGTAGAAAAACATGCGGTAGATCCAGAACGTCTCGCCCGTCATCTGCGGGTAGGGCGTGCGGTTGACCTCCCACTTCTGCAGCTCGTACTCCGTCTCCTGATTGTAGACCTTCATGGCCCTGAAAAAGGCGTCCCAGTCGAACGTCTCGCCGGTCTGCTCCTCGATGAAGCGGATGAGCCCCCGCAGTTCCTCGACGGCGTAGTCCTGCACGGCCTCCTCATTGTAGCGGATGGGCACGCCGAAGTAGTACGTCGGGAGGTTGAAGTACCGGTCCTGATACGACGTCGTGGCGACGCTGCCGTCGCACGGCATGTTGCAGGCGACAAAGCACGTGCCGAGCTTGGGATACTCGTCGCGCAGGGCGCAGCCGGCCTCGGCCGAGGGCAGGGGGCAGACGTCGGCCGGGATGCCGAAGTTCTCGGCCGCGTCGAGGTACGGCGGGGTGATCTGCTGGTCGAGGATGGAGCACAGAAACACCGGCAGCACCTGCGCCGGCAGGTAGATGAGGTTCGGGAAGCCGGCCATGATCTCGCCGGGGACGAGCTCGTCAAAGAGCACGACCTTCTTGGACAGCTTGTTGCCGGGGTGGAAGTGCTCGTCGGCCACGAACGAGATGCGCAGCAGGTCGGTGGCCTTTTTCACGATGCGGTCGTACTGCGCGCGGGCCATGCGCAGCTGGTTGCCGCGCATACCGAGCGTGCCGCGGTCGACAAAGTTCGGGTAGGTCAGATAGGTCGCAAACCACTGGTAGCGAAACAGCGCGCGCACGGCCGACACCGGGCACTTGGCCACAAAGGCGACCATGTCCTTCCAGCACTTGAGCCACATGTAGAAATCGAACGCCGTGTCGCGCACGCCGCGCAGCTCGCGGTAGCGAAACTGGCCCTTCTCGGGGTTGAAGCGGTAAGTATAGTCATTGATGTGGCGGAGAAATTCCCGCAGGGAGCGTTTTTCCTTGTCAGCCATGGTCACTTGCCTCCTCTCTGCGCCTGGAGCTGCTTGATCTCCAGGCTCTCGACGAATGCCTGCACGCGCGTGCGCAGCTGGCCGTTGCCGCCGGTGGCGTTCTGCCGGTCGACCGCGACGGACGGGATGCCGTAGTCGTGCGTGATGACGTGGCTCGCCAGCGCGCGCTCATAGCCCCAGTACTCGCAGAACTTGAGCTGTTCGTACAGCACGCCCTGCGCGTGGTACTCCTCGCACAGGTCGCGCACGAGCCGCCAGCGGCCCTCCACCTTCTCGCGCTGCATGTAGCGCGGGCACTGGCTCGTAGTGAGGTAGTGCCGGGCGATGCTCTCGAGCACCGGCAGGTCGGGGTCGAGGCGGATCTCCTCGCGGCCGGGCGTCGAGCCGAAGCAGAAGCGGTCGACCACGACGAGCGCGCCCGCCTCCTCCACGAGCTTGGTAAAGCCGGGGTCGTCGATCTCGCTGCCGACGACGGCAATCTTCACGCGGAAGTTCGGCTTGGCGTCGGGCTCGCGGTGCCGCAGCTCCTCGAGCGTCTCGCGGAGCTTGTCGACGATGAGGTATTTCGGGCAGCAGTAGCTCACGAGGTTGAGGATGTGGTACTCGTAGCCTGTGATGCGCGGGTTTTCCTCCTTGCGCAGCTGGCCGATCTCGGTCAGGATGCGGCAGACCTCGTTGTGCTCGGCCACGGACTTGCGCAGCGCGTCGTCCGACACGTCCACGCCGTAGACCTCATGCAGCGGCTCGAGCACCTTGCGCCGGAGCTGGTCGACATAGTGGCGCACGGTATTGTCCGTGACCTTGAAGGGCATATCGAGGAAGGTCACGAAAAACTGCTCGTTGTCCACGAGGTGCAGCAGCTCGAAGTGCTCGAGCGCGCGGTTCATCTCCGAGCAGGTCTCCGTCGCCAGCAGGGCGGACAGGAAGTTGTAGCCCCCCTCGATGCCGCGCTCGAGCAGCGACTTGCAGTAGTCGCAGATGAAGTTGGACATGTAGTACGACGAGATGTCCAGCGATCCCGTCAGCGGCGCACGCAGCCGCACCGAGAAGCAGTCGCCGGTGTTGAGCAGCACCTCGGGCATGTGGTAGCAGGTGTAGGCCAGCGCGTGCTTCCCCTCGGCACACGCCTGCTGCACGAGCGGATTGTTCGCGCTCTCGAGCAGCTTTTCAAATTCGTAAAGATACTTCAGGTCTTTCAAACGGCTCTCCCCTCCATGTTAAAAAAGTCGCATACTGGTAGACACATTATACAGGAAATTGTCCCATACCGCAATAGATTTTGAACATCTTTCCCGAAAATGTGCAAAAATTACCCACCCGTTTCCGTCGCCGCTGTGGTATAATGGGCGCAGAAAATCTGCAGGAGGTGCGCATCATGAAGCCCCAGTTTGCCAATGTGTTCAACGTCTCGGTCAATGACAACCGCTCGGAGTGCTCGCTGAGCTTTTACCATATGTATATGCAGCACAATTACACGCCCCAGCCCAAGGGCCTGATCGACATGCCGGAAAAGACGGTCGGCGAGGTCGCCAGCATCATGCTCACGCGCGACGGGGCGCACGCGCTCACGCGCCTGCTCATCCAGAGCTTCGGCCTGCCGGAGGACAACGCATGAGCGCGGCGCAGACGCTCCGCCCCGGCCGCTACCGGCACTTCAAGGGGAAGGAATACGAGCTGCTCTTTGTCGCCACGCACTCGGAAACATTGGAGCCGATGGTCGTCTACCGCGCGCTCTACGGGGAGCGCGGCGTGTGGGTGCGCCCAGCCGCTATGTGGAGCGAGATGATCGAGCGTGGTGGGCAGACCGTCCGCCGCTTCACGTATATTGGAGAATGATATTTCCAATGAGATGGGTTCTCGTTGGAAAGGGCTGCGGCCCGCTGTCGTGGTTTTGGGATTGACCCGCCGCCGGAAACGTGATACCATATTTTTGGTCACTATGTGCCGAAACCTGTCACCGAGGATGTGGGGATATGCGAAAAGCTCTCAAAACCGTCTTGTGCGTCGCACTTGTGCTGGCGCTGGCCGTGGTCATCGCGCTGCGCGTGCTGCCGCCGATGAATGCCCCGGCGCAGTCCGCCGCCGCCACGCCCACCCCGGCCGCGGCCGCGGCCGTTGTGCCCACCCCCACGCCCGAGCCGGACAACGGCCTGCCGAAGGTCAACACCGGCAGCTGGGAGCTCACGCTCGTCAATGCGCAAAACTCCATCGGCGAGGCCGTGCCGGAGGATCTGGCCGAGCTCGAGAGCGGCCGGTATTTTGACGCCCGCGCCGTGGACGCACTGAAAGATTTCATCGCCGGCGCGCGCGCCGAGGGGCTGAGCGTGTGCCTGTCGAGCGCGTACCGCAGCTATAACGAGCAGACATATCTCTTTAACCGCAAGGTCAGCCAGTGCGGCGGCGACGAGGCTGCGGCCGCCCGCATCGTCAACCGTCCCGGCACGAGCGAGCATCAGCTCGGCCTGTGCGCCGACATCACGGACAAGTTCTACGAGGTCAAGACGCAGGCACTCGAAAAGACCGCGCTCTACCAGTGGATGTACGCCCACTGCCAGGACTACGGCTTCATCCTGCGCTACCCCGCCGACAAGCAGGACATCACCGGCGTCATCTATGAGCCGTGGCACTTCCGCTACGTCGGCAAGGAGGCGGCCGCGTACATCATGGGCAACGGCCTCTGCCTCGAGGAGTTCCTCGACCTGTACAAATGAATCTGATCGGGGCGCTTCCTGCAGGAAGTGCCCCGGATTTGTGCGTTTTGCTGCAAAATTTTAGGTAAAATCTGTAGGAATTGTGAAAATCTTCGCTTGTAATCTTGCATTTTCTCTGGTAAACTATAAATAACTGAAAAAGAAAGGAGCGTGATAACGTTATGCGTACCAACCAAGTCCAGGACCTGGACGATTTGATCTTCTCGGGCAGCAACTGGCAGCCCAGCAGCAAGTGAGAAGCCATAGAGTCGGATGATGCCACGCCATGTGCGTGGATTTTTTATATTTAAAATGCGATTCCCAGCCGGCCTCCGCGTGAAAAACGGTTGCAATTTTCGCGGCCGTGTGCTACGAATAGAGCAGAAACGAAACAGGAGGCTGATCTCTATGGCATTCATCCGCAAGCTCCCCGACACGCCCGAGCGCCTTGAGCACCTCAAGGGCGGCGCCGGCCATCTTGAGCGCTATGCGCTCCTCTCCCCGGAGGAGATGCTCGGTGCCGGCACGGTCTGCGCCCGCATGGTGCTGCAGCCCGGCTGCGAAGTCGGCGAGCATACCCACCACGGCAACTACGAAGTGTACTACTTCCTCTCCGGGCACGGTGTTTACCGCAGCAACGGCGAGACGACGACCGTGGACGCCGGCACCGTGACCTTCACGGGCGACGGCGAGCGTCACGCCCTGCGCAACGACGGCCCGGAGCCGCTGGAGTTTCTGGCCCTTGTGCTCAATCTCCCCGCGCAGGCATAAACGACGGAAATGAAAAGCCTTCCCTTTCATGGGAAGGCTTTTCTGATGTGTGTGCCCCTCAGGACAGATCCGCTTTGCACTACCGGTCGCGCAGGAAAAGCCTCCCCTGCGTAAGGGGAGGTGGCACGGCGCTCTGCGCCGCGACGGAGGAGCTGCAGATACCGGCTTTGGTGCGAGATTTTGCGTGTCAATCCCTCAGTCAGCCCGCCGGCTGCCAGCACCCTTTCCACAAGGGAGCCAATGGGGTGCGTGACGGACACGCGGTGCATCGCCAATACCGCTGGAGGAAACCGCAGTCTTTCCACCTCATTCGCTTCGCTGCGCTCAGCACCTTCTCGGCAAGGAGAAGGCTTACGTGCGGCGCGGAAACAGCCCCACAACAGAAAAACCCCGGAGCCGAAGCTCCGGGGTTTTCATATGTTCGCAAATTACATGGCGAGCCAGTTCGGCAGCGCATCGGAGATCGCATCAACGATCGCCTTCGCCTTGTCCTCACCGCACTTGCCGAGGATATCGGAAGCGATGCCAAGACCAGTCTGAATAAGACCCATGTTACTTTACCCCTTTCGTAAGATTTCCAACGCCGTCCCACACAATAGACGACATCGGATGGTTGGTATTGCCGGTTACAAGTGCATTATATGCAAGAAACGGCCAAAACTCAATGGACACATACCCGCGATGTGTAACAAATTGATTGAATTTGTCATGAACTTTGATGTCAAATTGTTGTCAAATGCAATTGCCGTTCTGCTGCTCGCTTTTTCGACTCCGATATGGATACCTGTGCGCCGGTTGCCGGGTTTCGCGGCCAAAAACGGCGTTATGGAAACCATTTTTCCACATTGCCAACAGACTTTTCAACATAAATGCGGTGCAATTAACGATGTTATGTAAACAAGCCGCCGTTTCCCATGGCCTTCCCCGGCCCTCCGCGGCGGATCTGCCGGCCGGGCACACCTGTCCGCCGCAGCCGCACATTTTTGCCTGTCCGCGCCGTCCCGCACCGCGCGCTCCGCCCGCGCCGTCTGCCCGCGCTGCCCGCATCGCACCATCCTGCACCGTCCCGTCCCGCACCGTGCGCTCCGCCCGCGCCGCCGTCCCGCACCATCCCGCGCCGCGCGCAAAAGCCCCGGGAGCGTTCGCTCCCGGGGCGGGG
>HF985787.1:7489-10240 GCA_000432375.1 Firmicutes bacterium CAG:103
GGGTGCTATGGGGCGGCAGTGCCGGCTCACGCGCCGATGAGCTGGCAGTAGCGCATGATGATGGTGGCCGTCTGCGCGCGCGTGGCGCTGCCATTCGGGTCGAGGTAGTCCGGGCCGTTGTCGTGCGCATTGCCCAGGATGAGGCCGTTGCCGACGGCCCAGGACATCGCGGCGTAGGCCCAGTTGGCCACACTGCCGGCATCGGGGAAGGCGCTGATCGGCGCGGCGTTCCCGGTGAATTCCGGCGCGTACTTGACCGTGTACCGGTACAGGAACGTGACCAGCTGCTGGCGCGTGATGGCGGCGTTGGGCGTGAACATAGTCGCGCTCGTGCCGGAAGTGACGTCGTTGTAGTACGCCCAGGCGACGGCGTTGTAGTACCACGCGCCCGTGGCGGGGATGGCCTCCGTCCGGGTCTGGCCGCAGACGGTGCAGGTGAAGGTACGCACGCCGGGCGTGGTCTCGGTCGGGGCGGTGGTCACGGTGCCGCCGTCCCACTTGTGGCCGGCCGCGTCGGTCAGGTTGCGCTTTTCGGTCGCGCCGCAGCTGCTGCAGGTGTAGAGGTCATAGCCGCCGTCCGTGCACGTCGGAGCGACGTTCTTGGTGAACTGATAGTCGTGCGCGCCCGTGGCGGGAATGGCCTCCGTCCGGGTCTGGCTGCACTCCGTCCGGGTCTGGCTGCAGACGGTGCAGGTGAAGGTGCGCACGCCGGGCGTGGTCTCAGTCGGGGCGGTGGTCACAACGCCGTTGCCCCAGACGTGCGCGCCGGTGGGCGGGAGCTCTCTGGTCGAGACGACCTCGCCGCAGTTGGAGCAGATGGTGTCGACGCGGCCGGCCTCGCCGCAGGTGGCGGGCACGGTGCGCTCCGTCGTGCCGTAGTCGGTGTGCGTGCACACGCCCTTGTCGCTGACGGTGTAGCCCTGCCACTTGCCGTCCGCGTCGAGCGTCCAGTTCATGGCGGGGTTGTAGTGGATGGTGACGGTGGCGGGCTCAAAGCTGTGCGCTTCCGAGTTGCCCGGCTCGACCGCCGGGGCCGCGCCGTAGCAGCGCACGTCCTTAAGCGCGGTGCAGCCGGTGAAGGCGTTGTGGCCGACGCTCGTCACCGTGCCGGGCAGGTCGATGTCCGTCAGCGCGGTGCAGCCGCGGAAGCAGTCCTCGGGGATGGTGCTCACGCCCGCGGGAATGGTCACGTCCGTCAGCGCGGTGCAGCCGGTGAAGGCGGCCTTGTCAATGGTGGTCACGGTCTCGGGGATGGGCGCTGTGGTGAGCGCCTTGCAGCTTTTAAACGCGAGATCGCCGATGGCGGTCACCGTGCCGGCGTATTTGACGTTCAGCAGCTTCGTGCAGTCGGCAAAGCACTTGCCGGGCACGGCCGTGATGGCGGCGGGCAGAGTGGTGTTCGTGAGGCTGGCGCAGGAGTCGAACGCGCCGCGGCCGAGGCTCTGCAGCCCGTCGGGCAGCGTGACGGCGGTCAGGCCGTTGCCCGCGAGACCGAAGTCGCCGATCCCGGTCACGCCCTTGGGGATGGACATGCCCGTGAGCTTGGAGCACATGGCGATGCCGTAGCGGCCGATGCTCGTCACGCTGTCCGGCAGCGTGACCTGCGTGGCGGCTGGCAGGCAGAACAGCGCATAGTTGCTCACGTTCGTGACGCCGTCCTTGATGACGACCTTCTTCAGCTCGCCCTCCAGCTTGAAGTTGCCGAAGCTCGTGAGCATACCCAGCGCCTCATAGTTCCACCACGGGGCGAGGTTGCCGTTGGGAAAATCAAAGTCGGGCATGGCGCCGGTGCCGGAGATGGTCAGCGTCTTGCCGCTGAGCACGCCCGTGGAGACTTCCCAGTGCAGGCAGTTGTTCTCACCGAAGTCGCCCTCTGTGGCTGCGGTCGTAAAGCTGCTGATGATGGCCTCCGTGTCGAGATCCGGGATCTCAAACTCCTCCTTGAGCTGCTCGATCTTCTCCTTGATGAGCTTCTCGGCAATCTCCTTTTTCAGATCGTCGAGTCTGCTTGCCGATGCGTTCACGGTCAGGCCGGAGAACAGCCCCACGACCAGAACGAGACACAGCGCCAGCGAGAGCACGCGCTTTTTCATCCTTTGTCCTCCTTTGTTGTGATGCATGTGTACAACCGTAATACCTATCTGTCGAAAATATACCATATGCCTGGGAAAGTGTGCAATGGGGATCGCCGAAAAAACGTTTTGAGTGTTACATTTTGTTGCATTTGTGTAAACAAAATGTGCATTTTTTCGCGCCCATGCGCGCACGACCCGTTGCAAAAGCGGGGCGCGTCCTGTATACTGACCGTGTAGACATTGTTACCGGAATGTCCATTTCGGAGGGAGGAACCATATGAAAAAACGAGTGTTGTCGCTGCTGCTGTGCTTTGTGCTCGCGGCCGGATTGCTGAGCGTGTGCGCCCCGCCGGCGCAGGCGGGCACGATCGCGGGCGTGGTTGAGCAGTTTCTCAACCAGCCGGATCAGATCAAAAAGCTCTTCGGCAAAGAAGTCGCACATGGCGACTGCGGCCCCGCCGGGAACGAGGCCAGCGTACATTATAAAATCTACGAGGTCACGAACCCCACCGTCGTGCAGGACAACCCCGTCCTGCAGCAGATCTGGCGGGAGCACGACTACCGCGAGGACGCGCAGTATTACGGCGTGTACATCTTCGGCAACGGCCCGATGGCGGACTACGGGGTCACGGGTCAGAAAGCTCCCTGGTTGCGTGATGTCGAGGGCGTAGATTTA
>HF985787.1:10288-10715 GCA_000432375.1 Firmicutes bacterium CAG:103
GAGGACTATCTCGTCCTGGCCTACATCGCCGGTGCGACGGATGAGGAGTGGGACGGCCGCACGGAGCACTACACCGGTGTGCCGAACGTCGGCGACCGCGCCTTCAAGGACTGCAACTATCTCACCTGCGTCTACCTGAACGACGACATCACCACCATCGGCGACCATGCGTTTTATAAGGATGAGTACCTCTCGGCCATCAACATGCCGCGCAAGCTCGAGCTCATCGACAAGTACGCCTTCTACGGCTGCGACACGCTCACCTTCGTGCGCGCGCGCGCCTGCAGCCGCCTCAAGCGCATCGAGGATCATGCGTTTTACAGCTGCACCATGCTCGCCGAGCTGCGCCTGCCGGACTGCCTGACGTATATCGGCCCGTGGGCCTTCGCGTGGGACCGCATCCTTGGCCAGGAGGACACGACGCTCG
>HF985787.1:10729-13762 GCA_000432375.1 Firmicutes bacterium CAG:103
GCTCGGCCTGCCGTCGAACCTGCAGACGATCGGCAAGGGCGCGTTCGCGTTCGTCAACCACCACAAGAAGCTCAACATCCCCTCGCAGGTCACGAGCATCGGCGACTACGCCTTCCTGTGCGATTATTATATGGAGGAGCTTACCTTCAGTCCCGGAGACAAGAAGCTCACCATCGGTGTGGCCGCGTTTGCCGGCGATAACCACATGAAGTCCGTCGACCTCTCCAACCGCGTCGCGCAGATCGACCGCTGCGCCTTTGCCGGCTGCGAGCTGCTCGAGGAGGCTTACTTCGGCGACAAGATCGACACGATTCAGGCCCGCGCCTTCACCAGTGTGGACGCCGCGCTGCAGCTCGCCATCAAGGCTGTCCTCAACGGGATTCTCGCCCCGGACGATCCGGATGGGAACGAAGAGCACGCGGATGATATTGCTGCGGGCCTGACCCAGATCGCAAAGATCACGCAGCTCAAGCGCGCCATCTTTAAAAATGCCCCCGCCAAGAGCATCTACGGCGCGGCGGACACCAACAGCTCCTTCCCGCGCGACTGCGTGGTCTATTACCCGCAGGGCAGCTACACCTGGGCCGCCGAGCTCAAGGACGACGGCACGTGGCAGGGCTACAAGACCGGTCTCTGGCACGGCGATCACATCGCCCAGTTCGCCGACACGGTCGTCGACCCCACCTGCACCAAGCAGGGCTACACGCACCACGCCTGCACGGTGAAGGGCTGCACCTATGCCCCTGTGGACGACACCTATGTCGCTGCCACCGACCACACCTGGGTGACGCAGACCTACCCGGCCTCCTGCACCGAGCAGGGTACGGTGTTTTACAAGTGCTCGGCCTGCGGCGCGACCCGCACCGAGAAGATCGCCGCGCTCGGCCATGACCTGAGCCGCTGCGACCTGTTCCCGGCCACCTGCACGAAGTCCGGCCGCGTCGTCGGCACGTGCGCGCGCTGCGGCGTGAAGATCGACGAGGTCATCCCCGCCAAGGGCCATGACTACAGCTATGCCGACGTGCGTACCGACCCGACCTGCACCGAGTCCGGCCACTACAAGGGCACGTGCCCGCGCTGCGGCAAGGACTATGACGATACCATCCCCGCCCTCGGCCACGACTGGGGCGAGTGGGTCGTCACGCAGGAGCCGACGTACACGACCACCGGCTACCGCTATCACATCTGCGCGCGCTGCAACACGCGCGTGGGCGAGGACATCCCGAAGCTGCGGGACCATACCTGGGATTCCGGCATCGTGACCACGAAACCGGACTGCATTCATGCTGGTGTCCGCACCTATACTTGCACGGACTGCGGCGCGACGAAGACGGAGACAATCCCTGCAACGGGTGAGCATACGTTTGTTGCCAAGGAGATTCCGGCCACTTGCACGACGGGCGGTTATATCCTGTGCACATGTAGTGCCTGCGGCACGACACAGCGATATGACGCTTCAGAACCGCTGGGACACAAATGGAACAGCGGGCAAGTGACAACGAAGCCGACAGAAGATATGGCAGGTGTCCGCACCTATACCTGTACTGTGTGCGGGGATACCAAAACGGAGACGATTCCGGCGACCGGTGTACATGTGCATACTTGGCAGCTGACAAAGCGTGCTCCTGCAACTTGCACGGAAGATGGTTATGACCTGTATACATGTGCAAAATGCGGAGCTGTAGAACACCGCAATGAAGTGGCGGCGTTTGGCCATAAGATGAATGCAGGAGAGGTCGTTATTAAGCCGACTGCAACAACATCCGGGGTTCGAGTTTATACTTGTTCCGTCTGTGGAGAGACAAAGGCAGAAACCATTCCTGCTACCGGTTTGCCGTCTGTCTGCCCCGGCGGGCCGACCTGCCCGGGCTACGCCTTCCGCGATATGCCCGCGCCGGGCACCTGGGCGCACGCGGGGCTGGATTACTGCATCTACAGCGGCTATATCAACGGCCTTTCGGCCACGACTGTCGACCCGAGCGGCACGTGCACGCGCGCACAGCTCGTGTGCATCCTCTACCGCATCCAGGGCGAGCCGAAGGTCGTCGAGGGCTATGAGCTGGCCAAGCTCCGCGCCCCGTTTGACGATGTGCCGCGCGGCCAGTGGTATACCAACGCCATCTTGTGGGCGAAGCTCACGGGCATCGTCAACGGCACGAGCGCCACGACGTTTGACCCCAGCGGCCAGATCACGCGCGAGCAGCTCGCCGCCATCCTGTACCGGTACACGGCCAAGTACGCGCCGGACGCCACCGGCAACGCCGCCTCGCTCGCTGCCTACCCCGACGCCGGCAGCGTGTCGGCCTATGCCCGCGACGCGATGGCCTGGGCCGTCGGCAACGGCCTTATCAAGGGCCTTCCGCACGACAAGACGGACTATCTCGAACCCGGCGGCAGCACCACGCGCGCGCAGGTCGCAACCATCCTCATGCGCTATAAGCAGGCCACGGCCTGAGCGCAGACACAGCACGCAAAAGTCCCGGAAGCGTTTTCGCTTCCGGGACTTCTTTCCTTCACACGGTTTACATAACTATTTTTCGGCGAAAGGCACGACAGCGACTGATTGCAGCGAAACCGGCGCTAAGTTTACATAACGCTTAACCCTTCCGACCGCGCAGCATGGCCGCGATCGTCACGGCGCTGTAGCCGCTCTGCTCCCAGAGGTCGTTGGGCACGGTGCCGCCGTTGCGCAGGATGAGCGTGATCTGCCGCCGCGCCTCACTGCGCGCGGCCTTGTCCGCCGCTTCCTGCGCGGCCTTTTCCTCCTTGGCCTTCTTGTCGGCAGCGGCCTTGCGGTCGGCCGCGTCTTTGGCCTGCTGCTGCAGCTTGCTGTCCGCGCGGTCGTAGTCCGCGTCGTCCATGTCGAGCAGCGCGGCAATCTGCGCCTTCGTCACGCCATCGCGGCTGTCGGCCGCGTCGAGCATCGCGTCGATCGCGCTCAGGCGCGTCTTGCGCTCGCCGTTGTAGCGCTCGTAGGCGAGCTGCGCCAGCTCCGGCAGCTTGCCCGCGAGCATCGCGCGGTAGTATCCGCCC
>HF985788.1:0-8381 GCA_000432375.1 Firmicutes bacterium CAG:103
ATTATGCGCGCAGCAGACTGCAGGCCTTTTGTCGGAAAACCAGGAGGTTTTCCGACAGACTCAAAAACCGCTCTGCGAAAGCAGAGCGGTTTTTGCTGCGTTTCACCATTTGTTGATGACCTTCTCGGCGAAGCCGGGGAGGTCTTTGACATTCAGCACCGTGCCGTCGTCGAGCACGGCGCGGCCGTTGAACACGCCGAACACCTGGTGTTGGTCGGACTTGATGAGTCCCACGTCCGAACAACTCGCGCGGTCGAGCACGGGGGTGTAGTCCATCTCGAAGCGGCCGTCGTCGCTCGTGAAGGTCCAGGGCCGCATATAGTCCGGCGTGGCCCTGCCGCCGTCGCCGGGGATGTGGAAGATGACCTGGCTGAGCTTGTGCGCCCGGCCCTTGTAAAAGAGCATGTTCTCGCTCGCGGCGCTCGTGTTGCCGAAGCCGTAGCCGATGTTGAAGCCGAACCGCTCCCCGTCCACGAGACCGGAGGCGCTGCCCCAGTACCACGTGTTTTTGTACGTCCACACGCCGCGGCCCCAGTCGAGCACGGCGAAGCTGTCCGCCGGGTCAAAGGTGTACGTGCGGTTGTGGTAGCCGTAGGTCACAGCACCCTCGGCGCGCATGCAGTTGATCTTCTGGTTGTAGTAAAAGTGCTTGCCCTTGTCAAAGGGCGTGGCGATGACCATGGACTCGGCCGGGATGTCCGTGAGCGTCACCTTCGCGTACAGCGAGCCCTCCGGGCCGAAGTTTTTCATCTGCGCGATGAGCACGCGGCGGTCTCCCTCATTCTTGAAGAGAATGCTGTAGTTGCGCCCGGCGCTGTGCACATCGCCGCGTTCACTGCTCTCGGGCAGGCAGACCTTGCCGTTCGTGAAAGCCTTCATCGGGCTTTTCGTGATCTCCCACCCCTCGTCGAGGTTGAGCAGGGAGATGGAGTCGAGCCCCATGTAGCTGTTGTCCGCGATGGTCAGGGCGAGGGCGAAGTGGCCGTTGTTGATGCAGTAGTAGTCCCATTCCTTGATGCGCAGCTTGTTGGCCTTGATGTCGCCCCGGCGGTAGACGGGCAGCAGGGACTTCGCATAGCCGGGTTCCGTCAGGTTACCGCTCGCGTCGAGCAGGGGGCGGCGCTCGGTGATCTCGTGCTGATTCATGCTTCGCGCTCCTTTTTGATCTGCCGGATGTCCCGCCCCACGAACGGGAGCGTCTGGTATTCGCCCTCGATGCGCGACAGGATCTGCGGCGTGTATTTTTTCTGCAGCTCCTCGTTGGAGCAGTTCGTGCTGATGATGGTGGCCTTGGCGCGCGTCAGGCGCGTGTTGATGAGCGTGTAGAGCGCGCTCGTGGAGTAGGCCGTGATCATCTCGGTGCCGAGATCGTCGAGGATCATCAGATCACAGCCGAGATACTGTTCCACGCGCTGCGCGGCGGTCTCGCCGTCGGCGCTGCCGCGCTGGAACTTCGCGCACTCGAACGCATCGAATGCGCTCGCGGCCGTCTCATAGGCGACGGCGTAGCCCGCGCCCGCGACGACGCGCGCGATGCACGCCGACAGATACGTCTTGCCCAGCCCCGTGCCGCCCTGCAGCAGCAGGTTCATCGTGCCGGGGCGGAACGTCTGCGCAAACGAGCGGCAGACCTGAAACACACGCTCCATCTTCGGCCGCGCGTTCTCGTCGTAGAGCGTCAGGTCGAAGTGCTCGAACGACTCGTCGCCGTGCTGCAGCAGGCGGCTGAGGTCGCGCGTGAGCTCGGCGTTGTAGCGCCGCAGCAGGCAGTCGCACGGCTGGCCCTGAACGTAGCCCGTGTCATGGCAGCGGGGGCAGGTGTAAATGTCGTCGGTATAATCCACCGGCAGGTGGTACGCCGTCAGCAGTTCGGCGCGCTGCGCCTGCGTGTCGAGATTCGCGCGCTCGAGCGCGCGCAGCTCCTCCGTCGGGTCGCTGCCGTGGCGCATCGTCAGGCCGACGAGCGCGATCATCTGCTGCTGCAGCGTCTGATCGAGCGTGCGCAGGCCGGGCACGCGGCGGTAGGCGTCGTCCACGCGGCGGCGGTGCTCGCGCTCATTTTCCGCGCGCTGCTGCGCGATCTGCTCGCGGGCGCGCGCCAGATAGATCCCATTGCGGGCCATGCCGGTCCCTCCTTAGGTGTTGGTCTGCTCCATCTTGCGGAGCAGCTGCTCCACGCGGTCGAGATCGTCGCGCTCGGCCGCCGGCGCAGCCGGATTGGCCGCGCGGCGCTTGCCCGCTGCGCGCGGGTCGCCGGTCTCGATCTCCTCGGGCGTGTGCAGCCCTTTTTCGTGCCAGCTCATGAGGATGCGGTTGAGGTACGCCCACTTGCGCGCCCCGGTCGCCACGACCGTGCGGTCGTATGCCTCGGCGATGGCGTCGCAGCCGAAGCCCATATCCAGCCAGCTCGTGATGTAGCCGCGCTCGGTGCGGCTCGGCGCGCGGTCCTGGATCTGCAGCACCTGCAGCACCTGCTGCGCCAGCTCCCGCCGCGCCTGTCTGCGTTGTAAATATTCCTCCGCCTGCGCCGTCGTGTGGATCTCCTGATCGGCCCACGCATAGGCCTCCTTTTCGATCCGGCGCATCGTCGGCGTGCCGGCGTGGCCGCGCTCGGCGCGGTATTCCTGAAACACGTAGTGGATCAGCTCCATGAGCACGTCGGCCGGGAGACCCAGATAGTCCCGCAGGCCCAGGAGCATATTCATCTCGGGCGTCGTGAGCTTGCGGCCGTAGAGCTGCTCGGCCTCGCGGCGCACGGTCTGCATCGGCTCGTCGCTGAGCATTCGGCTGGCGATGTCCTCGGCCGTGTACTGCGGCAGCTCGGCCGCCGGCACGAGCTTCGGCTCGGCCGCGCCCGGCTTGTCTGCCGCGGGTGCTGTACGGCCGGCCGGGGCAGGGGACGACTTCCCGGCGGCGGAGACGAGCCCGAGCGCGCACAGCCGCTCCATCGTCTGGCGCAGTTCGCGCTCGGTCAGGCCGATGCTTTCGGCTGGAAACGGCTTTCCGCCGGCGCGCAGCAGCGCCAGATATACCAGGGCGCAGCGCCCGTCTTTTTCCCGCAGCAGCTTGTCCACTTCCTCGACCGGCAGCGACAGGCACACCGGCCGCGACAGCGTAAATTCGGCTCGATCCATGCAATTACCCCTCGGGTCACTAGAAATTCATGATAGATTCACATTATAGCATGAAAATTGACTTGTAGCAAGAGCACCTGCTGTGCTATAATGCTATATGTATGACTATAACTGGGAGTGGGTCTATGCTGGAATTGCTGGCGCCCGCGGGCAACCTCGACGCCGTCATCGCGGCGGTGCAAAACGGGGCGGACGCGGTGTATATGGGCTTTGGCGACGGATTCAACGCGCGCCGGAGCGCCGATAATTTCACACGGGAGTCGTTTGCCAAGGCCGTGCGCTACTGTCACATCCGCGGCTGCAAGGTCTACGTCACGCTCAACACCCTCGTGGGCGACCGCGAGATGGACGCCGCCGCCGCGCTCGCGCAGCAGGCGTCGGACGCCGGGGCGGACGCGATCCTTGTGCAGGATCTGGGCCTCGCGCGCGTGCTGCGCGCCGCTCTGCCGGACATTCCGCTGCACGCCAGCACGCAGATGAGCATCCACAATCTCGCCGGGGTCGAGGCCGCGGCCGAGATGGGCATCACCCGCGCCGTGCTCGCGCGCGAGCTCTCGCTCGAGCAGATCCGCTTCATCTCGCAGCACGCGAGCATCGAGACCGAGGTGTTCGTGCACGGGGCGCTGTGCTTCTGCTATTCCGGCCAGTGCTATATGAGCGCGCTCATCGGCCGCCGCAGCGGCAACCGCGGCGCGTGCGCGCAGCCGTGCCGCATGCAGTACAGCATGGGCGGCCGCATGGACGAGTATCCGCTGAGCCTGCGCGACAACTGTCTGGCAGACTACTTGCAGCAGCTCGCCGACGCTGGCGTCGCCTGCGTGAAGATCGAGGGCCGCATGAAGCGGCCGGAGTACGTCGCCGTGGTCACGGACGTGTATGCCCGCTGCATCCATGAGCACCGCGTGCCCACACAGGAGGAAAACGACCGGCTCGCGCTGGCGTTCTCGCGCCAGGGCTTCACGCAGGGCTACCTGCTCGGAAAAAAAGGGCCGGACATGCTCGGCACACGCGCCGCTGAGCCCGACCGCGAGGCGGAAAAAATGTTCACCGCCGCGCGCAAGGCGTATGCCGACGGCGAGCGCCGCCGCGTGCCCGTGAAGTTTTATGCCAAGGTGCAGACCGGCGAGCCGGTCATGGCCGCCGTCATGGACGAGGAAGGCCACCGCGCCGTGCTCACCGGCCCCGTGCCGGAGCCCGCGCAGCGCGCGCCGCTGACCGCGCAGAGCCTCGCCGACCAGTTTGCCAAAACGGGCGGCACGCCCTATTATTCCACCGGCACCGAGAGCCGCATCGACCCGGATCTCTATCTTCCGGCGGCCGCCGTCAACGACCTGCGCCGCCGGCTCATCACCGGCCTGAAGGAGGAGCGCGCGGCCCTGCCCGAGCGGCGGAGCCTGCCGCTGCCGCAGCTCCCGGAGGGCAAGCGCTATTTTGCCGACCCCGCGCTCATCGTGCAGGTGCATCAGGCCGAGCAGCTCACGCAGGAGCTTGCCGCGCTGCACCCGGCGTATGTATATGTGCCGGTCGAGATTCTCGACAGTGATTTTCCGCGTCTCGCCCCGTTTCTGGAGCAGGGGGCGCAGGTCACGGCGGTGCTGCCGCGCGTCATCACGGACGATCAGGCTGAGGACATGCACGCCATGCTCTCTCGCGCTGCCGAAAACGGCGTGCAGGAAGCGCTCGTCGGCAACATGGGCCATATCTTCTTCGCCCGCCGCGCGGGGATGCGCGTGCGCGGCGACTTTGGACTCAATGTCTTTAACTCCTTCACGGAGGAAGTGCTGCAGCAGGCCGGTCTCGTGAGCGCGACGGCGTCGTTCGAGCTGCGCGTGGCGCAGATCCGCGACCTTGCCAAGAGCATCGACACGGAGATGCTCGTCTACGGCCGCCTGCCGTGCATGATCACCGAGCAGTGCATCATCCGCAACAGCGCGGGCCGCTGCAACTGCAGCGTGCCCAACAATCTGGCCGACCGGCGCGGGGCGCTGTTCCCGGTGCTGCCGGCGTTCGGTCACCGCAACCAGATCTTCAACGCGCACAAGCTCTACCTCGCCGACAAGCATGAGGACTATGAAACGGCGGGCCTCTGGGGCGTGCGCCTCATGTTCACGACCGAGACGCCGCGTGAGTGCGTCGCGGTCACGCAGAGCTATCTGGGTCTGACGGATTATCGCCCGAACGGGCTGACCCGCGGCCTGTATTATCGGGGCGTGGAATGACCCGCCCGGGAGGAACGACCATGAACTGGATTCTAGCCTCCGGCTCCCCGCGCCGGCGGGAGCTGCTGGAGATGCTCGGCGTGCCGGACCTGACGATCCGGCCGGCAAAGGGCCCTGAGCGCGCGACGCCGGGCGCCGGCCCGGAGCAGACCGTGCGCGAACTGTCCCTGCACAAGGCGCAGGAGGTCGCACAGACCTGCGCGCCGGAGGACATCATCATCGCGGCGGACACGATCGTCTATCTCGACGGCGCCATCCTCGGCAAGCCGCGAGATCATGACGACGCCGTGCGCATGCTCACGGCCCTGTCCGGGCGCGAGCACATCGTCTACACCGGCGTCGCCGTGCTGCGCGGCGGCGAGCTGCGGCAGGCGGCCGAGCGCACGGCTGTGCGCTTTCGCCCCCTTACGTCCGGGGAGATCGAGCGCTACATCGCCACCGGCGAGCCGATGGACAAGGCCGGCGCTTACGGCATTCAGGGCCGCGGCGCGCTGTTCGTCGCGCATCTGGACGGCGATTATTTCAACGTGATGGGCCTGCCGCTGTGCAGGCTGGGACAACTGCTGAACGAACTGGGAGTCGAGCTGCTTTGAACTGGAAAACGTATCTGAAAAAGAAAGGCGCGCGCGTCGGCGCGATCGTGGTCGCGGTCGTGCTCGTGCTCGCGCTGATCGCCGGGGCGCTCGGCGGCAAGGCGGGATTCCTCACGAATCTCGACGGCATCGTGCGCGCGCCGCTGCAGAAGGCCGCGACCGTCACGGCGCAGTGGCTCGAGAGCATCTACGGCTACATTTATAAATATGACCAGCTCCAGGCCGAAAACGAGCAGCTGCGCACGCAGCTGGCCGAGGCTCAGGCGCAGGCGCGTGAAGGGCAGGAGGCGATCGCGGAAAACGAGCGCTATCGTGACCTGCTGGGCTTCACGCAGCGGCACACGGACTTCGAGCTCGAGCCCGCGAACGTCGTGTCCTACGGCGCGTCGAACTGGTCGAGCACGCTCACGCTCAGCAAGGGCAGCGACAGCGGCATCGAGGTCGGCGACTGCGTCATGAACGAGTCCGGCGCGCTCGTCGGTCAGGTCATCGAGACCGGCAGCACCTGGGCGACCGTGCGCACGGTCATCGACGTGGATATGAGCGTCGGCGGCTATGTCAGCGGCAGCGGCGCGACGGCCATGGTCCTCGGCGACTTCACGCTCATGCAGCAGGGCTGCGCCCGCTTCGGCTATCTGGCCGAGGGCATGAGCATCTTCACCGGCGACACCGTGCTCACGTCCGGCAAGGGCGGCGCGTTCCCGGCGGGCCTCGTTGTCGGCACGATCACGGACGTGCGCACCGAGGCCGGCGGCCAGCAGACCTACGGCGTCATCACGCCCGCGTGTGACCTCGGCGAGCTGCTGCAGGTGTTCGTCATCAAAGACTTTGACGTGGTGAGCTGACATGTGGGCCGATCTCATCAACAAGGATAAGGTACACCGCGTGCTCTGGTGCGCGCTGTACATGGCCGTGACGCTCCTGCTGCAGAACACGGTCTTTGCGCACATTGCGCTCTTCGGCGTGCACGCCATGTTCGTGCCGGCAGTCGTTGTGGCGGTCGGCGTGTTCGAGGGCGGCACGTGGGGCGCGGTGTTCGGCCTCATCGCGGGCTATTTTGGCGCCATGGGCTACCCCGGCACGGGCATGCTCTTCGCCGTGCTCTTCGCGGTCATCGGCTTCGGCGCCGGTATGCTCGCGGAGTATCTCATCAATAACAGCCTGCTGCCGTTTCTCGTGACGTGCCTGGCTGCGTTTCTGCTCACGGCCTTCTGCCAGATGTTCCGCCTGTGGATCTTCCACGGCGCGTCGTTCTGGCGGCTGCTGGCCGTGGCGCTGGGGCAGAGCGTGTTTTCGCTGCCGCTCGCCGTCCCGTATTACTATATCAGCCGTGCGTTTCACCGCCGGCGTGCCCTGCGCTGAGTTTTTCGGCGCGCCCGACCCCCGAAAGGATCTTCGCCATGGAAAAACCCATCAAACCCGGCCGCGTCACCGCGCTCGCGTGCATCCTTATGCTGCTCGTGATCGTGTTCGTCGTCGCGCTCTATAAGCTGCAGATCGTCGACGGCAAGGCGTATTATGAGGAAAACCGCAACAGCGTCGCCAGCTCCCAGACCGTGGAGGCCGCGCGCGGCAGCATCCTCGACCGCTACGGCCACGTGCTCGTGTCGAACACAAGCTGCAATAACCTCGTCTTCAATCCCGACGACCTCTTCGAGCAGGACGATCCGAACGGCATCCTCCTGCAGATGGCGCGCACCGTCGCCGCCTGCGGCGACACGTATGTCGACGAGCTGCCGGTCACGGCCAAGCCCCCGTTCGAGTACACGGACATGAACGACACGCAGCGCACCCAGCTCAAGGGCTTCCTCAAATACGCCGGCCTCGACGAGGAGGCCACGGCCGTGGAGCTCATGAGCTACTGCCGCGAAAAGTTTGAGATCAACAACAACTATTCCGCGGCCGATATGCGCATCATCGCCGGCCTGCGCTACTCGATCAAGACGCGCTATATCGACAAGCTCTACCTGCCGGACTATGTCTTCGTTCAGGACGCGAGCATGGAGCTCATCACGTCGCTGAAGGAAAATAATGTCCCCGGCTTCGAGGTCACGGTGTCCTATACGCGCCAGTACCACACGAATCTCGCGGCGCACCTGCTCGGCTACACGGGCAAAATGAACGCCGAGGAATACACGACCTATAAGACCCAGGGCTACCCCATGAGCGCGACCGTCGGCAAGGACGGGGCCGAGCTCGCCTTTGAGAAATACCTCCACGGCACGAACGGCACGGCCATCGTGACGAAAAACGCATCCGGCACCGTCACTGGCACGACGTACACCAAAGAGCCGGAGCCGGGCGATCAGGTCAGCCTCACGATCGACCTCGATCTGCAGGCGGCGGCCGAGCAGTCGCTGACCAGAGGCATCGAGAACATGAAGTCCAAGTCGACGGAAACCAGCGATGCCGTCGGCGGCGGCGCGCTCGTGGCG
>HF985788.1:8386-19799 GCA_000432375.1 Firmicutes bacterium CAG:103
GGGGCGCGCTCGTGGCGGTCGATGTCGCCACCGGCCAGCCGCTGGCCATCGCCAACTATCCGACGTTCGACCTGCAGACGCTCTTTCAGAGTCAGGAGAGCTACGACGCCGTCAAGGACGCCGAGAACGAGCCGCTGTTCAACCGTGCGCTGCTCGGCCAGTATTCTCCCGGCTCGACGTTCAAGCCCTGCACGGCCATCGCCGGCCTGACCGAGGGTGTCATCACCACCGGCACGCGCATCCAGTGCACCGGCACGTTCCGCAAGTATGAGGACACC
The DNA here is from genome assembly GCA_000432375.1 of Firmicutes bacterium CAG:103. GTDB lineage: Bacteria > Bacillota > Clostridia > Oscillospirales > Oscillospiraceae > CAG-103. The sequence goes on from HF985788.1 coordinate 8,665, forward strand.
GGCTACGCCCCCAAGTGCTGGATCGCCTCGTCCGGCGCGACGCACGGCAATGACAATGTCACCGAGGCCATCCGCGACTCGTGCAACATCTTCTTCTACACCGTCGGCGACAGTCTGCCGATCGACACGCTCGCGCGCTATGCCGCGGCCTTCGGTCTCGGCGAGCACACCGGCATCGAGCTGCCGGAGAGCACCGGCCAGATGGCCACGGAGGCCGTGAAGAAAAAGGTCGAGAACACGAACTGGTACGTCGGCGACTCGCTGCAGGCGGCCATCGGCCAGTCGTACAGCCTGTTCACGCCGCTGCAGCTGGCGGAGTACTGCGCCACGATCGCAAACGGCGGCACGCGCCACAGCGCGTCCATCCTGAAGTCCGTGCGCAGCTACGACGGCAGCGAGCTCATTTACGAAAATCAGGCCGAGGTGCTCAGCGCCGTCGAGACCAGCGACTATAACTGGGCCGCTGTGCAAAAGGGCATGTACCTCGTCGCCAATGACCGCGCCGGCAGCGCGTATGAGACCTTCGGCGACTACGGCGTGAAGGTCGCCGCCAAGACCGGTACCGCCCAGCTCGGCGACAACCAGGTCAACAACGCCATTTTCATCTGCTACGCACCGTATGACAATCCCAAGGTTGCCGTGGCGGTCGTCGTGGAGCACGGCAGCGCCGGCGCTTCCATCGCGTCCATCGCGCGCGATTTTCTCGATGCATATTTTACCGTCAAGACCGTCGACACCGCCCCCGAGAGCGAGCTCTCGCTGCTGCAGTGACGGCCCCTGACCAGACAGAGAGGAGTTATCCATATGAACATTGCACTCATCGCTGACGACGGCAAGAAGGAGCTCATGGTCCAGTTCTGCATCGCATACTGCGGCATTCTGGCCAAGCACGACCTGAGCTCGACGTTTACGACTGGGCGGCTCATCTCCGAAGCCACCGGCCTGAAGGTTCGCACCTACCTGCACTCGGCGCAGGGCTGCCAGCAGCTCGATGCGCGCATCAGCTATAACGAGATCGACCTCGTGCTGTTTTTCTGCGACGCCGAGAGCGGCCATTTCGACGAGGTCAACCGCATGGCGCGCCTGTGCGACCAGCGGCAGATCCCGTTTGCCAGCAACGTGGCCACGGCCGAGGTGCTCATTCTGGGCCTGAGCCGCGGCGACCTCGACTGGCGCGACATCGTCAACCCGAAAAAGAAATTGTAAGCCCGAAAGGAATCATCATCACCATGGACAAGATCAAACCCCGCACCCTGTCCGGCTTCATGGAGCTGCCGCCGGACAAGCAGGTGCAGATGGACAAAATGCGCGCCGTTCTGGCCGAGACCTACGCCCGCTACGGCTTCACCCCGCTCGACACGCCCGCCATCGAGGCGGCCGAGGTGCTGCTGGCCAAGGGCGGCGGCGAGACGGAAAAGCAGATCTACCGTTTCACGAAGGGCGACAGCGACCTCGCCCTGCGTTTTGACCTCACGGTGCCGCTGGCGAAGTACGTCGCGGCCAATTACGGCCAGCTCACGTTCCCGTTCCGCCGCTATCAGATCGGCAAGGTCTGGCGCGGCGAGCGCGCGCAGCGCGGCCGCTTCCGCGAGTTTTATCAGGCGGATATCGACATCATCGGCGACGGTGCGCTCGATATTTTGAACGAGGCCGAGATCCCGGCCATCATCTACGACACGTTCACGCGCCTGGGGCTGCACCGCTTCCGCATCCGCGTGAACAACCGCAAGGTGCTCAACGGCTTTTTCGCCATCCTCGGCCTGAGCGAGCAGGCGGGCGATGTGCTGCGCACCATCGACAAGCTCGACAAGATCGGTGCGGACAAGGTGCGCGAGCTGCTCACCGACACCTGCGGCGTCACGGGCGAAAACGCGGACGAGATCCTGCGCTTCATCGCCTGCCCAGGCACGAGCGCGGACAAGCTCGCCTTTCTCGAGCAGTACCGCGGCCGGAACGAGACATTCGATACCGGCCTCGACGAGCTGCGCACCGTCGTGGGCTACCTGCCCGCGTTCGGCGTCCCGGAGGAGAACTTCGAGCTCGACCTCACGATCGCGCGCGGCCTCGATTACTACACCGGAACGGTGTACGAGACCGTCCTGCTCGACCATCCCGAGGTCGGCAGCATCTGCTCCGGCGGGCGCTACGACGACCTCGCGGGGTACTATACGAACAAGTCCCTGCCCGGCGTCGGCATCTCCATCGGCCTGACGCGCCTGTTTTACATCCTGCAGGAGCAGAACATGATCTCCGACGCCGTGCTCACCGCGCCGGCGGATGTGCTCATCCTGCCGATGACGGACGACCTGTCCGCGGCTGTGGCGCTGGCGTCCGAGCTGCGCGCCGGCGGTCTGCGCGTGCAGATCTACAGCGAGCGCAAGAAGTTCAAGGCCAAGATCGGCTATGCCGACAAGCTCGGCATCCCGTTTGTGATCTTCCTCGGTGAGGATGAGGTCGCGCAGCACGTCTGCGCGCTCAAGAACATGGCCACCGGCGTGCAGGAGGCCGTGACGAGCGCCGCCGCGCTCGAGACCATCCGCGCGGAGATCGCCCGCCGCAGCGCCGGCGCAATTTTGCGCGAGCCGTGACCCGGTAAACCCACCGCCGCCGCACCGCCGGAGGCGATATTCGATAGAAAGAAAGGGAATCAGGAGTATGTTTCAGTCCCGCACACACACTTGCAACGAGCTGCGGCTCGAAAATGCCGGCGAGCAGGTCCGCATCGTCGGCTGGATGGAAAATGTCCGCGAGGTCGGGCAGAATTTTGCCTTCGTCGTCGTCCGCGATTTTTACGGCACGACCCAGGTCGTCATTGAGACCGAGGACATGATGAAGGTCGTCAAGTCGCTCAACAAGGAGTCCACCATCGCCGTGGAGGGCACCGTGCGCGAGCGCGCGAGCAAAAACCCCAAGCTGCCCACCGGCGACATTGAGGTCGTGCCCACGAAGATCGAGGTGCTCGGCCGCTGCCGCTACAACGAGCTGCCGTTCGAGATCAACCGCAGCCGCGACGCCGACGAGGCGCTGCGCCTGAAGTACCGCTATCTCGACCTGCGCAACCCCGCCGTGAAGAAAAACATCATCCTCCGCTGCCAGGTGGTGGCCGCGCTGCGCGCCGCCATGACCGAGCACGGCTTCCTCGAGATCACGACGCCCATCCTCACGGCCTCCAGCCCCGAGGGCGCGCGCGATTATCTCGTGCCCGCGCGCAAGCACCCCGGCAAGTTCTACGCGCTGCCGCAGGCACCGCAGCAGTTCAAGCAGCTGCTCATGACGGCGGGCTTTGACCGTTATTTCCAGATCGCCCCGTGCTTCCGCGACGAGGACGCCCGCGGTGACCGCAGCCCCGGCGAGTTCTACCAGCTCGACATGGAGATGGCCTTCGCCACGCAGGACGACGTCTTTGCCGTGCTCGAGGACGTGCTCCCGCCGATCTTCGCCAAGTACGGCAAGTACAACATTGCGTCCGAGGCGCCCTTCCGCCGCATCTCCTATCGTGACGCGATGGAGACCTACGGCTCTGATAAGCCCGACCTGCGCATCGACCTCACCGTGCAGGACATGACGGCGCTCGTCGCTGGCAGCGAGTTTGCGCCCTTTGCCGCGGGCAACACGGTCAAGGCCGTCGTCGTGCCCGACTGCGCCATGGCGCGCAAGGCCATTGACAAGCTCTGCGCCGACGTGGAGGTACAGGCCGGCAGCAAGCCCTACTGGTTCAAGGTCGACGAGCAGGGCAGCTTCGCCGGCGGCATCGCAAAGTTCCTCACGGACAAGACGGCGGAGATCACCGCGGCCCTCGGCCTGAAGCCGGGCTGCTTCGTCGGCGTGACGGCCGGCAAAAAGACCGCCGCGCAGAAGGCGGCGGGCGTGCTGCGCACAAAGCTCGGCACGGCCGTGCCGGGCCACATGGACAGGGAGCGGTACGAATTTTGCTGGATCGTCGACTTCCCGATGTACGAGATCGGCGAGGAATCCGGCGAGCTGGAGTTCTGCCACAACCCGTTCTCGATGCCGAACGGCGGCCTCGAGATCCTCGAAAAGGCCGAGCGCGGCGAGGTCGACCCGCTCGACATCTACGCCTACCAGTACGACCTCGTGTGCAACGGCGTCGAGCTCAGCTCCGGCGCGGTGCGCAATCACGACCCCGAGATCATGGTCAAGGCGTTCGAACTTGTGCGCCTCGGCGAGGACGATGTCAAGGCCAAGTTCCCGGCCATGTACAACGCCTTCTGCTACGGTGCGCCCCCGCACGCCGGCATCGCCCCGGGCGTGGATCGCATGGTTATGCTCCTCGCGGGCGAGGACTGCATCCGCGAGATCATTCCGTTCCCGATGAACAAGAACGCGCAGGACGTCATGATGGGCGCGCCCGGCACCGTCGAGCCGCACCAGCTTGAGGAGCTGCACATCGCCGTCGTCGGCGACACGGAGTCCGATACCGAAGCGTGACCCAAAACGATGCGACGGTGCCCCGGCGTTCGGCCGGGGCTCGTCCGTGAAAGAAGGCGAGCGGCTTGCTGTCCAAAATCCAGTCCCTCGGCTGCCGGGGCGTGACCGGCTACGCGGTCAGCGTGGAGTGCCACGTGTCCAACGGCCTGCCGGGGTTTGATATCGTCGGCCTGCCGGATGCGGCTGTCAAGGAGGCGCGCGAGCGCGTGCGCAGTGCCATCAAGACCAACGGCATGAAGTTCCCGGTCAGCCGCCTGACGGTGAACCTCGCCCCGGCGGACACGCGCAAGGCCGGCACGCTCTATGACCTGCCGGTGCTGCTGGGCATCCTGTGCGCCACGGGGGAGATCCGCCAGCCGCCGGCCACGGCGGCGTTTCTCGGCGAGGTCAGCCTCGCGGGGGAGGTGCGCCCCGTCACCGGCGCGCTCACGATGGCGCTCGCGGCCGAGCAGATCGGCCTCGAGGAGCTCTATGTCCCGGCGGGCAACGCGGCCGAGGCCGCCTTTGCCGACCACGTGACCGTCTACCCGGTCGAGAACATTGCCCAGCTCGTGCACCATCTGCGCGGGGACAGGCGCATCGTGCCAAAGACAGCGCCGCGGCTCGAGACCGAGCCGCGCTTCCCGGTTGATTTTGCCGAGGTCAAGGCGCAGGAGAACGTCAAGCGCGCGCTCGAGGTGGCCGCAGCGGGCGGGCACAACATCCTGCTCATCGGCCCGCCGGGCGCGGGCAAGTCCATGCTCGCCAAGCGCCTGCCGACCATTCTGCCGGCGATGAACCGCGCCGAAATGATCGAGACCACGCAGGTCTATTCCGTCCTCGGCCTCACGACGCCGGACGATCCCGTCGTGCGCATCCGGCCGTTTCGCGCGCCGCACCACACGGTGTCGAACGTCGCCATGTCCGGCGGCGGCAGCGCGCTGCAGCCGGGCGAGATGAGTCTTGCGAATAACGGCGTGCTCTTTCTCGACGAGCTGCCGGAGTTTTCGCCCGCCGTGCTCGAGACGATGCGCCAGCCGCTCGAGGACGGCAGCATCACCATCTCACGCGCGACCGGCTCCGTGACGTATCCGAGCCGCTTCATGCTCGTGTGCGCCATGAACCCCTGCAAGTGCGGCTGGTACGGGCATCCTTCTGGCCGCTGCCGCTGCTCGCCGCGCGACGTGCGCCGCTACCATGCGCGCGTGTCCGGCCCGCTGCTCGACCGCATCGACATCATCGTCGAGGTCCCGGCGCTGGAGTTCGACGAGCTCACCGAGCCGTCGGCCGGAGAGCCGTCGCGCGCCATCCGCGCGCGCGTCAACGCCGCCCGCGCCGTGCAGCGCGCCCGCTACGGGGACGACACCACCACGACGAACGCCCACATGGGCCCGCGTGCGCTCGCGGAGTTCTGCGCGCTCTCGCCCGAGTGCGAGCAGCTCATGCACCAGGCGTTTGACAGCATGGCGCTCACCGCCCGCAGCTATGACCGCATCCTGCGCGTCGCGCGCACGATCGCCGATCTCGACGGGGCGGAGACCATCGGCCTTGCGCACCTGGCCGAGGCCATCCAGTACCGCACGTATGACTTTTCCGTCGCCGAGCCGTGAGCCCGGCCCGACAGAAGGGAGCTTCCTCATGTACAACAATAACTGCAACTACAACCCCAACTGGTACCAGCCGCCCGGCCCGCAGCCCGGCAAGCATGAGGCCACCGTCGCCATGGTGCTCGGCATCGTCTCGTGCGCGCTGCTCATCTTCGGCTACACGGCGCTCGGCTCGATCGTCACGGGCATCATCGGCCTGATCTATGCCTCCCGCGCCAAGAGCCTCGGCTTCAACGGCACGCCGCGCACCGTCGGCTATGTCTGCTCGCTCATCGGGCTCATTCTCGGCGTGCTCGTGTGCCTGCTGCTCGTGTGGCTCGGCGCGTGGTCGATCGGCATGTTCATCACGCTCATCGAGCGCTGCCTGTGATATCCTGAAAGAAAAGGAACGAACGATTTATGAATGATCTGCTGCTCTGTAAGCCCGGAGAAATTTTTCTCAAGGGCCTCAACAAGCACTATTTTGAAGAGAGGCTGGTCGCAAACGTCAAGCGCCGGCTCAAACCCATCGGCCACTTCCGCGTGACATATTTGCAGTCGGCGCTGTACATCGAGGCCGCCGACGACGCGGCTGACCTCGACGCGGCGTATGACGCCGTGCGCAAGGTGTTCGGCATTGCAACGATCACGCGCGCGGCCGCCTGCGAGAAGGACAAGGACGCCATCACGGCGCTTGCCAAGTCGTACCTGCACGACGCGATGACGGCGGCGCACAGCTTCAAGGTGGAGACCAAGCGTTCGGACAAGCGCTTTCCCATGACGAGCATCGAACTGTCGCAGTATGTCGGCGGCGAGCTCGCCGAGGCGTTTCCCGATACGGTCGTCGACGTGCACGACCCGGAGCTGACCGTGCGCCTTGAGGTGCGCGAGCAGGCGGCGTATGTCCACGCGCAGGCCGTCGAGGCGGCGGGCGGCATGCCCGTCGGCTGCAACGGCGCGGCCGTGACGCTGCTGTCCGGCGGCATCGACAGCCCCGTGTCCTCGTACATGATCGCAAAGCGCGGCGTGCGCCTCGTCCCCGTGCACTTTTTCTCCTTCCCGTACACGTCGGAGCTCGCCAAGGAGAAGGTCCTCTCGCTGGCCAAAGAGCTCACGGCCTACACTGGCCGCATGACGCTGCAGATCGTGCCCTTCACGCACATCCAGGAGGAGATCCGCCGCGCCTGCCCGGAGGAATACTTCACGCTCATCATGCGCCGGTTCATGATGCGCATCGCCGAGGACATCGCCGCGCACAACGAGTGCAAGGCCATCGTCACCGGCGAAAATCTCGGCCAGGTCGCCAGCCAGACCATGGAGGCCATGGCCTGCACGCAGGATGTGACGCACCTGCCCGTGCTCCAGCCGCTCATCGGCATGGACAAGCGCGATATCGTGAAGATCGCGCGCGAGATCGGCACATTTGACACATCCATCCTCCCGTATGAGGATTGCTGCACGGTCTTCACCCCGCGCCACCCCAAGACCCGCCCGACCGTGGCGGAGGTCGCGGAGGCGGAGTCCGCGCTCGACATCGACGCGCTCGTGCGCGAGGCAGTGGACGGAATTGAAAGGATCCGGATCGATTTATGAATGCAGAACTCATTGCCGTCGGCACCGAACTGCTCCTCGGCGATACCATCAATACCGACGCGGCCGCGGTCGCGCGCCTGCTCTCGGAGCTGGGCATCAACGTCTACTGGCAGACCGTCGTCGGCGATAACCGCGCGCGGCTCGAGCAGGCGGTGCAGCTTGCCCGCACGCGCGCCGACCTCATCATCACGACCGGCGGGCTCCGCCCCACGACCGGCGGTCTCGGCCCGACGTGCGACGACCTGACCAAGGAGGTCGTGGCCGGCGCGTTCGGCATCCCGCTCGAGCTCAACAAGGCCGAGGAGGAGCGCCTGCGCGGCCTGTACCGCGAGCGTCACACCTACATGACGGAAAATCACCTGCAGCAGGTCATGCTGCCGCGCGGCTGCACCGTGCTGCAAAACGACTGGGGCACAGCCCCGGCCTGCGCGTTTGAGGCCGACGGCTGCCTCGTCATCATGCTGCCCGGCCCGCCGCTGGAGTGTGAGCCGCTGCTGCGCTACCGCGTGCGCCCGCTGCTCGCCGCGCGCGGGGACGGCATCATCGTCTCGCACAGCGTCAAGATCTTCGGCATCGGCGAGGGCACGATGGAGTACCAGCTGCGCGATCTCATGAACGAGATGCAAAATCCGACGCTCGCGCCCTATGCCAAGGAGGGCGAGTGCCTCGTGCGCGTCACGGCCAAGGCCGCCACGGAGGCCGAGGCCGAGACCATGATCGCCCCGTGCCTCGCGCGCGTGCAGCGCGAGCTCGGCGCTTTTGCCTACGGCGTCGACACACCGAATATCGAGACGTGCGCGGCCGAGCTCCTGCTCGCGCAGCACAAGACCATTGCCGTGGCCGACAGCTGCACCGGCGGCCTGCTCGGCGACCTGCTCACGAATGTGCCGGGTGCGTCGGCCGTGTTTGCCGGCGGCATCATCGCCTATAACGACGAGACCAAGACCCGCCTGCTGGATGTCGACCCCGCGCTCATCGCGCGCTGCGGCGCCGTCAGCCCCGAGGTCGCGGCCGCGATGGCCGAGCATGTGCGCGCAGCTTTCGGCACGGATCTCGGCCTGAGCATCACGGGCCTTGCCGGCCCGGACGGCGACGGTGTGCACACCGTCGGCACGCTCTTCGTGGCCCTCGCCACGCCGGACGGCACGTTCCACCGCACGCTGCACAAGGACAAGTGGGGGCGCGTGCGCATCAAGCACGCGGCGGCCAACCACGCCTTCGACATGCTGCGGCGCTACCTCACCGGCCTGCCGGTGGAGATGGAGGAAAACCGCTGATATCGAAAATCACGGAACGCATTTGCGGCCGGAGCTTTGCTCCGACCGCCTTTTTTACCAAAAGGCACAAAAACAACCGCATATGGCAGAAAAAATTTACCAATCGGATATTGTGGAAAACGGCCGAATTATGTTATAATATATTCTGTATGCTTGTGCCTGTGTTCCGAAAGGAATTGGAGGCAAATTTTCGAGACGGGACGAGACGTATGGCCATCACGGGGAAAATCCGACAAAAGGTGCGCGACGGTTCTCTGCAGGAGATGTGGCGGGAGGCAAAATGGATGTTTGTCTACATCCGCCGCTACCGCGCCGTGGTCGGCATTCATATTCTGCTCGGCATTCTCGGCACGGTGCTCTCGCTGCTGTCGAGCGTGGCCATGAAGACGCTCATCGACGTCGTCACCGGCTTTCAGACCGGGGCGATCGTCACGGCCGCGGCCTGGATGGCCGGCATGCTGCTCGGCAGCGCCGGGATGCAGGCGTTGTCGTCGCGCATCGCGGCCGTCATTAACATCCGCGTGCAAAACGGCATCCAGGCCGAGATCTATGACCGCATGCTGCGCACCGACTGGGCCTCGCTCGAGCAGTTTCGCTCCGGCGACTTGCTCAACCGCCTCAATACCGACGTCGGCAGCGTGTCCGGCGGCGTGACGGGGCTGTTGCCGAGCTTCGTGTCGGCGGCGGTGCAGTTTCTCGGCTCGCTGATCATTATCCTGTGCTACGACCCCGTCATGGCGCTCATGGCGCTCATCGGCGCGCCGCTGTCCGTGCTGTGCTCGCGCACGCTCGTGCGCCGGATGCGCAGCTATAACCGGCGCATGAAGGATATCAGCAGCGAGGTCATGTCGTTTCACGAGGATTCCCTGCGCAACCTCACGTCCATCAAGGCGTTCGGCATCATGGACGGCTTTCGGGACCGGATGTGCGCCATGCAGGGAAAATACCGCGAGACGTATCTGGACTATAACCGCTTTTCGGTCATCGCGGGGTTTGTGATGTCGCTCGTCGGTCTGCTCGTCTCGGCCGGGTGCTTCGGCTGGGGCGTCTACCGGCTGTGGACGCACGCGATCTCCTATGGCGCGATGATGATGTTCCTGCAGCTGACGACCATGCTGCGCAGTGCGTTTTCGTCGCTCATCGGCCTGGTGCCGACCGCCGTGTCCATCACGACGTCCGCCGGCCGGCTCATGGCCATCGCCGACCTGCCGGAAGAGCCCGGCGCGCGCGAGACCGTGCCGGCGCCCGCGCTGTGCACGGTGGAGCTGCAGGACGTGACCTTTGCCTATCCCGGCGGCGAGCCGGTGCTCGAGCACGTGGACTTTCGCGCCGGGCCGGGGGAGGTCGTGGCGCTCACCGGCGCATCCGGCGAGGGCAAGACCACGATGATCCGCCTCATCCTCGGCCTCATCCGGCCGGAGAGCGGCAGCGTCCGCCTCATCGGGGCGGACGGGCAGTGCCTGCCGGTCTCGGCCGCTACGCGCACGGCCTTCAGCTATGTGCCGCAGGGCAACACCGTCTTTGCCGGCACGATCGCGGACAACCTGCGCATGGTGCGCCCGGAGGCGACGGACGCGGAGCTCGTCGCCGCGCTCAAGACCGCCTGCGCTTATGATTTTGTTTCCCAGCTGCCGGACGGTATCTATGCCCGCACCGGCGAGCTCGGCCACGGCCTGTCCGAGGGACAGGCCCAGCGCATCGCCGTGGCCCGCGCCGTGCTGTGCGGCGCGCCGGTGCTGCTGCTCGACGAGGCCACCAGCGCGCTCGACGAAGCCACCGAGCAGCGCATGCTCCAAAACCTCATGCACAGCGGCCACGTGCAGACGTGCGTGCTCATCACGCACCGCGCCGCCACGGCCGAGCGCTGCCGCCGCCGGTATGTCCTGCGCGGCACGCGCCTGACGGAGGAGGCGGCAGCATGCGCGTTGTAGATACCGAAACGCTCATGCGCGATTACCGCGCCGCCCTGGCCGACGGCATGGAGCTGCCGCTCGTGGTCTCGGGCAGCAGCATGTGCCCGTTTCTCGCGCCGGAGCGCGACGCGGTGTATCTGCGCGCGCCCGACCGGAAGCTCCGCCGGGGCGACATCGCGTTTTACTGCCGCCCGGGCGGCCAGTATGTGCTGCACCGCATCTGCCGTGTACGCGGCGGGCAACTCTGGTTTGCTGGCGACGCGCAGGATGTGCGCGAAGGGCCGCTGCCGGCGTCGTGCGTGTTCGCGTATGTGACGGCGGGGGGGCGCAAGGACAAG
>HF985788.1:19821-25930 GCA_000432375.1 Firmicutes bacterium CAG:103
AGCTCGTCACGCCGGGCGCGCCGCTGTGGCGGCTGTTTTCCGGCCCGTGGCTGTGGCTGCTCGGCCGGCGGCAGCGCGTGCTGCATCTTTACGGCCGCCTGCGGCCGCATCTGAGACAAAAAACGGAGGAATGAACCATGCGCAGATCGAACGATCATCTGCTGCGTGCCGTCGCCGGGGAGCCGGTATGGATCCCGGCGCGCCGGCCGGGACACTGTGAGGGCCGCCTGTGATCGACCTGCATGCACACATCCTGCCGGGGCTGGACGACGGCTCGCCGGATCTGGAGACGTCGGTGCTGATGGCCGCCGTGGCGGCGGAATCAGGCGTGACGCATCTGGTCGCCACGCCGCACAGCAACCAGCGCGGCGCGTTTGAAAACTACGCTTCGCCGGCGCTGCAGGTACGCTTTGACTGCCTACGCACGGCCGTGCGCGAGGCTGGCATCCCGCTCGAGCTTTCGCTCGGGATGGAGATCTTCGGCACGGGCGACGTGCCGCGCCTGCTGCGCGAGGGGCGGCTGCTGACCCTCAATGGCGGGCGCTACCTGCTCATCGAGTTTGGCTTTCATGAGGATCCGCTGCGCATCGAGCGCCTGCTCGGTGATCTGCTCGCGGCCGAGTACTGGCCGGTCGTCGCGCATCCGGAGCGGTACTACGGCCTGCAGCGGATGCCGAATTATCTGTACGACTGGGTCAACCGCGGCATCGTGCTGCAGGTGAACAAGGGCAGCCTGTTCGGCCGCTTCGGCCGCGGGGCGCAGGCGCTGGCCGGGGCGATGCTCGCGCACGGGCTCGTCGGCTGCATCGCAAGCGATGCCCACCGGCCCGACGTGCGCACGCCGGATCTGTCCGCCGCGTGGGACTATCTGGCCGAGCGCTTTTCCGAACCGCTGGCCGAGCAGCTGCTCACGCGCAACCCCATGCACATCCTGCGCAGCGAGCCGCTGCCCGCCGGGCGCTTCCGGCCGTTTTTCTGAAGCAAGTAGAGAGGTGTTTTTGTGAAGAGACTGACTTCTGTGATCCTGGCGGTCGCGCTCGCGCTGTCGGCCCTCGGCGTGCTGGGCGCGCGCATTTATCAAAAGGTGGCCTACGGCGGTGCCGCGCCGGAGATCGCGTTTGCTGCCGATGTGCTCGAGGTACCCACCGGCGCGGACGATGCCGCGCTGCTCGCCGGCGTCACGGCGACGGATGCCGAGGACGGCGACGTCACGGCATCGCTGCTCGTCGAGGGCGTTTCCGGCCGCAATGCCGACGGTACGGTGCAGGTCACGTACGCGGCCTTTGATTCCGACCGACACGTGACAAAGGCGACGCGCGCCGTGCGCTACACGGACTATAAGCCGCCGCGCTTCGCGCTCTCGCAGCCGCTGGTCTGCCGCGCGGGCGGCAGCCGCGTCCTGTCGACCTATGTCACCGCGAGCGACAGCATCGACGGCGACCTGTCCGGCCGCGTCAAGATCGCGCTGACCGACGGCAGCTCGCTGGCCATCTCCGGTACGCACACGGCGGAGCTGCGCGTGACCAACAGCCTCGGCGACACGGCGGCCGTGCCCGTCACGGTCGAGGTCACGACCGGGGATGTCAACCCCGCGCACATCACGCTCACGCAGTATCTGATCTATCTTCCGGCCGGCAGCAGCTATGCGCCGCTGGACTATGTCGCCGGTGTCAACGACGGCGACAGCAAGAACGGCGTCACGGCGGAATCCGCCGTGAACACGCAGGTGCCCGGCGTGTATGAGGTGGTCTTCTCGTACCGCAGCGGCAATACCGAGAGCCACACGCGGCAGATCGTCGTGGTGGAATGAGAGGCGGTGGATCCATGGACGAACAGAACACACACACCTCCGAACCGGCGGAGCAGCAGGTCCCGCTGCTGCTGATCGCGCGCGAGCTGTGGCGCAAGCTGGGCCTGATCCTGATGTTTGCCGCCACGATCGCCGCCTGCGGCTACATTGCCGCCACGCTGTTCTACCGCCCCGTGTACCAGACGCAGACGACATTCGTGGTCGCGGTGCGCAACGGCGGCACGGTCTATGCCAATCTCAGCACCGCGACGAGCATGGCCGAAACGCTCTCAACATTTTTTGAGGGCGACGTGATGCGCAAGTGCATCACGCAGGACATCGGCGCGGTCGACGGTACGATCCAGGCCGAACAGATCCCGGAGACGAACCTGCTGACGATGACGGTCTCGGCGCACACGCAGCGCGACGCTTACCGCATCACGCAGAGCATCCTGCGCAATTATAACGAGCAGGCGAGCAAGCTCCTCGGCGACGTGGCGCTCGACGTGCTGCGCCGGCCGACCGTGCCGGTCGCGCCGTCGAACAGCTCCGGCGCCATGCACGCCGCCAAGCTCTGCGGCATCGCTGCCGCGCTGGCCGCGGCCGTGTATCTGGCGGTGCGCGCCTACCTGCGCGACACGGTCAAGAGCGAGGCGGATGTGGAGCAGAAGCTCGACACGCGCCTGCTGGCCACCGTGCGCCACGAGAAAAAGTACAAAACGCTGCGCACGCGGTGGAGCAAGGCAAAGACGAGCATCCTCATCACGAACCCGACGACGGGCTTTGCCTTCGTCGAGACGTTCAAGCGCCTGCGCACGCGCGTGGATTATCTGCTGCGCCGCACGCAGGGCAAGACCGTCATGGTCACGTCCCTGCTTGAGGATGAGGGCAAGAGCACCGTGGCCGTCAATCTGGCGCTGGCCATGGCCCGGCGGCACAAGAACGTGCTGCTCATCGACCTCGACCTGAAAAAGCCCGCGCTGTATAAGCTGCTCGACTGCCAGCAGACGTCCTTTGTCCCGCTCGAGACGTACCTGCGCAGCGATGCACCGGTCAAAAAGCTCCTGCGCGAGGACAAGGCGCGCGGCATCTATACGATCTTCAGCCGCAAGGGCACGGGCAGCGCCGCCGAGCTGCTCGGCAGCGACCGGCTGCGCGGCCTGCTTGCGCAGATGCGCGAACGCATGGACATTATCATCGTCGACACGCCGCCGATGAGCGCCGGCGGCGACGCCGAGTGCATCGCCGACCTCATGGACGCGGCCATTCTCGTCGTCCGGCAGGATCAGGCGCCGGTGCGCACGCTCAACGACTGCATCGACGTGCTGCGCCGGTCGAACGCCGAGGTGCTCGGCTGTGTGTTCAACAATGCCTATGCCGCGTCCATCGGCGACCGGCAGAGCTACGGTTACGGCTACGGCCATGATTACGGCTATGGCTACGGCGCGCGGACGGAGGGAGAGCCATGAACGAACAGAGACAAGGGCATACCATCGACCTTGCGGAGCTGCTGGGGCGGTTTGCGCGCAGTCTCCGCCGCCTGTGGTGGCTGTGCCTGGCGCTGATCGTGCTGTGCGCCGCTGCGTCCGGCGGCTATGCCCGCCTGAGCTACCGGCCGCAGTATACGGCCTCGATGACGTTTCTCGTCAATGCCGGCGGCACGTCCCAGTCCGGCAGCGCCGCGAGCACGGCGACGGCCGCGCAGATGGCAAAGACGTTTCCGTACATTCTCACGAGCGGCCTGCTCGACAGTGCCGTGCGCGCGGACACGGGACTGGCAACCCTGCCCGCGATCAGCGCCACGTCCGAGGAGGGCACGAACCTCTGCACCCTGAGCGTGACCGGCAGCGATGCGCAGCAGTGCTACGACGTGCTGCAGTCGGTCATCGTGCACTACCCGGACGTGGCGGAGCTCGTCGTCGGGCCGACGGAGCTGGTCATGATGGACCAGACCGGCGTGCCGACGCAGCCGTCGAATCCGTTTTCGTGGCGGCATTCGCTCGTGCGCGGCGCGCTCATCGGCGCGGTGCTGAGTCTGCTCGTGCTGTATCTGTCCGGCCGCGCGCGCGCCACGGTCATGAACCGCGATGATCTGCAGCAGGCGACGAGTGCGCGCTATCTCGGCGCGCTGCCGGCCGTGCGCGTGAAAAAGCGCAGCCGCACTACGCCGGCGGCCCTGCCGGAGGAGATGGCGCGCAGCAGCGCCTACTGCGAAGCCATGCGCATCGTTGCCATGCGCGTGGATAAGGCCATGCAGCACCATGCCTACCGTACGCTGCTCGTCTCGAGCGCCGCGCCGGGCGAGGGGAAGACGACGTTCGTGTGCCAGCTCGCGCTTGCGCTTGTGCGTCAGGGGCGGCACGTGCTCGTGATCGACTGCGACCTGCGCAACCCGTCCGTGCACAAAACGCTCGGCCGGCCGGCGCAGACCGGTCTGGCGGAGTACCTGGCCGGTACGGCAAAGCCCGGCCAGATCGTGACGGCGCTCGGCAAGGATAAGCCGGATGTGATCTTCGCCGGCCGGCGTGCCGGCGCGCAGACCGAGCAGCTCGGCAGCGCGGCGTTTCACACGCTGCTGCACGACCTGCGCGAGCACTATGACGTGGTCCTGCTCGACACGCCGCCCTGCGCCGTCATGACCGACGCGCTCGAGACCGGCGCGGCCACGGACTGTGCGCTGCTCGTCGTGCGGCAGGATGCGTCCAGCCGCGTGAGCGTCATCAACAGCCTGGCCGCGCTGGATGCTCTGGGCGTGCCGGTGCTCGGCTACACGCTCAATGCCTGCGCCGGGCGCAGCCATGGCGGCTATGGCTACGGCTTTGGATACGGTTACGGCGGCTATGGTTACGGCTATGGCTACGGCGGCTACGGCTATGGCTACGGTTCCGGCGAAAACCGCGAAAGGAACGGCGCGGACTGATCCCGCGCCGGATGGGGGATAAGATGAGAGAAGTCAAACGGCCGTACAGCGCGCAGAAGGCGCTGCGTGTGGCCTGCCTCGTGCTGGCGGATCTGATTTTGATCAATCTGTCGGCATTTCTGGCGCTCTACATACGTTTCGAGTTCGATTTCAAACTCCTGTGCGAAACGACGTTCCTGCATGATATGCTGGTTTATGCCGGCGTCAACTCCGCGTGCACGATCGTGATCTTCCACTGCCTGAAGCTGTATAACAGCCTGTGGGAGTTTGCCAGCGTGCCGGAGCTGCTGCGCATCGCGCTCGGCTGCTTTTTCTCGGCGATGGCCGATATGGCCGGCATGTTCATGCTGCGGCTGGCCATGCCGCGCAGCTTCCCGGTCATGTATATGCTCATTTTGTGCCTGCTGTGCGGGTCGCTGCGCTTTGCCTACCGGGGCGTGCGGCGCACGCGCGCCGGGCTGCACAGTCAGGGTGGCAAGCGCACCATGCTCATCGGCGGCGGTCAGGCCGGCGCCATGGCGCTGCGCGAGTTTCAGACCAGCCCGCGCTCGGAGAACAAGGTCGTGTGCATCATCGACGATGCGCCGGAGAAATACGGCAGCTATCTGCGCGGCGTGAAGATCGTCGGCGGCCGGAACGCCATCCCCGCCATGGCGGAAAAGTACGATGTCGACGAGATCGTTCTGGCCATTCCGTCGGTGCCCCGGCAGGAGAAGCTCCAGATTCTCAACTATTGCCACGAGACGTCCTGCACGCTGCGCACGCTGCCCGGCATCTGCCAGCTCGCCAACGGCGAGGTGCGCATCGAGCAGATCCGCGAGGTGGATATTGAGGACCTGCTCGGCCGCGAGACCGTGGAGGTCGACCTGAGCGAGGTCGCCGCCTACATCACCGGAAAGACCGTCCTCGTCACGGGCGGCGGCGGCAGCATCGGCAGCGAGCTCTGCCGGCAGGCGGCGGCGCAGCGGCCGCGGCAGCTCATCATCTTCGATATCTATGAGAACAACGCCTACAACATCCAGATGGAGCTGCGGCGCACGCATCCGGAGCTGGATCTGGTCGTGCTCATTGGCTCTGTGCGCGACCGGCGGCGCGTCATGCAGGTGTTTGACCGCTACCGGCCCGACGTTGTCTGCCACGCGGCGGCGCACAAGCACGTGCCGCTCATGGAGGATTCGCCGTTCGAGGCCATCAAGAACAACGTCTTCGGCACGTATAACGTCGCGCAGGCGGCGGATCTGTACGGCACGCGGCGGTTTATCCTCATCTCGACGGACAAGGCCGTCAACCCCACGAACGTCATGGGCGCGTCCAAGCGCCTGTGCGAGATGATTGTGCAGATGATCAACGACCGCTCGGCAACGGAGTATGTGGCCGTCCGCTTCGGCAATGTCCTCGGC
>HF985788.1:25966-35494 GCA_000432375.1 Firmicutes bacterium CAG:103
CCGCTCTTCCGCGAACAGATCAAGGCCGGCGGCCCCGTCACGGTCACGGACCGGCGCGTCATCCGCTATTTCATGACCATTCCCGAGGCCGTGCAGCTCATCTTTCAGGCCGGGGCGTATGCCCGCGGCGGGGAGATTTTCGTGCTCGACATGGGCGAGCCGGTGCGCATCGACGATCTGGCGCGCAACATGATCCGCCTGTCCGGCTTTGAACCGGATGTCGATATCCCCATCGAGTACACCGGCCTGCGTCCGGGCGAGAAGCTCTATGAGGAGCTGCTGCTCAGCGGCGAGGGCATGCAAAAGACGAAGAACGATCTGATCTACATCGGCCACGAGATCGCGTTTGACCCCGCGGCCTTTGAGGAGAACCTCATGCTGCTGCGCGCCATCCCGGAGACGGATGAGCCCGCGCTGCGCGCAAAGCTGCGCGAAATGGTGCCGACGTTCCACGCGCCGGACGGACAGACCCTGCCGCAGGAAACTACGGTCGTGGGATAACCACACGTGAAATGCATCACCAAGAGATCTGAAAGGATGGGACGAATGGGAACCATGTATCAGCAATTCGGAAAGCGCGCGATGGATACGGTCCTGTCGTTTACTGCACTGGTCACGCTCTCGCCGCTGCTGCTTACAACAGCGGCTGCGATCAAGCTGACCTCTCCAGGGCCAGTGCTGTTTAAGCAGCAGCGTCTGGGGCTGCACGGCAAGGAATTTACCATCTATAAATTTCGCTCGATGACCGTTGGTGCAGAACACACCGGCAGCGGTGTCTACAGTGGGGAAGGCGACCCGCGGGTAACGGCGGTAGGCCGTTTTATTCGAAAAACCAGCATCGACGAATTGCCGCAGTGTGTGAATGTGCTCAAGGGGGACATGGCGCTGGTAGGGCCGCGCCCGCCGCTGACTTATCATCCATGGCCGCTCGAGCAGTACACCGAAGAGCAGCTGCATATGTTTGACGTTCGTCCCGGCATCACCGGCTGGGCGCAGGTCAACGGGAGAAAAACGGTGGAGTGGCCGCGCCGTATCGAGATGAACGTGTATTACGCGAGGAATCTGTCGCTTGCTTTCGATATCAAGATCTTGGCGCTCACTTGTCTGAAGGTGCTTCGGAATGAGGACAACGAGAACGTCGGTGCGACGGCCTGAGGGAAAGCAAATGCTGAAACTGATGTATATCACAAACGATCCGGCCGTCGCCAGAATTGCGGTGGACGCCGGCGTTGACCGCATCTTCATTGACATGGAGGTGCTGGGAAAGGCAGAGCGGCAGGGCGGCATGGACACTGTGCAGTCTCACCATGTTCCGGCGGATATTGCGGCGGTTCGCAGCGCCATTGGCGATCGAGCGGAGATCATGGCGCGCGTCAACCCGCTCAACCCTGATTCACAGGCAGAGATCCACGCTGCTGTCGCCAACGGTGCGGATGTGATCATGCTGCCCATGTGGCGCACGGCGGAGGACCTGCGTCAGCTTGTGCAGATGGTTGGCGGCCGCGCGAAAGTCATGCCGCTGCTGGAAACGGACGCGGCGGCGGAGCACTTGGCAGATGCGTTGCGCGTCCCGGGCGTTGACCAGATGCACATTGGCCTCAACGACCTGCATCTGTGCTATCACCGAAAATTCCTGTTTCAACTTCTGACAGACGGCACGGTGGACAAGCTGTGTACCCAACTCCGTGCGGTAGGGCTACCGTTTGGATTTGGCGGTGTTGGCCGCCCCGGTTCGGGGGCGCTTCCGGCGGAATATATCATCGGTGAGCATTATCGGCTGGGTTCCCAGTATGTCATTTTGTCCCGCAGCTTTTGCAATACGAGCAAGGTCACAGATTTGGATGACATTCGGCGTATTTTTACGGAGGGTGTGGCGGATGTTCGTCGTGTGGAGCGCGAGTGCGCTGCCTGGACGCAGGAGCAGTTTGATGAAAACCACCGCAGGGTGTGTGCCTGCGTGGAGACAATCGTGAGAGGAATGGACATATGAACGTTCTCGTGACCGGCGCGTTTCAACTGAATAGTGAGGAGCTTGCAGCGCTGGAATCTGCCGGGCACAGGGTGTTTGTGCATCCTGATGAGCGTATTCCGGTGGAGCAGCCGGAACGCTATGAAGCGGTCGTGTGCAACGGCCTGTTCCTGTATAACCCCATCGAGCGTTTCACCAATTTGCGGCTGATCCAGCTTACCAGTGCGGGTCTTGACCGTGTGCCGCTGGATTACATCCACGCGCACGGTATTGAGCTGCACAACGCTGCGGGCGTGTACAGCGTTCCAATGGCGGAGTTCGCCATCGGCGGCATTTTGCAGCTATATAAGCAAAGTCGCTTTTTTGCGGCGAATCAGGCGCAGCACAAATGGGAAAAGCATCGCGGCCTGCTGGAACTGTCCGGTAAGCGGGCGTGCATCCTCGGCTGCGGCGACGTGGGACGCGAGATTGCAAAGCGGCTGAAGGCCTTTGGCTGCCGCATTACCGGCGTGAACCGCACAGTGCGGGTACTGCCTGATTTTGACGATGTTTTACCTCTGGATAAGCTGGCGGAGACTGCGGCGGCCTGTGATATTCTGGCGTGCTGTATCGCCCTGACGCCGAAGACGCGTGGCATCGTGAGCGAGGAAATCTTTGACTGTCTTCATGACGGCGCGGTGTTCGCCAATGTCGCTCGCGGTGCGCTGGCAGATGAGGCTGCGCTGACCAAGTGGCTGCAAAACGGCGGCCACGCAGTGCTGGATGTTTTTGAAGAAGAACCGCTGCCCGAAACCAGCCCGCTGTGGGATATGGAAAACGTGATCTTGACCTCGCATAATAGTTTTGTCGGTGACGGCAACCGGACGCGGCTGTGGGAAACGATAAAGGAGAACTTAAAATGAATGAAAACTGGCTATATATCCAGGAAAATATCGAGCGTTTTCCAGAATATAAGTCCTCCATCTTTGAGCAAGGCTTCTTGATCACGGATCGGAATCTCACAATCGGGAATGCATACCCCTTTTTCGGAAACTGGCGGCAGGAGAGTCTTTCGGATAGCTTTCACATCTGGCTTCACTGTCGCCAAAAGCTATATGCCACAGAAAAGGATGGGATTACTTACTTTTTAATTGGCCACGCATATAATCCTTTTTCTAATCAGGCAGATGAAATGGACATTCTGCATACCCTCGTGGAGCGGTCGCAGGGCAGCTTTGAACTCGGACTTCAGACCATTAACGATTTGACGGGACTGTTTGTTCTTGGAATGATTGCCGGGGAGAGCATCACGTTCTGCGGCGATTTTGAGAGTATGCGTGCCGCTTACTATGGAGATGTTGACGGGCATTTTTATCTTTGCTCTCACGAAGAACTGGTCGCACAGTTTGAGCAGCTCCATCGTGATGACTATGTGACAAAGCTTGAACATTACCGCTGGTATCACCTGTACGGGGAAGGGCTGCCGGGAGATATCAGCCACTATCACGAGCTGAAAAAGCTAATCAGCAACAACTATGTGGCTTACTCAGATGGCAAATTCAAGACCGTTCGTATTTGGCCGCGCAAGCCTATTCATATGTGCACAGACGAGACTGAGTATCACGAAACAGTAAACCAAATTGCAGAGGTTATGAAAAACAATCTCGACCTGATTGCGCAGAAATGGGCACGCCCGGCGGTATCCGTGACCGGCGGTCGGGACAGCAAGGGTTCACTGGCGGCATCGATTCATGTAAAAGAAAAGTACCGGTATTTTTCTTATAACTCGCAGCCCGCTGAAAAGGTCGATTGCGATGCGGCAGAAGCGATTTGTAAAGCGGTTGGCGTCCCGCATATAACCTATGAGATCCCCTTGGATAAGTCTGTTTATCCGGAATACGATCTGGTTCGGGCAATTCTATGCGTGAACAGCAATCGCCGGTATTTTAACCACAACGACATTATGAAGCGGATTTATCTTCGAAAGGCAAATCCGTTCGATGTCGAAGCAAAATCGTGGACCTCAGAGATTGGACGTGCATTTTACTACAAGCGTTACGGCGTGCGGCATATGCAGAGGAAGTGTACGGCACGACGGGTTAACGCCATGAACAATATTTTCTTGCTGAATCCGGTGTTGATGTATGCGACGGATGCACGGTACAGAGATTATCTCCGTGACACTGCCTATAATGAGCATATGTTCAATTACGACTGGAGCGACATCATCGATCTGGAGATGCGAGACAGCCGCTGGGGTGCGGATGTTCTGAGTTGCGAGCATATGTTTTCCCATGACGTGACTGTTCCATATAACAATCGGCACCTTTCTGATCTCATGCTGATGGTTCCGCTGGCGGATCGTATTGCAGATAGGACACATATTGATTTTACGTATGAGTTATGTCCAGCAATAGATGCAACAAATATCAGCGTAAAAGATGCAGCACATAATAATAAGCGGATGTGGATGGATAAGATTTATTATTTTATAACGTCCATCAGACCGTTCTGATAGGAAGAAATACGCAATGAAAGTCCTTTTAGTTGCCACCGTACAATCGCATATCTGCCAGTTCCACAAGCCGCTTGTTACGATGCTGCACGAGCACGGCTGCGAAGTCTGTGTGGCGGCGCGGAACAATCTTGCCGAAAAGAATGGCCTGAAGCTGGACTTCGTGGAGCAGGTCTTTGACGTGCCGTTCCAGCGGTCACCGTTTTCGCCCAAAAATCTTGGAGCCTACAAACAGCTCAAAAAGATCATTGACGATGGCGGCTACGATGTGATCCACTGCAACACGCCGGTCGGCGGCGTATTGGGACGGCTGGCTGCGCGAAAAGTGCGCAAACACGGCACCGAGGTGTTCTATACCGCCCACGGTTTCCACTTCTATAAGGGCGCGCCGAAGAAGAACTGGCTTATCTGGTATCCGGTGGAGAAGTTTATGTGCCGCCATACGGACAAGCTCATCACCATTACGCAGGAGGACTATGACCTTGCCTCGGCAAAGTTTCCCACGCAGGTGGAGCGCATTCACGGTGTCGGTGCAAACGCTGCAAAGTATCGTAAGCTGTCCGAAGCAGAATGTGTGGAGCTGCGGCATGAACTTGGCTATGCAGAGGATGACAAGCTGCTGCTTTGCACCGGCGAATTGCTGCCGAATAAAAATCAGATCACAGCGATCCGGGCGCTGAAAATCCTAATTAAGCAGCAGCCGAAGGCGAAGCTGCTGCTGGCAGGAAACGGCCCGACGCTGGCGGAATTGCAGGCGGAGGTTGTTGTGCTTGGTTTGCAGAACTATGTGGAGTTTCTTGGCTACCGCACCGATTTGGAGCGGTATGCCAATATTGCAGATGTGATCGTTTCTTGCAGTTACCGCGAAGGCTTGCCAATGAATATTGTCGAAGGGATGTTGCTGGGCAAGCCTGTCGTGGCATCTTACAATCGCGGGCATCGTGAGTTGATCGTGCCGGACGTGACCGGCTATATGGTGCCTCCGGCGGATGCGAATGCGTTTGCGGAGAAAATTGCAGTGCTGCTGAACGATGGCGAGCTGGCCGATCGCATGGGACAGGCCGGATATGAAAAGGCACAGCTCTATGCGGATACCAATGTGCGTCAGGAGCTGCAAGCCATTTATGGGCTGTAATACGGGAGGATATCAGTGGGCGAACTATGGACCGTGCTGGCCGTTTCCTGCGGACTTGCATTTTTGAGTGAAAAGTACACATTGGCATGGAATGGGCACGCGAGCAAGATGCTAAACAACGGCATTGTGATTTTGCTGATTGTTTATCTGAGCTTGTTTGCAGGCTTGCGAACGCATTACAATGACACCGGTACATACATACGTAGCTATGAGGCGATGGCGGCCTTTCCGGATGTTCTGACGGGATTTAGCTGGAAGCTTGGAGACAATCCGGGGTTTGTCCTGCTCAATTCTCTGATGAAGACGGCAGGATTTCGTGCACAAACCTTTGTACTGTTCTATTCGATCCTCTTTGTGACTGCGGCAGTCACTTTTCTGAAACGATATTCCGGTAGCTTCACACTGTCGATCTTCCTTTTTGTTTGCGCATATGGTTATTTGTTTTCCATGGCAGCCATGAAGCAGTGTGCCTCGATCGCCATTGGCCTTATGGCAATTCCCTATCTGCTGAAGGAAAAGTGGATCCCGTATGTGTTGATCATTTTGCTTGCAGCAACATTTCACCCGTATATTCTGTTGTTTTTGCTGATACCATTTCTCCGCTTTCGGCCGTGGTCTGCTGGAACGTGGATTCTGCTGGCCGTTACGGTTGGAGCAGGTCTGTTCCTGCCGCAGATTATTGGAACTGTGATTGATGCGGCTGCGCTGCTGGGTGATGGCTATGATGCGGAAAACTTTATTGGTGAAGGCGTCAATATTTTCAGAGTATTGGTTGCGAGCGTTTCGGTGCTGCTGACGCTTGTGTTTCGCCGCCGTGTGATCGGAAATGATACACGAGACAATATGTTCATAAATTGTTGTTTCTTGTATGCGAGCATTATGTTTGTCGGCCTTTTCGGCACTGCGAACTATTTCGGCCGTTTGGCAAACTATTTTGTGCTGTTTCCGGCAATCGTGCTGCCGATGATACTCAAAAAGCTCTCGGATCGAGATAGATGCTTCTTATCTGTGGCGATGGTTATTTGCTACTTGGCATATTTCTACTATGGGAATGCGATTAACGAAAGCTTTGCACAGGAGTTTTCTCGAGTGACTTTTTGGAATTACCTGTTGTCTTGAAGAGGCGGAAATGGAGAAGTGTTCGATATGCGAGTTTTACAGGTTGTGACGAATATGGATCGCGGCGGCCTGGAGTCCATGCTCATGAATTATTACCGCCATATTGACAGAGGGAAGATCCAGTTTGATTTTCTGGTACACCGTCAGGAGCGGGCGGCGTTTGATGATGAGATTGAGGCTCTTGACGGTAGAATCTACCGCTTGCCGCGTCTTGTACCGTGGAGCAAAAGCTATTTATCTGCGCTGAATCGCTTCTTTGATGAACACACGGAATACAAGGTGGTTCATGTTCATCAGGATTGCCTGAGCTCCGTCATTTTGAAGGCTGCCAAGCAGCATGATGTCCCGGTTCGGATTGCACACAGCCACAGTGCTAATCAGGATAAGAATTTGAAATATCCCATCAAGCTGTGGTATAAGCGGAGCATCCCTGAATATGCAACCAATCTTTTTGCCTGTGGCAAAGATGCGGGCGATTGGATGTTTGGTGGAGCGTCATATCAGATCATCAACAATGCTATAGATGTTGCAGCGTATACCTGTGACCCAACCAAGCGCCAGGAAATGCGGCGGCAGCTTGGCCTTGAAAACGAATTCACGATTGGACACGTGGGAAGGTTTAGTCAACCTAAAAACCATCCATTCCTCCTCGACATCTTTGCCGCCTTGCTGAAAAAAGAACCGAACGCAGTTTTGCTTCTGGTCGGTGATGGCGAGGGAATGCCGAAAATTCAGGCCAAGGCGCAGGAGCTCGGTATTGCAGAGCACGTTCGTTTTCTCGGCGTTCGCAGCGATGTCGCCGACCTGATGCAGACTATGGATGTGTTTGTGTTTCCGTCGTTGTATGAGGGACTGCCCGTCACGATGGTGGAGGCACAGGCGTCTGGCATGCCCTGTATCATTTCCGACAAGGTTCCTACCGAGTGCATCCTGACTGAGGGGTTAGTGAATATCATGCCTCTGTCCGCAAGTCCGGAGGCTTGGGCGGAGAAGATTCTTACGATGCGAGCTGTCCCACGAACGGATCGCCGCGAGGAAATTGCAGCGCACGGCTTTGATATCACCACAGAGGCTGTGAAGTTACAAGATTTTTATTTGAATGCTTATGAACAAAACTGCTGATTCCATCCTCACCATCTTCACACCCGCTTACAATCGGGCGCATACGCTGCCACGTACCTATGAAAGCCTTTGCCGCCAGAGTTGCAAGGATTTCATCTGGCTGATCGTGGATGACGGCTCTGCGGACAACACAGCTGAACTGGTGCGCGATTGGCAGAGCCGCGATAACGGATTTGAGATTCAATATATCTATAAGGAAAATGGCGGCATGCATACCGCCCACAACGTGGCCTATGCCAATATCCATACGGAGCTGAACACCTGCATCGATTCCGACGACATGCTGGCAGACGGCGCGGTGGAGATGATCCTGAATAAGTGGGCTGAGGTCAAAGGGAAGGGCTACGCCGGACTTGTCGGCCTTGATGCGGATTTCGATGGAAAGATAATCGGAAAAGGTTTTCCGGACGGACTATCCGAAACGACCATTTCCGGCTACTACGCGGCGGGCGGGGCTGGTGACAAAAAGCTGGTCTACCGCACGGATGTGATCAATGCCTATCCGGAGTATCCTGTGTTCGAGGGCGAAAAATATGTCAGCCTTGCCTACAAGTATCTTTTGATTGATCAGGACTATAAGCTTGCGGTGCTGGACGAGGTACTATGTAATGTGGAGTACCAGCCGGACGGCTCGAGCAACAACATACTCCGGCAATATCTGCGAAACCCAAAGGGCTTTGCTTTCTGGCGCACGGTGAAGATGCAATACCCGGAGTCTTTTAAGCGCCTGGTGATGGACTGCATCCATTACTGCTCCAGCAGCCAGATCGCAGGGAATCGGAACTATATCAGGGAATCTCCAAAAAAGCTGCTGACAGTGCTGTGTACGCCGGCGGGATGGCTGCTGACGGGGTATATCAGGAGAAAGGCTTCCGTATGAACCCATCCATCCTCATCTTCTCCCAAGCCATGGAGCTTGGGGGCGTGGAGCGCAGCCTGCTGGGGCTGCTCGACGCCATCGACTATGACCGCTATGACGTGGATCTCTTTTTGATGCGGCACAGCGGCGGGCTGATGCCGTACCTGAACCCCAAGGCCAATCTCCTGCCGGAAATCCAGCAGTATGCCTCGCTGGCAGTGCCCATGGCATCACTCGTCAAGAGTGGGCAGCTGGGCGTGCTATGCGGGCGGCTGGAGGGCAAGCTTGCCGCGGGACGCTTCGACCGAAAAGATCCCAGCGCCAAGCCCTCGGTGACCGCGCTGACTTACAGCCATAAGTATACCCTGCCGGTGATGCCGCAAATCTCTGGCAAGACTTATGACCTGGCTATCAGCTTCCTGACGCCGCACTATTTTGCGCGGCAGCGCGTAAAGGCGGAAAAATATGCGGCGTGGATTCACACGGACTACACGGCGCTGTCTTTTGACCGCGCGGCGGAGCTTGCCATGTGGGAGGGGTACGATGCCATCTGCGGTGTGTCCGAGCAGGCGTCCAGAGGCTTTCAAGCCGTCTTTCCTGAACTTGCAGGAAAGGTGCAGACAATAGAAAATATTCTGCCGAAAGAACTGATCTGCAAGCAGGCGGCAGCGCCGCAGACGGATTTGCCGTCCGGCGGTGCAAAGACCCTCCTCTCCGTCGGCCGCTTCTGCGAGGCGAAGAATTTCGACAATGTGCCGGATATCTGCCGCCGTCTGATGGCGGACAGCCTTGACGTGAAGTGGTATCTCATTGGCTATGGCTTCAGCGAG
>HF985789.1:0-3427 GCA_000432375.1 Firmicutes bacterium CAG:103
CTCTTCAGCCTGCAGGAGCTCAATCTGCAGAGCGCGCTCATCCTCATCGTGTTCGGCCTGCTGTCGTGGCCGGTGATGAAGGCGTTCTGCCGCCTGAACGACCATATGCGCACCCGGTTCGAGGCGTGGCGCGCGGGCAAGACCGCGAAGGCCGCGTGAGAAAGGCTGCACGGTGGCCGCAGGCACATAGGAATGGCTGCGAAAAGGCAGCCGGAAAGCCCACAGAAAGGCCGCCGCGCCTGCGCGGCTGCTGTCACAAAACTCCGCCCAGCATCGGTTCGATGCGGGGCGGAGTTTTTCGTCTCCGTTTTGCGGAGGGCAGCGCCGGTAAGGCGCGCGTCGGACGCACAGCACATGACCGAAGTCGCCGCGACGGATGAGGTGGACGTGGGATATACGCTGCATGACCGGCGGTGCGGGCGATGCCGAAGTCCGTCTCCGGCCGCCGCCTGCGTGATCCCCTGTTTCCAGTTTAGTATGCTTTTGCATAACTTGTCAAGCATTTTTTCTCTCAGCAAGAAAGCCAGCCAGCGCGCCCTGCGCTGCACCCGCGTCCCGCACCGCACGGCCGCCACAACGCGCCAGCCAAAAGCGTCCACCACACCCGCACCGGCCGAAAGCACGCTCCAGACTGGGCCCGACCAAAAGCCCCTGCCGCACCCGCACATCCCCCCTGTCGGCACTGCCCCATGCTCAGCCGCGCCCGCGCCCGCCCGCAGCGGTCTGAGCGCCTTGCAACAAGTTTTCCACAGAGTTTTCCACATTTTCGCCGGTTTCCCACAGCGGCTTTCTTTCCCCCTGGCTTTCTTTGAGAGAGACAGGGTAAGATATGCTTTGCCGTATGTTCCTGCTGTAAGGTAAGACACAGTATGGTACGGTACTGTACGGTACGGTTGGGTACGGTGCCGCGAGACGTCCGCGTGACGACACCCGCGACAGCGCCGCCCCGCCGCCCGCCATGCGCGCCCCCGCGCACCCTCTGCCGTCATGCGCGCAAGCCCTTGCGGCCGCAGGCTTTTTCGTTCGCACGTCAGGCGTTATGTAAACCGCTCATCGCCGCCCGTGTCGAATCCGCGCGGATGCACGATTTCATGTCGACAAAAGGGCCTCAAAATATTTCTTAGCGGTTTCTTAGCGCGCTCTTGGCACGTTCTTAGCGCGCTTTTCCCGCGCTTTCCGCGCGAAGAAAACGACATTCTGTCGTCTGCCGCGCGCGCAAAAAGGGCCGCCCTTTCGGGCGGCCCTTCGCACGTTTTTTCCCTTTTCCCGCCCGCGTCACGCCGGGTTGACGTGCACGGTGCAGTGCTTGACGTCCGGGTAGTCGCGCTCCAGCTCGTGGTGCACGGCCTCAGCGATGACGTGCGCGTCCCGCAGCGGCAGCGCGCCGTCGACCGCGATCTCGGCGTCGACATACGTCCGGCTGCCAAACAGCCGCGTCTTGATATCGTCCACGCGCACGACGCCGGGGGTGTGCTGCATCGTCTCGCGCATGGCGGCGACGGTGTCCGGGTCGCACGCCCGGTCGACGAGCCGGTCGATGCTCTCGTGGAAGATGCCGTAGGCCACCTTGAAGATGAACAGGCAGATGACGATCGACGCGATGGGGTCGAGGATGGGCACGCCGAGCCGCGCGCCGAGCACGCCCGCAAAGCTGCCGATGGACGACAGCGCGTCGGACCGGTGGTGCCACGCCTCGGCCTTGAGCGACACGGAGCGGATGCGTTTGGCCGCCGCGATCGTGTACCAGTACAGCCCCTCTTTCACGCCGATGGACACGACCGCCGCGATGAGCGCGAGCACGCCGGGGGCAGCCAGCGTCTCGCCGCGGACGATCTTCATCACGCCCGCGTAGCCGATGGCTGCGCCGACGAGCACGAGGATGTTGCCCAGCAGGATGGACGCGATGCACTCGAGCTTTTCGTGCCCGTAGGGGTGGCTGGCGTCGGCCGCCTTGTGGGAAAAGACCGCGCCGATCATCACGATCAGCGAACCGAGAATGTCGGACGCCGAGTGCACGGCATCGGCCACTATGGCCGACGAGTGCGCCACGATGCCGGCGACGAGCTTGAACACCGTCAGGGCCGCATTGCACACGATGCCGACGGTGGACACCTGCATGGTCACGCGCTTGGCGTCATCGGGCGCGGTGGAAGTGCGTGTACGCATAAAAAGACTCCTTTCGCACAAAAAAAGCGCCTGTGGGGCATATGAGTCCCACAGACGCGGTGATATCCTGTCTGCTGCGGCGCGGACGCCGCCCGGCCTTTCGGCCTGTCATTAGGAGGGAGTATAGCACGTGCGCGGCCGGCCGTCAAGCGGTATTTTCGGTTTTTTCACCGGCGCAGCCAGTGCACGCCGGCGCGGTGGAGCTTCGTGCCGAGGATGAGCGCGATCTGCACCGGGACGCCGACAAAGAACACGGCCCAGATGTTATACTGCAGGTACTGAAAATAAAACGCCGTGATCGTGCTCCACACGAACAGGGACGAAAACACGCACTGCAGCGTCGTCTCCCCCTCCCAGTGGCGGGAGAAGAGGAACGCCACGGCGAACGACACCGGCACCGCCCACACGAACGCCATCCAGTACATCTTGCCGATGCTGAACTGCGAATACAAAAACACGACGACCGCGACGACCCACACCATCGTCACCCACATGGCGGCGATGAGCACCTTCGACATGAGGTAGGCGTCGTGCTGCTTTTCGCCGCCGGACTCCGTCGCTGCGGCGTATGCGGCCGCCACGCCGCCGTCCGTCAGCAGATCGTCCACGCGCAGACCGTAAAGGTCGGCGATGGTCTTGAGCATCACGACGTCGGGCAGGGAATCGCCCCGCTCCCACTTGGACACGGCCTTGTCGGAGTAATTGAACTGCGCGGCAAACTCGGCCTGGGTCAGGTTTTCTTCTTTTCTCAGCTCGGCAAGGTTGGCGGCGAGCGCGCCTCTCACATCATCCATGCTATGAGTATACCACGCCGGGCGTTCGGCCGCAAGAGGCGTGTTTTGCCCAAATCCTGTCATTCTCCCGTCGGTAGAATCGCCTTCTCCCAACGTTTCTACCGCTCGCGCGCGCGGAGGATGCATTTGAAAAGTCCCTGCCGTATAATGAAGTCATGAAGAAATGTGATTTTCCTGACGATATGCACGTCAGACATCACCTGCAAGGGAGACGGATATCATGAGCAAACAGACCTTCCATCTGCCGACCTGGCGGCGCAAGCCGACGGCGGACGAGGCCGCGCCGGACATCGCCGACAGCGAGCTGGTGCCCTCGGAGAGCGCCGCGCGCCCGACACGCCGCAAGCACGGCAAGCGCACCTATGTCATCGGCGGCGCGCTGCTGGCGCTGGCGATCGCGGCGGCGATCATCATTCCCGGCGCGGCCGGCGTCGGCGACGATGACGGCGCCGGCGGCGCGAGCACGA
>HF985789.1:3442-35094 GCA_000432375.1 Firmicutes bacterium CAG:103
GACGCTCTCCCGCCCGGACGGCGACCCCTCCGGCCAGACCGCGGAGGACAATATCTACATTACGACCGGCGTCATGGATCAGGAGACCTACCGCTCCGAGACGACCGGCCAGACGAAGGCAAAGGTCGGCTTCATCGACTACAACCAGGCCGTGCACAACGTGCGCGTCGTCACGAGCGACAGCGTCTTTACCGAGGCCATCAGCACGAGCATGTTCGTCAAGCTCGGCGAGCAGAAGTACTTCAAGGACGGGGCGATCCTCGTGCGCAAGGCCGATTCCATCAGCGGCGACACCGCTACCTGGAGCGACCAGATCGTGGCCATCTCGCAGCAGGACTACGAGGACGCCTATGGGCAGGACCCGCGCAACCTCAGCAACTACGTCATCAGCCGCGACACGGTGCTCAACCCCACCATGACCGCCAACGACGACGGCACCTACACCCTCACCTTCGACCTCGAGCCGTCCGGCGCGAGCGCGTATTACCGCCACCAGGTGCGCACCTACAGCGGCGCGTCGAAAAGCCCCGAATTTTCGGCCGTGCACATGGTCTGGACCATTGACGCCAACTGGGATCTGCTGCAGATGGACACCGTGGAGAGCTACGCCGTGTCCATGTCCGGCCTCGGCAGCCTCAACTGCACGAGCACGCTCACCGAGGTGTTCACGGACTTCGGCGCCGTGACCGACGACCAGACCGAGTTCCAGCACTACCTCGAGACGGAATACGACCCCAACAACCTCGGCAAGCTCTCCGACGGCGGACAGGACACGCAGGCCATCGTGCGCGACTTCTTCCGCCGCACGCCGAACTACAGCCTCACCGTCACGGCCAACGGCCAGTCCTACGGCCTGACGGCGCACGTGGACATTGACCAGACCACCTTCCAGGTGCGCGGCAACGTCGCGGGCGTCGACCTCTTCGCCGCCTACAGCAACGAGCGCGTGTACGTCGCCTTCGGCAGCCAGAAGATCGTCCTGCGCGCGTCCGACACGATCGACGCGGCGCGCACGGTCGCGGGCTACCTCGGCGTGCAGATCCCGAACATCTCGCTCGACGCGGCCGGCATGACCGCGCTGACGAAAAACGTCGCCATGCAGCAAACCGACACCGGCATGACCATCCGGCTCAACGACCCGATGATCTCCGGCACCGTCCTGCTCACCGACCCGGACGCCCTGCGCCTGACGCGCGCGGACGTGGCGCTCAACTTCGGCGGCGCGCGCATGCACGTCACCGCCACGCCGTACTACGGCGGCTTCCAGGTGCAGTCGCTCAGCGGCTACACCGACCTGACCGGCGCGCTGAGCCTCGTGAGCCCCCTCATGGACGCGGCGACCGCCAAAACCGCGACCTTCAACGTCACGCTCAGCGGGCCGCTGAGCCTCTCGGGCACGGCCACCGTGACCCGCACCTCCGGCGGCTATGACGCCGCGCTCACCACCACGGTCGACGGCGTGACCGTCACGGCCGAGTACATCGGCAGCACGGTGTACGTCTCGGCCGGGAATATCCACGTCAGCGGCACGGGCAGCGAGATCAAAGACCTCGTCGCCTGGGCGGGAAAGCTCGCCGGCGCGGGCGACGCCGCTGCCGCCGGCAATGCCTACGCGCAGTTTTTCCGCGAGCTCACGCCGCAGTCCGCCGTGAACAGCATTCAGGACCTCGCGTGGTCGAATAACGCGCTGCACGCGCAGCTCAACATCGCGGGCAACGCCGTCTCCGCCGCGCTCTCGGCCAACAGCGTGACCGTCACGGCCTCGGGCTGGACGGTGCGTGTGACGATCACCGGCACGTCCGGCTCCGCCACCACGCTGCATCCCACGAACGGCAATTATGTCACCCTCTCGCAGCTGCAGCCCTTCGCCCCCGTGCTCGAGCGCTATGTCGGCGCGCAGGCCATGGGCATGGACGCGACCGTGTCCGTCAACGGCTACAGCCTCGATACCGACGTCGTGCTCTCGCTCGGCAAGCCCGTCGCAGCGCGCGCCGTGTCGCAGATCCTCGGCCGCGACCTGACCGTCACGTTCTGGAACAACCGCGTCTATATCGACTACGGCTGGCACCATGTCGAGGCGTCCATGAACTCGCTCGAGCGGGCGCTCTACGCCGTGCTCACCATCACGCCGGGCGTCGACCGTCAGACCGTGCAGAACGCCATCGAGGCCTACACCTACTTCTTCGAGCACCTGTCGTTTGCGAATGTCGTCGGTGCGATCTCCGCGTTCGGCTATGCCGACGGGGCGCTGAACATCACGGCAAACATCGCGGCGTCGCCGCTGTACATCTCGCTCACGCCGAGCCAGATCACGCTGCGCACGCAAGTCGATTCGGCCACCCTCGCCGTCACGGCCACGCCGGGCAGCGCCTACGCCTCCGCGCCGGATCTGACGCCGCAGGGCGGCAGCTACCGCAATCTCGATGATTTCCTCGCCCTGTTCGGCTGAGCAGGCGCAGCGCATAAAGCTTTGCCCCCGCAAGTCTCCCCCGCAAAGTTTTCCCCCAATCGCACAGCAAGCCCCCGGACATTTCGTCCGGGGGCTTTGCTGTAGTCGGGCGGCACAGCCCGCCGCCGAAGCCGCGGGGGCAAGGCCCGCCTCGAATGAGATCCATGCAGAAAGCCCTCGGACGAAATGTCCGGGGGCTTTCTGCATCCTCTTTTTCTCCTGCTGCGCATTCAGTGCACGCTCGCCTGCTTCTGCCGCAGGCTCAGGCAGTCGGCGATCATGGCGATGAACTCCGAATTCGTCGGCTTGCCCTTGATGTTCGAGACTGTGTAGCCGAAAAACTTCTGCAGCGTCTCGATATCGCCGCGATCCCACGCGACCTCGATCGCGTGCCGGATGGCGCACTCGACGCGCGAGGGCGTCGTGTTGAACTTGCGCGCGACCTCGGGATAGAGCACCTTCGTCACGGAGTTGATGATGTCCATGTCGTCGATGGTCAGCAAGATCGCCTCGCGCAGGTACTGGTAGCCCTTGATGTGCGCGGGCACGCCGATCTCGTGGATGACGTCGGTGACGACGCTCTCGAGCGAGGGCTCGGGCTCTGCCGCGGCGAGCTGCGTGCCCGCGCCGCCGGTGCGCTGGCGCGGCCGGGCCGTCTGGCGGATGCGCTGCACGAGCAGCGGCGGGTCAAACGGCTTTTGCATAAAGTACGTCGTGCCGAGCTCCGCACACTCCATCAGCACCTGATCGTTGCAGATCGCGGAGGTGACGATCACGCGCGACGATGCGTTTTTCGCCCGCAGATGCGTCAGCAGGGACAGGCCGTCCAGATTCGGCAGCACGAGGTCGAGCACCACGACGTCGGGCTGGAATTTGGTGATGAGTTCTTCCGCGCGCAGCCCATTGTCCGTCTGGGCGACCAGTTCCATGTCCGTCTCCTGGCCGATGGCCTTGGAATAGGCCGCGCGGTACTGTTCGCCGGGATCAGCCAGCAGAACACTGATTTTCGTTTCCATAACATTCTCCTCCGCAAAAATTCAGGCTTGCGGTCAGCTCTCTGCCAAATCGCTCGTTTCCCCTGTCTTGCGAGGATATTTTACCATATCTGGAATGGAAGAACAATGTGATTTTTGGCGAATTGCTCTAGTTTTCTGTTGACATAATCCGATCATAACCGTCGAAAGGTACAATTTTTCGAAGTAAACCGCAATATCTCGCCTGCGTTCGACAGACAGAATGTGTCGAATGCATATATGTGTTATGTAAACCAATATTCCGACACGTGTCTTGTCACCGTGACAGCGGCCGACCCGCTGCGCACGGCAAAGCCCGAAAACTGCCGCCTGTATGCGCCCTTGGCCCCCTTGTGTAAAGGGAGCCGGCAGCCGTCAGGCTGACTGAGGGATCGACCCGCTCAGTTTTGTACCAGCCGCGTATCTGCAACCCCTCCGTCGCGGCGCAAAGCGCCGTGCCGCCTCCCCTTACACCGAGACACCCCGCCCTGCGATCCGCACACACAGCAAAAACCGGAAGGAGCATCCGCCCCTTCCGGTTTCCTTCCGTATTCCGCTGCCGCGCGCTCAGTCCCGGTCGTCCTCGCGGTGGCCGCGGGCATCCGCGCGCTCGGCATGGCGCTGCGTACGCTCGTCCGCATGGTCGGCGTGGCGCTGCGCTTTTTCTTCCAGATGATCGGCCTGCCGCTGCGCGCGCTCCGCCGCGTGCTGCGCGTGGCGCTGGGCCTTCTCGGCCGCGTGCTGCGCCTTGCGGGCCAGCTCCGCCGCCTGCCGCTGCTCGCGCGCCACCTGCTTCTCCGCCTGACGGCGCAGGCGCGCCTCGAGCTGCTGCTCATGGCGCAGCTGCTGCTCGGTGGCGTGCTGCTCGTGCCGCTCCTGATGCGCGGCCATGTGCTCGGCGTGCCGCTCGGACAGCTCCGCCTGATGCTGGGCGCGGCGAGCGCTGCGTTCGGCGCGCTCGTGCTCGATGCGCGCGTGCAGCTGCGTCCGGCGGGCCTCGATGCGCGCCGCGCTCGTGGGATGATTTGCGCGGAAATCGTGGTCGAAGTGGTCGCGCCGCTCGCGCACGTGCTCGACGAACTCGGGGTGCTCCTGCTCGACGCGGTCGATGAGGCTGTCGCGCTCGACCTCGAGGTCGGTAAACACATCGTCCTCGGAGTTGCCGAGCAGCGCGGCCAGCTCGTCCGTGTGGCCCTCGAGGTGCAGCAGCACCTCGTCGGTGTCGATGCTGCCGAAGTGAAAGTCCTCGTTGAGGAAATGCTCGAGCATCGTGCGGCGCGCGTCCTTGTCCTCTGTTGTGCGCATGCGCGCGAGCAGGAGCTGCACGTTGCGCTCGATCTGCACCTCGGCGTCCGCGCCGTAGAGCCACTCGAGCTCCTGCAGCTGGCGGATATCGTCCATGTTGTCGGGGATGCGCTGCTGCGCCCCGCCGATGTCGACGGCCGCGTCGGCATCGCGCAGCGCGCCCTGGATCGTGCGGCGCACCGCGCCGGATTCGATCAGCTCCCCGGCCTCGAAGTGCCGCAGCTGGTCGTTGACCTCGCCGATGTGCTCGGTCAGGTAAAAGCGCACGCCCTGCGCGCGCAGCTTGCGGTTGAGCATGACGAGCCGGTCGCACGCCGTGATGTCCACGCTCACGATGGCGCTGCCATCGACGATGACGGCCTGCGTATCGGGCTGCACCGCGCCCTCGATGTCCTCCTGAAAGCGGCGGATGTTGGCGAAAAACAGGCTGCCGCTGAAGCGGTAGAGCACGATGTGCGGCAGCGCCTGCACGCCGCTGACGCGGTCGATCGGGAAAAACCCGGCCTTGCCCGGCAGCGTGCCGAGGAAGGTGCGCTGGGGCGCTGCCGCGCGCATGAGCACGTCGATGAACGACAGCACCATGCCCACGAGCACGCCCTTGATCGCGCCGAGCAGCAGCACGCCGAAAAACGCCCCGGTGAAGATGCCGAGCTCCACGCGGTTGACGCGCCAGAGCCGCCGCGCGATGCCGAACTCCGTCGCCCCGATGAGCGCGTTGACGACGATGGCCGTCAGCACCGGCACGGGCAGAAAGCGGATGAGCGGCGTGGCGACGAGCAGAACGACGAGCATGGTCACGCTCGCCATGACGGACACGAGCTGCGTCCTGCCGCCGTTGCGCTCGTTGACGGCCGTGCGCGACACGCTGCCCGACACGACGCAGCAGCCGACGAGCCCAGCGGCGACGTTGCCCACGGCATACGTCACGATCTCGCGGCGGCCGTTGAGGCGGTNNGGGGCCGTTGAGGCGGTAGCCGTTTTTCTGCGCCGTGCCGGACGAAGCCAGCAGCGTCTCGGCCAGAATGACGGCCGCGACCGGCAGCGTCGCCACGAGCGCCTGGGTAAACGGCAGCGCGGTGAGGTCCGGCAGCACGACCTTCGGCAGGCCGCGCGGCACGGCGGCCAGCAGCGCCACGCCCCAGTCGTCCAGCGGGGCGAACGCGCCGAGCAGCCCGCCGGCTACCATCATCACGAGCACCCACGGCACCTTCGGCCACTTGCGCGGCGCGATGAGCAGGATCGCCAGCGTCCCGAAGCCGAGCGCGGCGGTGGGCCAGTTGATGACTTTCGCTGCGTCAAAAACGTGCCCCAGCAGCTCGAACAGCTCGCCCGTGCCGGTGCCGGAGCCGAGCAATTTTGGCACCTGCATGAGGATAATCTCGCAGCAGACGCCGCTGATGAACCCGCCCATGACGGGCTCGGAGATGTAATCGACGGCCTTGTCCGCGTGCACGAGTGCGAACACGGCCAGCCACAGCGCGACGTACAGCGTCAGCACCGGCACGATGCGCATGGCCTCCGCGCCGCCGGGCGTGACGCCGAGCGACGTGAGCACCGCGCCGATCATGGCGGCCGGCGCGGCGTCGACGCCGAAGATGAACTCCCGCGTCGTGCTGAGCATCGCAAACAGCAGAATCGGCACCAGCGACCCGTACAGCCCGTAGACCGGCGGCAGGCCGGCCAGCTGAGCATAGCCCATCGAGATCGGGATGGACAGCAGCGCGATGAGCACGCCGGAGAACAGATCCGGCCCGAGCTGCGCCCGGTCGTACCCACGCAGGGAGGCGAACAGCGGCTGGGAAAGCGCTTTCATAGTATCACCTGGTTTTAATATAGAGTGTCCCGCTCAGGCGAGCAGGGGGTCAAGCCCGGCGTCGAGCCGGGCGTTGCGTTTCGCCTTCGGCCGGTCGATGACCCGGCCGCGCGCGACGACCATGTCGAGCGTGCGCAGCACACGCAGATCGTCGAGCGGGTTTTCGGCCGCGACGATCATGTCCGCGCTCATGCCGGGAGCGAGCGTACCGGTCACATCGCCGAGCCCCGCCAGCCGCGCACTCTGCCCGGTGGCGCAGTACAGCGCGCAGGCGTTGGACGCGCCGGCATATTTGTGGAAATAGCACAGCTCGCGCCAGAAGTCGTACTGCGCGACCCACTGGCAGCCGACGTCGTTGCCGAGCGCGATGGGAATGTCGTGCGCGAGCGCGGCCTTCGCACACGCGATCATGCCCTCCATGACCACGTTGCCGTTGAACTGCTCGACCTCGGTCAGGTGCGTGACCGAGCGGTCAAAGAGCGCGTACGGCAGCGCGGGCGAGAGCGTCACGCACAAAAATGCCCCCCGCTCGTGAAACAGACGCAGGATCTCGTCGTCCGGCTTTGCGCCGTGCTCGATGGAGTCCACGCCGTTTTCCAGCGCCACGCGCACGCCCTCGGGCGACTCGGTATGCGCCGCCACGGTGTAGCCGAGCGCATGCGCCCGCTCGCACACGGCACGCACCATCTCGGGCGGCATCTTCAGCTCGCCGGGCACGCCGCGCTCCTTGGCGTCCATGACGCCGCCGGTGATCATCAGCTTCACGAGGTCGGCGCCCTGCGCGTGCACGGCGTCCACCTGCGCCAGCGCCTGGTCGATCGTCTCGGCCGCGATGGCGACCGACCCCGCCATGTGCCCGCCGGGCACGGAGATGCCCTCGTTGGCGGCGAGGATGCGCGGGCCGACGCGGCGGCCGGCGCGGATCTCGTCGCGCAGGCGCGTGTCGAACGTGCTCAGCCCGCCGACGGTGCGGATCGTCGTCACGCCGCCGAGCAGCTCGTCGCGCGCAAATGCGCACACCATGCGGTAGGCCACGGCGCGCGCGACGGGATTTCCGAGGATGCGGCGCACGAGCTTTTCGTTGTCGCGCTGCTTTTTCTGGATCTTGCCGCTGCCGGCCAGATGCACGTGCATGTTGATGAGTCCGGGCAGCAGATAGCGCCCGCGCAGGTCGATGCGTGTGTACCCCGCCGGGGCAGTGCCGGCCGGCACGATATCCGTGATCGTCTCGCCGTCCGTGAGCACGCACAGGCCGGGCTGTACGCACATATCCTTCGTGCCGTCGAGAAGGTTTGCGTTGTCAAATGCGTATTTCATGCTGCGCCTCTCTTTCCGCGGCCCGGCCGCACCGGGCAAAATGAATAAAAACAGAATACCACATTTGGCCAATATGTCAAGCCGTGCGGCCAGTCACGCCCCGCGCAGCAAAGCGCGCCGGGCAGTGCCCGGCGCGCCCGCACGCATCCAGAATGTGTTGTCTTACGCTGCCTTGTCCTGCGCCGCCGACGCCGCGAGCATATCGTCGATGCTCACGCCGTAGCCCTTGGCGGGGTCTGCGAGCAGCACGTGCGTCACCGCGCCGATGAGCCTGCCGTCCTGCAAAATAGGGCTGCCGCTCATGCCCTGCACGATGCCGCCGGTCGCGGCCAGCAGGTCCGGGTCGGTGACGGTGATGAGAAAGCGCGTGCACCCGCCGTCATGATACACCCGGCTGATGTCCACCGTGTACGCCCGCACGTCCTCGCCCGCGACCGTGGACAGGATGGTCGCGCCGCCGGTTTTCACCGCGTCGGCGGATGCCGTCTCGACCGCGTTCCCGTCCGGCGGCGCGTCCAGCGTGCCGAAAATGCCAAACAGGCAGTTGCGCTCGATGCCGCCGATGCGGTTGCCGGGATCGAAGCTGCCGACGAGCTCCCCGGCCGTGCCGTGGCCGCCGGGGCGCGCGTCCGCGATGACGGCCGAGAGCACGCTGCCGTCGCGCAGCGGCATGAGCACGCCGCTCGTCTCGTCCGAGATGCCGTGGCCGAGCGCGCCGTAGCGCCCCGTGGCCGGGTCATAGTACGTGAGCGTGCCGACGCCCGTCACCCCGTCGCGCAGCCAGAGCCCGAGCTGCCGCGTGCCGTCGGCCGTGACGGCGGGCGTGACCGTCGNNNGCGGGCGTGACCGTCGCCGTGACCTCCGCGCCGCCGCGCAGCACGGTCACGGACATGGTGTCCCCCGCCGCGTCCATGGCGGCGAGAAAGTCCGCCGAGGACGCGATGTCCCGGCCGTCGATGCGGCAGATCACGTCACCGGGCAGCAGCCCCGCGTCCTTGGCGGGCGTGGCCTTGCCGCCGGGCGTGTCCACCTCGGCGAGATCCGCCACGAGCACGCCCGCCGTCGTCATCTGAATGCCGACGGCCCGGCCGAGCGGCACGAGCGACGCCGCCTGCGCCGACACGCCCGCGCACAGCGCGAGCGCGACCGCCGCCGTGACGGCAAACCGGCGCAAAAAATGTGGTTGTTTCCGCAAAAAATCCCCCCTTTGCGCGTGCAGTATCAGTATGCCGGGTTTCGGACAAAATAGCGGCGGAACATTCTTGCTCGATTGCCTGCCGGGGCGCAAATGCCTGCGGCGGCGTGCATACGATGTACGGAGCCAGTTTTGGTAATTCGATGCATCGGAGGCATTTTCATGACGCAAACCTTAAAACAGGGCGACCGCGGCGCGCTCGTGTCGCTGCTGCAGGCGCTCGTGTCGCTGCTGCAGCTGGGCCTGCAGCGCGCGGGACAGACGCCGGGCGCGCTCGACGGCATCTTCGGCGCACAGACGGCGGCGGCCGTGCGCGCGTTTCAGGCAGCCAGCGCCCTCACGCCGGACGGCATCGCGGGCGCGCGGACGCACCGCGCACTGCTGCCGTACTACACCGGCTTCGTCACGCGCACCATCCGCGCGGGCGACACGTTTTCCGCCCTCGCGCGGCAGTACGGCACGAGCGTGGACGCCATCGCGCTCGCCAATCCCTACCTCGACCCCGAGCGCCTGCCGCTCGGCCGGGCGCTGACGATCCCGCTGCCGTTTTCCGTCACGCCGGCGGACATTCCCTATTCCTCGGCGCTCATCGGGTACGTCGTGCGCGGGCTGGCCGCGCGCTATCCCATGCTCGCGGTCGGAGAGTTCGGCCGCAGCGTGCTCGGCCGCCCGCTGTGGTATCTGACGCTCGGCAGCGGGCCGAAGCTTGTGTTTTACAACGCCGCGCACCACGCCAACGAGTGGATCACGACGCCGCTGCTGCTCACGTTCTGCGAGCAGCTATGCGCCCGCCTCGGCGACGGCGGCGACATGGAGGGGCAGAACATCCGCGACCTGCTGTCCAGGGTCACGCTCGTGCTCGCCCCGGCCGTGGACCCGGACGGCATCGACCTTGTGACCGGCGCGCTCGATGCCGAGACCACCGCCGCGGCAAAGGTGCTCGCTGAAAACTACCCCGACATTCCCTTCCCCTCCGGCTGGAAGGCGAACATCCGCGGCATCGACCTCAACCTCCAGTACCCCGCCGGATGGAGCACCGCGCGCGAGATCAAATTCGCCGCGGGCTACACGCGCCCCGGCCCGCGCGACTATGTTGGNCGGCCCGCGCGACTATGTTGGCCCGGCGCCGCTCGTCGCGCCCGAGAGTCTGGCGATGTACGGCTTCACCCGCGCGCTCGACCCGCTGCTCACCCTGTCGTACCACACGCAGGGCCGCGTCATCTACTGGCAGTATGACGGCTACGACGTACCGGGAAGCGAAGCGATCGCCCGGCAGTTTGCCGCCGTGAGCGGCTACGCCGTCGCGGCCACGCCCTACGCCGCCGGCCACGCGGGGTATAAGGACTGGTTCATTCAGGACTACCGCCGCCCCGGCTTCACGATCGAGGCGGGCAGCGGGGAAAATCCCCTGCCGCTCAGTCAGTTTCCCGATATCTGGTCGGATAACCTCGGCATCCTGCTCGGCGGCATGGCCGCCGTTTTGTGACATTTGTCACAGCCTGCATCCAAACCGCCCACATGACACATTTTGACCGTTTTTCGGCAAAAAATGCATGCTAAGATAGAGGCAAATTGGGCCAACAGGTGCATTTGCAACGTCACAAAGGAGGAAATTTTCATGCAGCTGTCAGACAAGACCAAAAAATTCAGCGTCGAGCAGGCCATTGACTACCTCAACCGTAACCCGGTCAAGAACCTGCCGAAGCTCCTCGATTGAGCGGACACGTTCTGCGCCGGCAAGTTTGAGGGCCAGCGCCGCGCCATCTCGCTCGAGGGCGACGAGACGACGACGGACAGCCGCCGCGGCGAAAAAGAAGTAAAACGCGCGCAAAGAACGCAAAAAAATTGTGTGCAAAGAACGCAAAAGCACCGTCTCCCAGTCGGGAGACGGTGCTTTTTCCAGCCGTCCCCTCGAGGGGACGGCCAGGGCACACAGTCCCGCACAGGGAAAAGCGTCATCAGCGCTGCCGGTGCTGCGCCGCGTGACAGCAAAACGAAAAAACGTGCATGGAAGGGTCCTTCCATGCACGTTTCGGGTCAGATGGGGTTTCCCCGGCTTGGCCTTGCGGCGGGTCAGCTGTGCTGGCCGTGGGCCGGGTAGTGGATGTGCAGCAGCTCGTGGGCGCGGCCCTGGAGCAGGGTGTCGTAGACATAGCCCAGGTCGGGGTTCTGCTGCGGGATGCGCAGGGCGCAGGCTTCGTCTGCCTTGA
This sequence comes from Firmicutes bacterium CAG:103, assembly GCA_000432375.1. Classification (GTDB taxonomy): domain Bacteria; phylum Bacillota; class Clostridia; order Oscillospirales; family Oscillospiraceae; genus CAG-103. Next base: position 14,745 of record HF985789.1, read on the forward strand.
AGATGGCCTCGGCGCGCTCAGCCTTGCGCTTGTTGCAGGCGGGGGGCTGGCCGCCGCCGCCGATGCAGCCGTTCGGGCAGGCCATGACCTCGATGAAGTCGAACTGCTCCTCGCCGGACTCGACCTTGGCGATGAGCTTGTCGGCATTCGCCAGACCGTTAGCCACCGCGATGCGGATGGTCAGGTCGCCGGCCGTGACGGTGAAGGCCTTGATGCCCTCGAGCCCGCGCACGCCGCACTCGGCAATGGTCTGCAGGGTGTTGGGGCTGGCATCGTCGAGTACGCGGCGGATGACGGCCTCGGTCACGCCGCCGGTCACGCCGAAGATGACGCCGGCGCCGGTGTAGTCGCCGAGCGGGGCGTCGGGCTCCTCATCCGGGCGTCGGGCTCCTCGTCCGGGAGGTGGGCAAAGTCGATGCCGGCCTCTTCGATCATGTCGCACAGCTCGCTCGTCGTGATGACGAGGTCGATGAGCCGCTCGCCGTCCTTTTCCAGCTCGGGGCGCGCGGCCTCGAACTTCTTGCCGGTGCAGGGCATGATGGCCACGGAGTAGACGTTCTCGCCCGCAAACTGCTTGCGGATGAGCGAGCCGAACATCGCCATCGGGCTGCCGCAGGTGCTCACCTGGGGCATGAGGTGCGGGTGGCGGTGCTCCACGTGCTGGATCCAGCCGGGGCAGCAGGAGGTAAACATCGGCAGCTTCGCGCCGGTCTTGACCTTCTCGAGGAATTCAGCCGACTCCTCCATGATCGTCAGGTCGGCCGTGAGGTTCGTGTCGTACACCACGTCGACGCCGAGGCGGCGCAGCGCGGCGACGAGCTTGCCGGTGCAGGGCTCATTGGCGGGCAGGCCGAAGCGCTCGGCCATGCCGACGCGCACGCTCGGCGCGTACTGCACGACGACCTTGCGGGTCTGATCCTGCAGCATCGACCAGAACTTTTCGGTCTCGTTGCGGATCGTGATCGCGCCGGTCGGGCACACGGCGGCACACTGGCCGCAGCCGACACAGTCGGTATCCTTGAGGGTCTTGCCGAAGTCGGCGGAGATGTGCGCCTTCTTGCCGCGGCCGCTGAAATCGACCGCGCCGATGTTTTGAATTTCAGCGCAGGTGCGCACGCACAGTCCGCACAGGATGCACTTGCTCGGGTCGCGCACGATGCTCGGCGAGGAGAGGTCCATCGGCTCGGTGCAGTAGGTGTTGGGCTCGAAGCGGTGCGCGTCCACGTGGTAGCGGCGGGCGTACTCCTGCAGCTTGCAGCGGCCGCTCTGGTCGCAGGTCAGGCAGTCGGCCCGGTGGCTGCTCATCAGCAGCTGCAGCGTGGTGCGGCGGCTGTCGAGCACCTGCTTGGTATGGGTGCTCACGACCATGCCGTCGCGCGGCTGCATGGAGCAGGCGGCGTCCATCTTGCCGCGGTCGTTCTCGACGAGGCACAGGCGGCAGCCGCCGTAGATGGACAGGTTTTCACAGTAGCAAAGCGAGGGGATGTCGATGCCGTTGTTGCGGGCGACCTCCAGCACATTGCGCTCGGTCGTGAACGGGCAGGACACGCCGTCGATGATCATTTTCTTTTCTTCAGCCATGGTTCACGCCTCCTTGATCGCACCGAACGGGCAGCCAGTCTTGCAGGTGCCGCACTTGATGCATTTGTCTGTGTCGATGTGGTGCGGCTTTTTCAGCTCGCCGGTGATCGCGCCGGCCGGGCAGTTGCGCGCGCACTTCGTGCAGCCCTTGCAGATGGCCGGGTCGATGACATACGTCGTCAGGCTGCGGCAGCTGCCGGTGCGGCACTTCTTGTCGAAGATATGCTCGCGGTATTCGTCCTCGAAGTTGGCGAGCGTGGACAGCACGGGGTTCGGCGCTGTTTTGCCGAGACCGCACAGGGAGGAGTTCTGGATCATCTTGGCGAGGGAGCGCAGCTCCTCAATGTCGCCGGGTTTCCCGTTGCCCTTCGTGATCCGGGTGAGAATGTCGAGCATACGGGTCGTGCCCTCGCGGCACGGGGTGCACTTGCCGCACGACTCGTTGCAGATGAAGTTCATGAAAAACTGCGCGATGGACACCATGCACGTGTCCTCGTCCATGACGACGAGGCCGCCGGAGCCGATGATCGCGCCGGCCTTTTTCAGCGAGTCAAAGTCCATGGGCAGATCCATGTGCGCCTCGGTCAGGCAGCCGCCGGACGGGCCGCCGATCTGCACGGCCTTGAACGCTTTGCCGTTTTTGATGCCGCCGCCGATGTCGTACACGACCTCGCGCATCGTCGTGCCCATGGGCACTTCGATCAGGCCGGTGTTGACGACGTTGCCCGTGAGGGCGAAGGCCTTCGTGCCGGAGCTGCCCTCCGTGCCGACGGATTTGAACCAGTCCGCGCCCTTTTTGATGATGTCGGGCACGTTGGCAAACGTCTCGACGTTGTTCAGGCAGGTGGGCTTGCCGTACAGGCCCTTGTCGACGGAGCGCGGGGGCTTCGTGCGCGGCATGCCGCGGTTGCCCTCGATGGACGCGGTCATGGCCGAGCCCTCGCCGCAGACGAACGCGCCTGCGCCGCAGTTGATGTGCATGTGGAAGTTGAAGCCGCTGCCGAGGATGTTGTCGCCCAGCAGGCCGAGCTCCTTGGCCTGCTCGATGGCGACGGTGAGCCGGTGCACGGCCATGGGGTACTCGGCGCGGACATAGATGTAGCCCTCGGTCGAGCCGGTGGCCACGCCCGCGACGATCATGCCCTCGATGACCTTGTGCGGGTCGCCCTCCATGCAGGAGCGGTCCATGAAAGCGCCGGGGTCGCCCTCGTCGCCGTTGCAGACGATGTACTTGACGGGCTCTTCCGTATGTGCCGCGACCTGCGCCCACTTGCGCCCGGTCGGGAAGCCCGCGCCGCCGCGGCCGCGCAGACCGGAATCGCTCACGGCCTGGACGATCTCGTCCGGCTGCATCTCGAACAGGGCCTTGGCCAGCGCGCCGTAGCCGCCGATGGACAGGTACTCCTCGATGGATTCCGCGTCGATGTGGCCGCAGTGCTCGAGCACGCGGCGGGTCTGCTTTTTGTAAAACGGGATGTCTTCCTGGCGCTCATACAGCTCACCGTTCTGGTGATAGCCCAGGCGCTCGATGAATTCGCCGCCGAGGATGGTCTTCTGGATGATCTCCTCCACGTCGCTGACCTGGCACTTCGTGTACAGCCAGCCCTCCGGCTCGATGCGCACCAGCGGGCCCATCTCGCAAAAGCCGTGGCAGCCGGACTTTTTCAGGCCGATGGTGTCGGCGTGGTGCTCGGTCAGGGACACCTCGCACGGGATGCCGAGCTCGTCCATGCGCTTTTTGAGCTCGTGGTAGACGTTCAGGTTGCCGCCGGCGACACAGCCCGTGCCGCAGCAGACGAGAATTTTACGTTTTTCCGCGTCGCGCGCGGCCATGTAGTCGGCCTGCAGGGCGCGGAACTGCTCCAGGGATTCGATTCTCTGACGCATTACGCACCCTCCTTTTCGCGCAGCTCCTCGATGAGATCCACGGCCTTGTCGGGGGTCATGGCCGGGTGCACCGTGTCGTTGACCATGACGACCGGGCTCAGACCGCACGCGCCGAGGCACGACACGATCTCGATGGTGAACAGGCCGTCGTCCGAGGTCGGCTTGCTCTCGCTCAGGCCGGTCGCGTCGTAGAGCGCCTGCAGGACGTTGCCGGACTTGCGCACGTGGCACGCCGTGCCGCGGCAGACCTTGAGCACGTACTTGCCCTTCACGTCGAGCGAGAAGTTCTCATAAAACGTTGCCACGCCGTAGATCTTCGACTCGCTGATGCCCACCTTGTTGGCGATGTAGCGCAGCGCGTCTTTCGGCAGATAACGGTATTTTCCCTGCACGTCCTGCATGATCGCAATGATCTGCGAGGCGTCACAGGCGTGATCTGCGAGGACCTGGTCAATGAATTTGTAATCGATCTGTTCCATTTTTTCAGTTCCCTTTCCAACAAATTTGCACCGGCCGGCTCCTATTCCGGCCGGACGCAGGATTCCCTGCTTCCCATCATACAATATCTATGAAAAATTTTCAATGCCCAGTCCCGTCGTTTTGATAACGACAAACTGCGAGAATTTTTCACAAATCCGCACACTTTTCCGCCCGTGTGCAGCTTTTGGAAATTCCGGTGCAAATGCTTGACACGCCTGCCTTTCCGTGGCATAATTACAGCAAACTATGCGCCCGCGCCGCAAGCTGTGCTTCCGGCCCGGCCGCCGCCGATCCCGCACCGAATCTGACACCGAATCGCCCATGAGGTGGAAGGCTGCGTGCGTGCACTGCTGCACCGCCATGCCTTCCGGGCATGGCATTTTTTGTCTCTTCCGGCGGGCGGCTACACGAAAAGGAGAGATCTGCAATGACCCATCTGCGCAAACTCACGGCGGTGCTGCTTGCCGTCATCATGGTGTTCGCCCTCGCCGCCTGCGGCCAGAAGGACGCGGACACCGCCATCGACAAGGACCTGACCGTCAACGTCGTCGCGCTCAACGGCACGACCGGCTTCGGCATGGCCAAGCTCATGTCCGACAGCAAGGCCGGCACGACCGCGCTGAGCTACAACTTCACCGTCGAGACCGACCCGAGCAACGCCACCGCCGCGCTCGTCAACGGCACGGCCGACATCGCCGCCCTGCCGACGAACGCCGCCGCCGCGCTCTACAACAAGACCGACGGCGCCGTGCAGGTGCTCGCGCTCAACACGCGCGGCGTGCTGTACGTCGTGACCGACGGCACGGAGAACATCACGTCCTTTGCCGACCTGCGCGGCAAGAACGTCTGCGTCCCCGTGCAGAACCCGACGTTCATCTTCCAGTACCTGTGCGAGAAAAATGGTCTGACCGTCGGCACGGACATCACCATCGACAACACCTATGCCCAGCCGGCGGAGCTCAACACGGCGCTCGCCTCCGGCGAGGTGCACATCGCCGTGCTGCCGGAGCCGATGGTCACGATCGCCCGCGCGGCCAACCCCGCCCTCACCGTCGCGCTCGACCTGACCGCCGAGTGGGACAAGGTCGCCCCGGCCGGCAGCCTCGTGCAGGGCTGCGTCGTCGTGCGCAAGGCGTTTGCCGATGAGCACCCGAACGAGGTCAAGGCGTTCCTGGCCGAGTATCAGGCGTCCATCGAGTACCTGACGGCCGAGCCCGACCAGGCCGGCCAGATGATCGAGGATGCCGGCATCTTCGCCAAGGCCGCCGTGGCCGCCAAGGCCATCCCGAACTGCAACGTCTGCTTCGTGTCCGGCGCGGACATGCAGGCCGCGCTGACGGAGTTTCTCACGGCGCTGAGCACCGTCGCCCCGCAGAGCATCGGCGGCGAGGTGCCGGGCGATGACTTCTACTGCATCCTGAAATGAAGCGCTTTGCCCGCGGCGCGCTGACGCTCGCATTCTGGCTGGCGGTGTGGGCGGCGCTGGCGCTGCTCGTGCACCGGGAGCTGCTGCTGCCCGCGCCGTGGACGGTCGTGCGCAGGCTGTGTGAGCTGGCCGCGACCGGGGCGTTCTGGCGCATCACGGCCGTGTCCATCGGCCGTGTGCTGCTCGGCGTGGCGGGGGCGGTCGTGCTCGGCGTGGCGCTGGCCGCCGCCTGCACGATATCGAAAACCGCCGACGCGCTGCTGCGCCCGCTCATGACGGTCGTCAAGTCCACGCCGGTGGCGTCGTTCGTCGTGCTCGCGCTCATCTGGATCGCGCGCGACTGGCTGCCGGTGTTCATCGCGCTGCTCATGGTGCTGCCCGTCGTGTGGAGCAACGTCTGCACCGGCATCCGCTCGGCCGACCCCGCGCTGCTCGAGCTTGCGCGGGTGTACGGCTGGCCGCGCGGGCGCGTCCTGCGGCGGATCTATGTGCCGAGTGTGCGGCCGCACTTTCTGGCCGCGCTGCGCTCGGGCCTCGGCTTCGGCTGGAAGGCCGGCATCGCCGCCGAGGTGCTCACCGTGCCGCACAGCGCCATCGGCCGCATGATCTATGAATCGAAGCTGTACCTGCAGACCACCGACCTCTTCGCCTGGACGCTCGCGGTCATCCTGCTCAGCGTCGGGCTCGAGCGGCTGGTGCTGCGCGCACTCACTCCGCGCGGGAAAGGAGGCGGCAGCGCATGATCGAAACACGTGACCTCACCGTGACGTATGACGGCCGTGCCGTCCTGCGCGCCGTCGATCTCACCGTGCCCGACGGTGGGCACATCGCGCTCATGGGCCCGTCCGGCTGCGGCAAGACGACGCTGCTGCGCGTGCTCGCCGGGCTGCGCGCGCCGGACGGCGGCACGGTGCGCGTGTCGCCGGGGCGCATGGCCTGCGTCTTTCAGGAGCCGCGGCTGCTGCCGTGGCGCACGGCGGCGGAAAACGTCAACGCCGTGCTCTCCGACCGGGCGCAGACCATGCCGCAGGCGCTGGCGTGGCTCGAGCGGCTGGAGCTGAGCGATGCGCGCGACCAGTACCCCGCGGCGCTCTCCGGCGGCATGCAGCAGCGCGTGGCCATTGCGCGCGCGCTGGCGTATGACGCGCCGGTGCTGCTGCTCGACGAGCCGTTTCGCGGGCTGGACGCGGCGCTGCGGCAGCGTGTGACCGCGCTGATCGCGGACGCGGCGAAAGACAAGGCCCTCGTGCTTGCCACGCACGACGCGGCCGATGCCGCCGCGCTCGGCTGCGTGGTGTATGCGTATGCCGACGGCGCGTTCCGCCGCGACGGATGAGGTGAACGTGGGACACGCACTGCCCCACCGGCGCCACCGGAAGGAACCGCACGGCATCCAACAAAAAACACCGTCTCCCGGATGGGAGACGGTGTTTTTTGCACGCACTGCGTTTTCACGACCCGCTGCCGGACGTCTGCGTGGGCGCCGTGACCTCCGTGCGCGTGACGCCCTTGGAGAAGGTCAGGCTCTTGAGGATGGCCGAAAAGTCGTTGGACATACTGCGATAGAGGTCGGCGTTCTCGTTGGCGAACTGCACGTCGGTCGGCAGCTCGGCAATGAGGTTGTAGTTCGCGCCGTCGACGGTCAGGCCGCAGATGGCCTGATACTCCGGCAGCACGGTATAGTCATAATCGGTGGGAAAGACCTCAAGCATGAACAGAAAGCCGCCCAGACCGTTGTTATAGTCGGTCTTTTCGTAAAAGCCGACGTAATAGCCGCCGTCGTTGGCGCCGCATTCGGTCAGGTAATCGTCGCCCCAGCTGGCCGGCAGCGTGACGGAAAAATAGCCGCCCTTGCCGTCGTCATACGCCGGGCAGAGGGTGATGTTCCCCGCCTTGTCGGCCGCAGCCGTCGGCTGGGCGGACGCGGCGGTCTTCTCGCTGCGGCCGCAGGCGGCCAGAGACAGCGCAAGCGCCAGCGCCAGCACGAGCGCCGGGATGCTTCGTTTCATGCAGATCGCTCCTTTCCGAATCTTCGCACGGGAATATTATACGCCGCCGGCCCGCGTGTGTAAACCCCTGGGCCGGGCGGCGCGCGGCGCGCAAAAAGATGCACGTCAGATACTCTGACGTGCATCCGAGCGAAAGGTTCCGGTTTTTTTACGCGGCGGCGGGCTTGCTGTGCTTGCGCAGGACGATCTGCAGCACGATGACGACCACGATGACCGCGACGCCGACGACGTCGGTCATGAACTCCGGGTCGATCAGGCACAGGCCGCCGGCGGCGAGCAGGATGCGCTGCCACCAGGGCGCGCGCGTGACGATATAGCCCTCGAGCGCGGCGGCGATGCCGAAGATGCCGAGGCACGACGTGATGATGACCTGAATGGCGGCGAGCACGCCCTGATCCATGAGCAGCATGGAGGGGTTCATCGCAAAGATGTACGGCACGATGAACGCCGCGATGGCGAGCTTCGTGGCATTGATGCCGGTCTTCATGGGGTCGGACTTGGCGATGGCGGAGCCGGCGTAGGCCGCCAGCGCGACCGGCGGCGTGATATCGGCGACGATGCCGAAGTAGAACACGAAGAAGTGGGCCGCGACCTTCGGGATGCCGAGCGTGATGAGGATCGGCGCGCAGGTGGAGGCCATGATGCAGTAGTTGGCGGTCGTGGGCACGCCCATGCCGAGCACGATGCAGCAGAGCATCGTCAGGAAGAGCGCCAGCAGCAGCGAGAGCGTCGGGTTCGGGATGGCGCTGCTGATCGCAATGACGCCGCTGATGAGCTTGGACGCCAGGCCCGTAACGGTGATGCAGCCCGCGATCATGCCGGCCATGGCGCAGGCCACGGCGACGGTGATGCTGCCCTTGCCGCCGGCCTCGAGCGAGTCGAGGATCATGCGGCCGGTCTTTTTGGCGGTGATGCCGGCGACGCTGCCGGTCTTGGTCTCCCGCACCTCGGCCGAGGCGTCACAGATGGTGCCGACCAGGCTCACGGCGATGGAGATCAGGATGGCGATCGCGGCGGAAAACTGCAGCGAGCGGATGTTCGCCGTGACCATCCAGATCAGGAACACGAGCGGCAGCAGCAGATAGACGTTGCGGATGAGGTACTTGAAGCGGGGCAGCTCCGAGCGCGGGATGCCCTTGAGGCCGAGCTTCTTGGCCTCGAGATGCACGGAGATGAAGATGCCGCCGAAATACAGCACGGCAGGCAGGATCGCCCAGAGTGTGACCTGACCATAGGTCACACCCATGTACTCGGCCATGAGGAACGCGGCCGCGCCCATGATGGGCGGCATGATCTGGCCGCCGGTGGAGGCCGCCGCCTCGACGGCGCCGGCGAACTCCGGCTTGTAGCCGGTCTTTTTCATCATCGGGATCGTGACCGAGCCGGTGGTGACGGTGTTGCCGACGGACGAGCCGGACACCATGCCGCACAGCGCGGACGAGATAACGGCGACCTTGGCCGGGCCGCCGGAGGTCCAGCCGGCGATGGCGTTGGCTGCGTCAATGAAGAAGCTGGCGATGCCGGTGCGCTCAAGGAAGCCGCCGAAGATGATGAACACGGCGATGAACTTCGCGCACACCTGCACGGGCGTGCTCAGCACGCCGGACGTGCCGAAAAAGAGCGTGTAGATCACGCGGCCGAGCACCTGCTGGAACGTCTGCCCGGCGTTGAGCATGCTCACGAACGTGTACACGAGCAGCGCGCCGACGACCACGAGGATCGGCAGGCCGACGCAGCGGCGGCACAGCTCGGCCAGCACGAGGATGCCGGCCACGCCGACGGCGATGAGAAACGGCGTCATCTTGGCGGCGCTGGTGAGCGTCTTGATGAGCACGGAGTAGTTAAAGCAATAGTAGAAAAACGCAGCCGCGCCGATGACCATGATGACGATGTCGTACCACGGCAGGCGGTTGGCGTGCACATGCTTCTTGCTGGCGGGGTAGGTCAGGTAGCCCATGATGACGATCAGCCCGAGGAACGCGGTCAGGCGGATCTCGAGCGCGGCCGTGCTGAACAGCGTCGACCAGATGCAGTAGATCGAAAACAGCGCCATGACGACGGAGATAACGATCTTGGGCTTGCCCGCCCAGATGCGGGTGGCGGATTCGCGGTCATACTTGCGCATGACGGCGTCCATTTCCTCCTGCAGCGAAGCGCTTGCCGCGGCGTCCGCGGCCTTTTTGTTGTCAGACATAGAGGGAAACCTCCGTTCCGGTTAGGATGGAAAAGCTACGGCGTCAGGGGTACTGACGCCGTAGCGAACGTTTACGGGATGCAGCGCATCACCGCCTCAGGCATCAATAGGTGCCGGCCTTGATGGTGGCGGCGGTGTAGTACGGGGACGCGGACAGCAGGGACTGCACGTGGCTGTCGTCGAGGCTGACGAGGTAGACGCTGCCGGCGGTGGCGAGGTCGGTGATGGCCGTGGTGGGCGCACCGGCGACGATGAACGCGGCGTCGATCTTGCCGTCCTTCAGGCTCTCGGCGCTGTCGCCGAAGCTCTGGTACACGGCGGAGATGTCAGACTCCTTGAGGTCGTAAGCGCTGAGCACGTCAATGGCGTTGAAGTACACGCCCGAGCCGGCTGCGCCGATGGAGACCTTCTTGCCGGCGAGGTCGGCAACGGTCTTAATGTCGGGGTTGGTGGTGACGATCTGCACCTGCTCCTGATACAGCTGAGCCACGACGGAGAAGCCGGTGACGGGGCTGTCAAACAGGCGCTGGCCGTTGTAGGCGTAGTTCATGACGTCGCTCTGCACGAACGCGAGCTGGACGTTGCCGTTGGTCAGATCCTCGACGTTGGCCTGAGAGCCGCCGGAGGTGAGGGCCGTGACCTTGCAGTTGGACTTGCCGGAGACGAAGGAAGCGAGCACGCCGCCGAAGGCGTAGTACGTGCCGGACTCGCCGCCGGTGCCGAAGCTGAGCGCGGAAGCGGTGCCGTTGCCGGCGCCTTCCTTGACCGCGTCGACCTTGAAGCCCTTCTCCTCAAAGTACTTGGCAGCGCCGGGGTGATACGGCACGCCCTTGACGGAGGCGGCAGCCTCGATGCTCAGCTCCCCGCCCTTGGCGTGCTGAGCGGTGATGGCGTCGAGATTGTCAAAGATGGTGGACACGAACGCATAGATCTCGTCGGTCGGGACATCGTCGCGGGCGATGACGATCGCGCCGACGGAGACGGTGTTGGTATCGACCTTGGAAGCGGAACCCGTGTCGTCGGTCTTGGTGTCGGTATTGCCGCCGCCGCAGGCGCACAGCGCAAACACCATGACGAGGGCGAGCGCCAGCGCCACGATTTTGTTGAACTTCATAGTTGATTCTCTCCTTTTTGAAATTTTCCTCTTGCAAAGATTTAATATGCGTTCATTATACCTGCAATTTGTGCAAATTTCAAGCGAAAAATGAAACTTTATGCCTCTTCGTGTGCAAAAACTTTCACACACTAACAGTTTTCTGATACAAATCGCCACATCTTGCGCCGCTTGGGCAAATTTTCCCACTCCGGGCACAAGATGCCTCACACAAGTAAGCAAAAATCCGGCCTGTGCAAAATTTGCACAGGCCGGATCATCGACCGGAATGCGTTATGCGTCCTTGTCCTTGTCCTTGTCCGCGTCCGAGTCTGGCTGCACGAGCACGCGCTCGACGCGGCGGCCGTCCATGGCGAGGACCGTGACGGTGAGGTTTTCGTACCGGAAGCTGTCGCCCACCTTCGGGAACGTGCCGAAGCGCTCGAGCGTCCAGCCGCCGACGGTGGTGCTGTCGGCGTCGTCGAGGGCGTCCTCGTTCCAGTCGAGCAGCTCGAGAAAGTCCGAGAGCGTCATGGCGCCGTCGAGCTCATAGCCGCCGTCGGGCCGCGTGACGACCTCGTTTTCCACCACGTCCTTCTCGTCCCAGATGTCGCCGACGAGCTCCTCGAGCACGTCCTCCATCGTGATGACGCCGAGCGTGCCGCCGAACTCGTCCGTGACGACGGCGAGGTGCTTCTGCTCGCGGCGGAGCTTTGCCAGCACGTCGGGCAGGCGCGTGGTCTTGTAGACGAAGCACGGCGGAATGAGCTGCGCGCGCAGATCGTCCGGCCGGCCGTCCATCATGGCCTTGTAAAAGCGGTTGAGGTACAGGAAACCGATGATATTGTCCACGCTGCCGGAGTAGACCGGCAGGCGGGAATACGACGAATCGTTGATGATGCGCACGATCTCGTCCCAGTCGTCGTCGATGTCGATGGCGACCATGTCGACGCGGGCGGTCATGGCCTCGCTCGCGCTGATGTCGGAAAAGTCGAGCGCGGAGCGCAGCAGCTCGCTGCGGTCCTCGTCGAGCACGTCCTCGTCCTCGGCCGTCTCGATGATCGACTGCAGCTCCTGCGAGGCGGCCTCCTCGGGATCGCCGTCGCCGGCATCGCCGTGCAGCGGGCGCGTGATGAGGTGCACGAGCCCGACGACGAGCCAGATCACGGGGTAGAGGATGACCGACAGCGCGCGGATGATATAGGCATTGCGCAGGGCGATGCCGTTGGCGTTCTGCTTGGCGACGATCTTCGGCATCGTCTCGCCGAAGATGATGACCAGCAGCGTCAGCACAACGGTGGACACCCACGTCCACTGCTCGCCCGCGAGCAGGATGACGATCACGGAGCCGAGCGACGACGCCGCGATGTTGACGAGGTTGTTGCCGATGAGGATGGCGCTGAGGGTGCGGTCGAAGTGGTCGAGGATGCCGACGGCCGGTTTCGCGCCGCGGGGGCCGTTTTCGCGCGGCGGTCGCCGTCCTCGGCGGCGTTTTCGAGCCGCAGGCGGTTGGCCGACGAATACGACATTTCCGACGCGGAGAAGAACGCCGACAGCGCGATCAGCACGACGAGCGCGGCAAAATACCACACGATGCTCATGCCGGCTCGCCCCCTTTCTCCGGGGCGGCGTCCGCGGGGGCGGCCTCGTCGGTCTCCTCCGGCAGCAGGCGCACGACGAGCTTGACGATGCGCTTTTGCTTCATGTCGGAAATGCGCACGTCGAGCCGGTGATAGCGGAAGCCCTCCCGCTCGCGCGGGATGTAGGAAAACTGCTCATACGTCCACTCGCCGAGCAGCTTGTAGCACAGCTCCTCGTCGTCCTCGGGGTCGGTATAGTCGAGCCGGTCGAACACCTCGCCGACGGTCATCTCGGCATCGACCTCGTAGCGGCCGCCGCCGAGCGGCACGAACGACTCCTCGACCACGTCGTCCTCGTCCCAGATCTCGCCGACGAGCTCCTCGACGATGTCCTCCACGGTCACGATGCCGAGCGTGCCGCCGTAGTTGTCGGTGACGATGGCGAGGTTTGCCTTGCGGCTGCTCAGCTCGGGCAGCACCTCGGCGATGAGGGTGCTCTGGTGCACGAACACGGGCTCGTCGAGCAGGGGGCGCACGTCCACGGCCTTGCCGCCGGCGGCAATGCACGCCTTGATGTACTTGCGGATCTGCAGGATGCCGATCACATTGTCAATGCTGTCGGCATACACGGGCAGACGGCTGTGGCGCTGCTCGCGCACGTAGGCGAGGATCTCCTCCGGGGGATCGTCCACGTCCACGGCGGCGACGTCCACGCGCGCCGTGATGACGCTCTCGACCGGCACGTCGGCAAACGACAGGGCCGAGCTCATGAGCTCGCCGCGCTCGGCGGTCAGCTCCCCGTCGTCGGTCATGTTCTCGATGATGTCGGCCAGCTCATCCTCCGTCACGGTCACGGCGGGCTCGCTCTGTACGCGGCGGGCGACGGCGTTGCCGAAGGCGGTGAGCAGGGCGGACAGGGGCTTGAACAGCACCATGAAAAACCGCAGTGAGCGCGCCGTGCGCATGGCCAGCCGCTCGGCGTATTTCTTGGCGATGCTCTTCGGCAGCATCTCGCCTGCGAAGAACACGACCACGGTCGTGATGAGCGTGCCGGCGGTGACGGCCCACATGCCCCACTGCCGCTGCACGGCCACGGTCACGAGCGTTGCGATCGTCAGGTGCAGAATGTTCGTGCCGATCAGCAGCGTCGTGATCGCCTGATCGAAGTGGTCGAGCACATACAGCGCCTGCTCGGCGCGGCGGTTGCCGTGGTCAGCGGCGGCTTTGAGCCGGATGCGGCTCGCGGATGCAAACGCTGTCTCCATGACGGCGAAATAGGCCGCGCCAAGGAGCAGCACGATGATAACAGGCAAAATATTCCATAAATCCTGCTTAGGGCCAGCGTCCATTGCGGATCATCACACTCCTGAATACCTCCCCCGGCCGGTGCCTATCCGGTCGGGAGATAAATTAATGTTCATGATACCATAAAATGCCCGGCGCGTCAACGGCTTTTCTCCTCCGTGACGGCGACGTTGCCCGGCCCTGCCAGCTCGCGCAGCTCCTCGACGAGCGCGGGGTGCACGACGCAGCGGGCCGCGGCGAGCGGGCACGGGCCGCGGCGCGCCGGCCCGTGTCCTCAAACACGAGCACGAGCTGCTCGTCGCCGGGGAACATCTCGAGGATGAGCTCGATGCGCTTCACGGCCGGGTGGTCCTTATCCGGCAGCCGCACCCAGAGCCGGTGACGCTTCGGCGGCTCGGGCCGCGGCGGCGGGTCGCGGCGCGGCGGCGTGCGCAGGGTCTCGAGCCCCTGCTCCGTCAGCGGCAGGACCTTATCCGCCACGAGCTGCGGGTCGGATTCATCCCGCGTCGAGATGCGCCCGGCGACGAACAGCGCGGGGTTTTCCTGTGCCAGCAGGTCGCGGCAGGCGTCGAGCGCGGGCGAAAACACGAGCACCTCCATGCTGCCGCCGTCGTCCTCGAGCTGGAGGTAGGCCATGCGGGTGTTCTTGCGCGTGGCGCGCTCGCGGCTGGCAGTGCAGATACCGGCCAGCACGACGCGCTGCCCGTCGCGGTAGCGGTGCGCGGCCGTGGCCGGGGCGTGGAAGCTTGCAAGAATGTCGCCCATGGGCGCGGCCTTGGCCTGCTGCGCGAGCGCGCGGTAGTCGTCCATCGGGTGGCCGGTGAGGTACAGCCCCGTCGTCTCGCGCTCCATGGCTATGAGCTCCGCGCGCGTGAACTCCTCCACGTCCGGCAGCACGAGCTGCGTCGTGTCGGCGGGCGCTCCCCCGTCGTCCGGCGCGCTGAAGAGGTTCATCTGGCCGGTGAGGTTCATGCGGCTCTCGCTCGCCGCGCCACCCAGCACGCGGTCGACCGACTGCATGAGCGCCTTGCGCTTGTAGCCCATGCGGTCGAAGCACCCGGCGCGGATGAGGCTCTCGACGGCGCGGCGGTTGAGGTCGTGCCCGTTCATGCGGCGGCAGAACTCGTCAAACGCCGTGAACGGCCCAAACGCCGTGAACGGCCCGCCGATCTCCCGCTCGCGCATGAGCGCCTGGATGAGTCCGCGCCCCACGCCCTTGATGGCCACAAGGCCGAAGCGCAGATCACCCTCCTCGACGGTGAAGTCGGCGTCGGACGCATTGATGTCCGGCGGCAGCAGGCGGATGCCCAGCTCGCGGCACTCGGCGATGTACTCCGTGACCTTCGGCGTGTTGTCGAGCACGGAGGTCAAAAGCGCTGCCATGTATTCGTGCGGGTAGTTGCGCTTCATGTACGCCGTGCGGTAGGACACGATGGCGTAGGACACGGCGTGCGCCTTGTTGAAAGCGTAGCTTGCAAAGGCGAGTATCTCGTCGTAAATTTCGTTTGCCGTCTGCTCCGGCACGCCGCGCGCCACCGCGCCGGGGATATTCCGCTCCGGGTCGCCGTGCACGAACGCGGCGCGCTCGGCCGTGATGACGGCCTCTTTCTTCTTCGACATGGCGCGGCGGATCATGTCCGCCTGGCCGAGCGAGAACCCGGCCAGCTGCCGGAAGATCTCGATGACCTGCTCCTGATAGACGATGCAGCCGTAGGTCACGGACAGGATCGGCTCGAGCAGAGGGTGCTTGTAGGTGATGCGCTCCGGGTGCGCCGAGCAGGCGAGAAACCGCGGGATGCTCTCCATCGGCCCGGGGCGGTAGAGCGCGATGACGGCGGTGATGTCCTCGATGCTGCGCGGGCGCAGCCCCATGCACACGGCCGTGATGCCCGCGCTCTCGAGCTGGAACACGCCGACGGTGCGCCCGGCGGCGAGCATGTCAAACGTCTTCTTATCGTCGAGCGGGATGCGCTCGACCTGAAACCCCGGCTCGCGGCGGCGCACCTGCCGCGCCGCGTCCTCGAGCACGGTGAGGTTGCGCAGGCCGAGAAAGTCCATCTTCAGCAGCCCCAGCTCCTCGAGCGTCGTCATCTGGAACTGGCATACGAGCGCGCCGTCGTTGCTCGCCAGCGGCACGTAGGCGTACACCGGCTGCTCCGTGATGACCACGCCCGCCGCGTGCGTGGACGCATGCCGCGGCATGCCCTCGATGGCGCGGGCCGTGTCGATGAGCTGGTGCAGCCGGTCGTCCCCGTCATACATGGCGCGCAGCGTCTGCGACTGCTGCAGCGCCTCGTCGAGCGTGGTGTTGATGCCGCCGGGGATGGCCTTGGCCACAGCGTCCACCTCGGCGTAGGTCATGTTCATGACCCGGCCGACGTCGCGCACTGCCGCGCGCGCGGCCATCGTGCCGAACGTGACGATCTGCGCCACGTGGTCGGCGCCGTATTTGCGGATCACGTAGTCGATCACTTCCCCGCGCCGCTGCACACAGAAGTCCACGTCGATATCCGGCATGCTTACGCGCTCGGGGTTGAGAAAGCGCTCGAAGTAGAGGTTATACTGCACGGGATCGACGTCCGTGATGCCGAGGCAGTAGGACACGACGCTGCCGGCAGCGCTGCCGCGCCCCGGCCCGACGGGGATGTGCTGGGCCTTGGCGTAGCCGATGAAATCGCTCACGATGAGAAAGTAGTCCACAAAGCCCATGCGCCGGATCATGTTGAGCTCATAATCCAGACGCTTTCGCACCTCCGGCCGGTCGCCGTAGCGTTTTTCAAAGCCGCGCGCGCACAGCTTCGTGAGATAGGCGTCCGCGTCCGTCTCCCCCTCCGGCAGCAGAAAGCGCGGCAGGTGGTAGTGGCCGAACGTGAAGTCGAAATGACACCGGTCAGCAATGCGCTGCGTGTTTTCCACCGCGTCGGGATATTCGTCAAAGAGCGCGCGCATCTCGTCCTCGCTCTTGAGGTAAAACTCGTCGTTCGGGAAGCGCAGGCGGTCCGGGCTGTCGAGCGTCTGCCCGGTCTGGATGCACAGCAGCACGTCCTGATCGTAGGCGTCCTGTTTTTTAATATAGTGTACGTCGTTCGTCGCCGCGAGGGGGATGCCCGTCTCGCGGTGGATGCGCAGCAGCGCCGCACGCACGCGCGCCTCGTCGGTCATGTGGTGGTTCTGCAGCTCAAGGTAGAAGTTTCCCTCGCCGAACAGTTCCTGCAGCTCCACGGCGCGTGCCTTGGCCGCCTCATAATCTCCCCGCAGCACCGCGCGCGGAATGTCGCCCGCCACGCAGCCGCTCAGGCAGATGAGGCCGTCTGCATGTTTGTGCAGCAGCGGCCAGTCGATGCGCGGCTTGCCATAAAACCCGCGCTCGAACGCGGCCGACACGAGATAGCACAGGTTGTGGTAGCCCGTCTCGTCCCGGCAGAGCAGGATCAGGTGCGTGTAGGCATCGTCCACGCCGTGGACGCGGTCGGTCATGCCGCGCGGGGCGACATAGACCTCGCAGCCGATGATCGGCCGGATGCCGGCAGCAACCGCCGCCTTGTAAAAAGCGACCGCGCCGTACATGACACCGTGGTCGGTGATCGCCAGCGCGGTCTGGCCCAGCTCCTTGGCGCGCTCGATGAGCGGCCCGATGCGGCATGCGCCGTCGAGCAGGCTGTATTCACTATGTACGTGCAGGTGTGCAAACCCCATCGTGCGTTCCTTTCAGTCGTCCATGTGAAATTCCATGAGTTTTTTCAGCCGGTAGTTCAGGCAGCTCTTCGTCACCGGCGGATACGAGAGCGTGGCGAGGTCGGCAAGGCTGGCCTCGGGATTGGCAATGCGCAGCAGCGCCGCGCTCTGCAGCTTTTCCGGCAGCACGTCGAGCCCGTAGTCGCGCTCGATGCGGCGGATGGCGTCGATCTGCTCCTGTGCCGCGGCGACGACCTTGTCGGCGTTGGCGGTGTCGCAGTTGACCTTGCGGTTGATGGAGTTGTTCATGGACTTCTCCACCTTGGCGGACATGATGTCCATGGCGGCGCAGGGCGCGCCGATCTTGGTCAGGAAGTCCTCGATGGCCTCGGACTTCTTGAAATAGAGCACGGTGTTCGCGCCGCGGTCGATGCTGCGCGCGGCAAAGCCCAGCTCCGTGAGCAGGGCGGCCGTCTCGCGGCTGACGCTCGCGTGCGCCGTGATGAGCTCGAGGTGGTAGTTCTTGCTCGGGGCGGTCACGCTGCCGCCCGCGAGAAACGCCCCCCGCAGGAACGACGCCTTGCAGCAGTCGTTTTCGAGCACGGCGAGGTTGATGTGGTGCGCGACCGTGCGCGAGAGATCGGCGCCGAAGGCGGCGAACACCGTCTCGACGGCGGCGCGGTCGGTGATGGTCAGCACGTGGCGGCCGCCGGCCTTTTCCCCGGCCGGCAGGGCAAAGTGCGCGCCGAACGCGCGGCGAAACAGCTTCGGCAGCCGCTCGGCAAAGGCGTCGCACGCCGTGACGATGCGGATCTCCCGCGTCGTGAACGTGTGGCAGTACAGCAGCACGCCGTAGGCCTCGGCCACGGCGCAGCAGTGGCGGCTGACCGGCACGCGGCACAGCTCATTTTTCACTTCGGATGCAAAGGACATGGCGCGCCTCCGTCAGGTCTTGGGAAAGTCCCGGTTGCGCAGGCGGACGTTGGCGTCGCGCGCGGCGAGGTAGTCCGTCAGTACCTTGGCCACGGCCACGCTGCGGTGCTGCCCGCCCGTGCAGCCGATGCCGATCGTGAGCGCATAGCGCCCCTCGGCGGCGTACTGCGGCAGGAGAAAATCGACCATGTCGGTGAGCTTCGTGAGGAAATTTTTCGCCACGTCGCTGCGCAGGACGTATTCCTGCACCTCGGCGTCCATGCCGCTCATGGGGCGGAGCTTTTCGACGTAAAACGGGTTCGGCAGAAAGCGCACGTCGAACACGAGGTCGGCGTCGATCGGGATGCCGTACTTGAAGCCGAAGGACACGACGTTGACGAGAATGTCGCGCCGCGTGCCGCCGTCGGCAAAATACTCGCAGATGCGCTTTTGCAGCATGGCGAGCGTGAGGCCCGTCGTGTTGATAACGAAGTCCGCGCGCTCGCGCACGGGGGCGAGCAGCTCGCTCTCGCGGCGCACGGCCTCGGGCAGAGAGCAGCCGCTCTCGGCCTGCAGCGGGTGCGGCCGGCGCGACTCCTTGTAGCGGCGCACGATGGCGCTCTCCGACGCCTCGACGAACAGAATGCGGTAGTGCACGCCCATGTTCTTAAGCTCCCCGAGCGCGGCAAAGAGCTCGGAAAAGCTCTCCTGACTGCGGATGTCCGTCACGAGCGCGACCTTTTCATACCGTCCGCGCGTGGCAAGGCACAGCTCTGCAAACTTCGTCAGCAGTGCCGTGGGCATATTGTCCACGCAGTAAAAGTCCAGATCCTCCAGCACGTCGGCCGCGCGGCTCTTGCCGCCGCCGGACAGGCCCGATACGATCAGAAATTCCATCCCGTCACCCCCGGATGATCTTCACTTCCGGCTCAAGCTCCACGCCGGACGTGCGCAGCACCTCGCTGCGGATGTGATCCATGAGCCGCAGCACATCGTCAAACGTGGCCCCGCCGCGGTTGACGACGAAGCCCGCGTGCTTTTCACTCACCTGCGCGCCGCCGACGGCATAGCCCTTGAGGCCGGCCGCGTCGATGAGCGCAGCGGCGTAGCCCCCCGCGGGGCGCTTGAACGTGCTGCCCGCGCTCGGCAGGTCGAGCGGCTGGCGGCTGCGGCGGCGCTCGCTCAGGTCGAGCATACGCGCCCGGATCTCCGCCGGGTCGCCCGGCGTGAGCGCGAGCGTACTGCCGAGCACGACACAGTCCGTGTCGGAAAACACGCTGTGCCGGTAGCCGAAATCATGCGCCGCGCCCACGGCCTCGCACAGGTTCAGGTCATGGTCAAGATAGCGCGTGGAGACGACGACGTCCTTCATCTCGCCGCCGTAAGCGCCCGCGTTCATCGACACCGCGCCGCCCAGCGAGCCGGGGATGCCGTGGGCAAATTCCAGCCCCGCGAGCCCATAGCCCAGCGCCGCCTGCGCCAGCCGCGCGAGCGGGATGCCCGCGCCCGCGCGCAGGTGCGTCGCGTCGGTGCGCGCCACGTCCGCCATGCGCTCGCCCATCTGCACGACGATGCGGTCAACATCGCCGTCGGTGATCAGCAGGTTCGTGCCGTTGCCGATGAGGAGCGGCTGCGCGCCGCCGTCTCTCACGATGCGGCAGACGGCCGCCGTCTCCTCCGCGGACGCGGGGCGCACGAGCGCGCGCGCCGGCCCGCCGATGTGAAACGAACAGTGCGCGCGCATCGGTTCGTATTCCAAAATCTCCAGCTCCGGTAGCTGCTCGCGCAGCGCGCGGACGATGGGGTCGAGATTCGTCATAACTTTCCGTTCCTTTCCGGGTCAGAACCCGATGCCGAGGTCGATGCTGCGGTCGTGCTCGTCGGCGAGCTTCTGCGCCGCGTTGTAGCCCATGCCCTTCTGGCGGTTGTTCATGGCGGCAAGCTCGAGGATGACCGCGAGGTTGCGTCCCGGCCCGACCGGGATCGTCACGCACGGCACGCGCACGTTGAGAATCTCGCAGTATTCCGTCGTCAGGCCCAGCCGGTCATAGGCCCGGCCGTCCTCCCACGGCTCGAGCTGCACGACGAGATCCACGCGCGTCTCGGGCTTGACCGCGCCGACGCCGTAGATCTGCCGCGCGTCGATCACGCCGATGCCGCGCAGCTCCATGTAGTAGCGGATCATCTCGGGCGCGGAGCCCATGAGCG
>HF985789.1:35110-35721 GCA_000432375.1 Firmicutes bacterium CAG:103
AGCGTCGTGCGGTTGATGCGCTTGATCTCCACGGCGTCGTCCGCGACGAGGCGGTGGCCGCGCTTGATGAGCTCGAGCGCCGTCTCGCTCTTGCCCACGCCGCTGTCGCCCGTGATGAGCACGCCCTCGCCGAACACCTCGACGAGCACGCCGTGCTGCGTCAGCCGCGGGGCGAGATAGCTCGAGAGCGCGGCGATGAGGTCGGCCATGAACTCCGACGTGTCCTTGCGCACGAGAAAGAGGTTGCGGTCGTACTTTTCGGCCATCTCCAGACACTCGGGAAACGGATCCATGCCGTGGCAGATGACGAGACCGATGATGTTGTAGCGCATGAACTGCTCAAAGCGTTCGCGCCGCTGGTCGGGGGTCAGCGTCTCGAGATACGTGCTCTCGACGCGGCCGATGATCTGCAGCCGCTCGGGGTCAAAGTAGTTGTAAAACCCGGCGAGCTGCAGCCCCGGGCGGTTGACGTCGGCGGTGCGGATCTCGCGCGTGGCGTAGTCCTGGGCCGCGTGCAGGACGGTCAGCCCCTGCTCGGCAGCGATCTTTTGCAGCGCGACGGTATAATGCGGTGCGCCCATCGTGCGCGCCTCCTTTCCGGTAAAGCCGCC
>HF985790.1:0-1812 GCA_000432375.1 Firmicutes bacterium CAG:103
CTACCCCGAGTGGGGCGCGCAGACGCGCCTGCCGTACTTCGCGCACGGCACACTGCTGTGGTACTGCACGCAGCACGGGCTGTTCGCGCAGAGGATCGACGCGCACAAAAAGTGAGCAGAAAACAGCAAAGGCGTCCCCGAGAGGGGACGCCTTTGCTGCGGTTTTGGATGCATTACGCGATGCCGGTGACGGTATAGTCCTTGGCCTCGACCGTGCTCTTGAGCACGGCGTCGTCCACCGGGGCGCTGAGCGTCACGGCGGCGGTGCCCGCCGTGTGGCTGACCTCGGCCTCGGTGACTTCCGGCAGCGCCTCGAGCGCCTTTTTCACGGTCGCCTCGCAGTGAGCGCACATCATGCCTTCGATTTGAATGGTCTTTTTCATTGCAGTTTCCTCCTTGATTTCGGGTACTTCTTTGAGATGGTTTGCACGTTTATGATCGTGGCGCGTATCGCGCAGCTTGAACAGATTCAGGCGCAGGGCGTTCGTGACCACGCAGAAGCTCGACAGGCTCATGGCCGCCGCGCCGATCATGGGGTTGAGCGTCAGGCCGAGCGGGACGAACACGCCCGCCGCGATGGGGATGCCGATGGTGTTGTAGAAAAACGCCCAGAACAGATTCTCGTGGATGTTGCGCAGCGTCGCGCGGCTGAGCCGGATGGCCGCCGGCACGTCGCTCAGATGGCTGTTGACGAGCACGACGTCGGCCGCGTCGATGGCCACGTCCGTGCCCGCGCCGATGGCGATGCCGATGTCCGCGCGCGTGAGCGCCGGCGCGTCGTTGATGCCGTCGCCGACCATGGCGACCTTACCGCGCGCGCTCAGGCGGCGGATCTCGCGCTCCTTGCCGTCGGGCAGCACGCCCGCGATCACCTCGTCCACGCCGGCCTGCGCGCCGATGGCCCTGGCCGTGCGCGCGTTGTCGCCCGTGATCATGACGACGCGGATGCCCATGTTGCGCAGCTCACGGATGGCCTGCGGGCTGTCGGGCTTGAGCACGTCCGCCACGGCGACGATGCCGAGGAGCTCCCCGCCGCGGGCGAAAAACAGCGGCGTCTTGCCGGCCTCGGCCAGCGCCTGCGCCTGCGTCTGCATGGGCGCGGGAATGTCGGCCGCCGTGCGGATGAAGTCCGCGTTGCCGCCGCAGAGCGGCTGCCCGTCGAGCGTGGCCCTGAGCCCGTTGCCCGGCAGGGCCTGAAAGTCCGCGACCTCGGCGGCGGTCAGCCCGTCCGCCTCCGCGCGGCGCAGCACCGCCTTGGCCAGCGGGTGCTCGCTCCGGCGCTCGAGCGCATAGGCCAGGCGCAGCAGCTCCGTCTCCGTCACGCCCGGGGCGGGGCAGAGGTCCGTCACGGTCGGGTCGCCGGAGGTGATGGTGCCGGTCTTGTCGAGCGCGACGATCTGGATGCGGCCGGTCTCCTCAAGGGAGGCCGCCGTCTTGAAGAGGATGCCGTTTTTCGCGCCCATGCCGCTGCCGACCATGATCGCCACCGGGGTGGCGAGGCCGAGCGCGCACGGGCAGCTGATGACGAGCACGGAGATGCCGCGCGCGAGCGCGTAGCCCACGGTGCGGCCGAGCAGCAGCCAGACGACGAACGTCACGAGCGCGATGCCCATGACCGCCGGTACGAACACGCCGGACACCTTGTCGGCGATCTTGGCGATCGGCGCTTTCGTGGCCGCCGCGTCGCTGACCATCTGGATGATCTGCGAGAGCGTCGTGGAGCGTCGTGTCCTCGCCGACGCGCGTGGCGCGGCACTTGAGAAAGCCCGACTGGTTCACCGTCGCGGCCGAGACGGCCGCGCCCGGCGCTTT
>HF985790.1:1818-3279 GCA_000432375.1 Firmicutes bacterium CAG:103
GCGCTTTGTCGGCCGGGATGCTCTCGCCCGTGAGCGCCGCCTCGTTGACTGCGCTCGTGCCGGCGAGCACGACCCCGTCAACCGGGATGCGCTCGCCCGGGCGGACGACGAACACGTCGCCGGTTTGCACCTGCTCGACCGGGACGGTCACCTCCGCGCCGTCGCGCTCGACGGTGGCGGTCTTCGGAGCGAGCTCCATGAGGCTGCGCAGCGCGTCGGTCGTCTTGCCCTTCGAGCGGGCCTCGAGCGTCTTGCCCACCGTGATGAGCGTGAGGATCATGGCGGCGGACTCGAAGTAAAAGTCCATCATGTAGTTCATGACGGCCTGCTCGTCACCGCGCACCTGCGCGCCCGTCATGGCGAAGAGCGCGTACGTGCTGTACACGAACGCCGCCGTCGCCCCGAGGGCCACGAGCGTGTCCATGTTCGGCGCACGGTGCCAGAGTGCCTGGAAGCCGCTGATGAAAAACTTCTGGTTGATGACCATGATGATCACCGTCAGCAGCAGCTGCGTCAGGCCCATGGCGACGTGGTTGCCGTCATAAAACTTCGGCAGCGGCCAGCCCCACATCATGTGGCCCATGGAAAAATACATCAGCACAAGCAGAAAGCCCAGCGACCAGAAGAGCCTGCGCCGCAGCTTCGGCGTTTCGTGGTCGGCGAGCGCGTCGGCGCCGGCGGCGGGGCCTGCGCTCTGCTGCGCGCCCTTGACCGACGCGCCGTAGCCCGCGGCCTGCACCGCGTCGATGATAGCCTGATCGGCCGCCGTGCCCTCCACCCCCATGGAGTTGGTCAGCAGGCTGACCGAGCACGCCGTCACGCCCGGTACGTTCGACACCGCCTTTTCCACGCGCGCCGAGCAGGCCGCGCAGCTCATGCCGGTGACGTTATATTGCTTCAATGTCGTTCCTCCTTTGCGGTGCGGCTCATTTCATGAGTTTCTGCAGCGTCGCCACCAGCTCGTCGATCACCTCATCCTTGCCGTCGCGGATGTCCTCAACGACGCAGGTGCGGATGTGACTGGCCAGCAGCTCCTTATTGAATGCGTTGAGCGCCGCGCCCGCCGCCGCCGACTGCACGAGAATGTCCGGGCAGTAGGCGTCGTTTTCGACCATGCCGCGGATGCCGCGAATCTGGCCCTCGATGCGGTTGAGCCGGTGGATGAGCCGCTTGTATTCCTCCGGCGAGCGCTCCTTTTTGCGCTGCGAACAGTCGCAGCAGCACGTTTTTTTCTCATCGTCCATGTATTCGTACCTCATTGTTTCCCGTATACCCCTTGGGGGTATTTTGAATATATACCCCCCGAGGGTATTTGTCAAGAGGGAAGGTGCATGTTCTTGACAGCGGGCGCGCGTGATCTGCTCGATTCCGCCGGCTGCCAGAACGTCAAGGGCGGCTGGCCGGTGCAGGCGTCCGACCGCGTGGAGGCCGTGCTGGGGGCCGTTGGCCTGCGCGGATAAA
>HF985790.1:3321-4560 GCA_000432375.1 Firmicutes bacterium CAG:103
CCCAGCCGCGCCCCTGCGCGCCGGAATGGCGCGCAGGGGCGTGGTTTTTATTTTGCTGCCGGTGCTCAGCCGTGGTAGTCGCCGGTCGCGGAATCGACCGTGACGTAGGGCACGACTTTGCCGTCGATCTTCACATAGACCTGATAGATGCCGTTTCCGAGATCCTCGTAGTGGTCGGGCGTGACGCCGTAGTCTTCGAGCAGGCTCCGTTCAAACTTGGCCTTCCAGCCGTCGCTGCCGGCGTCTTTTCCGGCGGCGGGCGTCGGTGTCGCGGCCGGGGCGGCGA
The DNA here is from genome assembly GCA_000432375.1 of Firmicutes bacterium CAG:103. Lineage (GTDB taxonomy): Bacteria > Bacillota > Clostridia > Oscillospirales > Oscillospiraceae > CAG-103. The sequence continues at coordinate 3,608 of HF985790.1, forward strand.
TGACGGGCGTCTCAACGGGATGAGACAACGAATTCCAGTAACGCCTGTTCCGGAGCGCCCGCCGGACGTAGAGGCGTTTTTTCATTCAATGACGTTCGGAAAAGCCCCGCCCGTGACGGGTATCGCCCGGCGCATCGGCTGACCGATACCTGTCTGACGACCGGCGTTCACTATTATTATGATGTGGGCTCCGTGCCGCCGGGCGCGTCGGCCCGCGGAACGATCACGTTCCTTTCTCCCGAGGCGTATCCGCATTGCCTGTGGGTCGGAAAACGGATCCCGATGCAGGAAGGCGCGCATGTGGTGGGGTATGCAGTGATCACGCGCATCGACAACCCGCTCCTGCAGGCGGAAAAGCCGGAAGCGCGAGCGTCAGTCGTGGCTTCCCCCGATCACAACGACGGCAGAAAGCCGCGGTGATGACCAGGCGCTGGGACAAGCAAAGCACGCGCCGTCATCTGCCGCTGTACCTGCTGCTTCTTTGCAAAACGTAAAAAACACCGCCGCAGGGTTTTCCCTGCGGCGGTGTTTTTCTGCCCGCGTGCGAATAAAACAAAAAATTGAATGAATAAATACTAATGAGCGCCGTTTCTCCTCAATTGCCCGCAAAGCTGGAAAAGCGCTGGAATATATGGGTTTTCAGACCTATAATAAGCGCATATAACCGTATCAAAAATAATTCATGTATGAATATGCTAATAATACGACGAATAATGAAATTAAATTCACCAAAAACCTTGTGTGCTTTGTCAATTGAAAAACTTACATTTCAGACGTAAACTGCACATAAGATTTTTTCCGTCTGCGGCGCACTCCTGCTGCTCCGGCGGTGAAGAATCCAATCTCATACAGAAAGAAGGCTTATCATGAAGAGGAGAATCTTGACTCTGCTGCTGACGCTGGTCATGGTGCTGTCGCTTCTGCCCGGCACGGCGCTCGCCGTGAACGACAGC
>HF985791.1:0-1703 GCA_000432375.1 Firmicutes bacterium CAG:103
CCATCGAGCGCGCCCGGCCGTGCGGACGGATATTTTCCTCAGGCAACGAGGAAGAACTTCACGAGGAAGATCACCGAGATGACATACGTCAGCACNNGATGACATACGTCAGCACGGAGACCTCCTTGCCCTTGCCCGTGCAGAGCTTGAGCACGGAATAGCTGATGAGACCCAGACCGATGCCGTGGCCGATCGAGCCGGAGATCGGCATGGAGATGAGCATGATGGCCACCGGCAGACTCTGATAGATATCGTCAAAGTCGATCTTCTTGAGACCGCCGAGCATGAGCAGGCCGACGTAGATGAGCGCGGAGCTCGTCGCAGCGGCGGGGATGATGGCGGCGATGGGCGCGAGGAACATGCTTGCGAGGAAGAGCACGCCGGTCGTCAGGGCGGTCAGGCCCGTGCGGCCGCCGGCCTCGACGCCGGAGGCGGACTCGACGAACGTCGTGACAGTGGACGTGCCGGTGCACGCGCCCGCGACGGTGCCGACGGCGTCGGCCAGCAGCGCCTCGCGCATGCGCGGCATATTGCCGTCCTTGTCGACCATGCCGGCGCGGCTCGCCGTGCCGACGAGCGTGCCGATGGTGTCGAACATGTCAATGATGCAGAACGTGATGACGAGCGTCACGACCGTGAACCAGCCGATCTCGCCGAGGGCGGCAAAGTCGAACTTGAACAGGGTCGTCTCGGCCATGTCGCCGAACGCAGGCACGAACGACGCGCCCTTGAGCGACGCAAACGGGTTCGTGTGCAGGAAGATGGCCTCGCCCGCCCAGTAGATGCCGGACGCGCAGAGCATGCCCAGCAGCACGGAGCCCTTGATCTTCTTGTGCGCGAACAGCACGATCAGGAACAGGCCCACGAACATGGTCACGACCGTGAGCACCATCTGCGGGTAGCCGTCGCCCATGTTGGCCTTGGCAAGGCTGGGCGTGAGCGCGCCGAAGAAATCGCGCATGACGTAAAACGGGCCGCCGTCGCTCGAGTACACACCGGCGTTAGAGCCGATGCCGATGTTGAGCAGCATGAGGCCGATGGCCGGCGCGATGCCGAGCCGAATGCCGAGCGGAATGGCCTCGACGATCTTCTCGCGCACCTTGAGCACCGAGAGAATGATGAACACGATGCCCTCGATGAGGATGACGCACAGCGCCGTCTGGAACGACTGCAGGTAGCTCATGCCGGTCAGGGTGACGATGTTGGCCACGACGACGGCAAAGAAGCTGTTGAGACCCATGCCGGGCGCCATGGCAAAGGGCTTGTTGGCCGCGAACGCCATGACGAGCGTGCCGACGGCGGAGGCGATGCAGGTGGCGAGGAACACGCCGTTCCACAGCTGCGAGCCGCCCTGGGCGCCGAAGCTGGTCAGCAGGTTCGGGTTGAGCGCGATGATGTACGCCATGGTCATGAACGTCGTCAGGCCGGCGACGATCTCGGTGCGTACGGTGGTGTTGTTTTCTTTCAGGTGAAAGAGCTTTTCCATTGGGATCCCCTCTCCATAAAGTTTTTGCCGGGAACGCAAAACGCCGTCAGTATAACGCGATTTGCCCCGCCTGTCAACGACAAAAACCGGACACGGAATGTCCCGTGTCCGGTCCTGCTGTTTTCGCGTGCGTGTTTTACGCCTGCGCGGGGCAGTCGCGCTCGTGGCAGGTGAACAAAATGACCTGCCGGTGCTGCGCGATCTCCCGGAAGAGCGC
>HF985791.1:1719-1991 GCA_000432375.1 Firmicutes bacterium CAG:103
AAGAGCGCCATGGCGCGCCCGGCACGCGCATCGTCGAAATTCACGAGCGTGTCATCGAGCACGAGCGGGCACGGATCGTCCGCCGGGCACGTCAGCTCACACAGCGCCAGACGCACGGACAGGTACAGCAGATCCGCCGTCCCGGCCGAGAGATAGGCCGTGTCGCGCGGCGTCGGGTCGTCGGTGCTGCGCGCCTTGGCCGACAGGTCGCGCGCGAGCACGAGCTCGTCATAGCGTCCGTCGGTGAGGTAGTCCATGTAGTCCGCCGCCTT
>HF985792.1:0-548 GCA_000432375.1 Firmicutes bacterium CAG:103
TTTATGTGCGACCAGTGGCTCTGCTATATCGCTGAATACCCGTGATCTCCGAATTTTTGACTTTCACCCAAATTCAAAAATTCAAAGGAGATCACAGTAATGAAAAGAACATTTTTGGTAAAGAAGGACCCCACGATTGAAGCACAGGACAATTGGCTGATCATGGATTATCGCCAGTATGCGGCATGGAGAGAAACGGATGAAGGCAAGAATCGGGAAATCGTCTTTGGAAAATTTGAGGCTTGTAGTGAAGACGACTCTATCATTTTCATGGAGTGCAATGAAAAAGTCAGCAAAGAGTTGAAAAAGGATTGCCATCGCAAGCAGTACATCCGAAGCCGAGACGCCGAAACACCGTTCCAAGTCATGTCTTACAGCACCATGACCTTTCAAGAGTCTGAAATTTACGGAACCTTTCAAGAATCTGAAATCTATGGAGAAGATGTTCTCGAAGATACAGAGTGCAATGTAGAGGAGTCGGTCATGCAGCGTATGGATATTGAGCGGGTCAGAACTGCACTGAAAATGTTGGCCCCGGAAGAGCGGGC
>HF985792.1:558-4463 GCA_000432375.1 Firmicutes bacterium CAG:103
CGGGCCATCATCCAGGATTTTTTCTTCACAGAATCCCCAATACCGGTTAAGGAGTTTGTGGAAAAATACGCAATGCCCAAGACGAGCATCTATAGAAAAAGGGATGATGCACTGAAGAAGCTGAAGAAAATTTTAGGAAATGCGTAGGTCAAATTGGGATGATACGACCGGTTTGACATAGAAAATGCACCTGCCGAAGCAGGTGCAGGAATGAAATCACATCATGGGGTTTTCCAATAGGTCTTCCACATTGCAGCCGAGAACACGGGACAACTTGTAGAGGATGTTTGCCTGCGCCTTGTCAATGCCATTGACCCGCTGTTCGTACATCTGAATGTTGCGCAGATTCACGCCGGATTGCTTTGCAAGCTCTGCCTGAGACAAGCCCCGGTTTTCACGGATGCGCTTCAGGTTGGAATCGCCTTCCGCTGCTTTATAGAGTTCCTCCATAGTATCAATGAAACTTGTAATGTCCATCTCGTGGTAAACATTAGTGTCGCCTTCCGCTGCTTTGTAGAGTTCCTCCATGGTATCGATGAAACTTGTAATGTCCATCTCGTGGTAAACGGAATACATCCCAATGATCTTGGAAAGTGGAATGCGCTCAAAGATGTCCTTGAAACGACGGCCGGTAAACCATTGGTACTCTGCAACTGCCCAACCGGCCCAATATTCAGGGGAGCAGTCCCCTGCATTGGTTGGTGCTGGCAGCTCCTTTGGACCGTATGCCTTTGTGATGACCGCACGGGCCAGCTCAACACCGGACATCCCTGCAACATAGGTGGGGTTGCCTCGTTCAAACTGTTCGGCGTAGCCGGTATTGATGAAGAGTGCTGTGATCCAATCCGGTTTTAATTTACAGTCGTTGATTGCATAGTCGAAGAAAGAGGAAAGACGATCCTTGGCATTATTCAAATAAGATTCGTTGTATGCGTGGGTCATCGTTGCTCATCTCCTCCCTCAAGATATCCAGCACGAAGATGTCGTCCCGGTAAGACTTGCTTTTCTTGATCTCTTTACGGTAAGTATCCCTCGCTTTGATATCTCTATCCAAGAACTTGGGGTAATAGACGCTCTTGCTGACCGGATAAGCATTCACGAAGTGCAGCCGATCAAAGCCTTTTTGAGAAATGACAACCGTCTGCTCACCGAGCTTGCCCAGCTTTAGAGCCTTGTTCAGACTTCTGAGCGGTAAGGTGTTGGACACAAAGGACTCTGCATACTGGAAATAGGAATCGTCTGCCCGATAGCCGATCACAACATCGTAGCCGGTTAAATCAATTGAATAGTGGTCAATAAGATAGTCCCTTGCATCAACGGCAACTTCGGAGTCCAGCTTGAAGGTGCGGAACTGAAGCAGAAGAGCCATCCAGTTCAGGACCGTATGCGTTCCGTCCAACAGATTCAGCACCTTCAGCCCTTCCGTGTCAAAGTCGTAGCTGTTGACAAAACCGTCTGCGTTCTTTTTGCAGGCCCACTCACGAGCCATCTCGTCCACTTGTGTGCAGTAGAAGCCCATACCATAGTCGTTGTGCGGATTACCGATATGAATTTCATCGACGCGGGTACAGTAGAAACCCATGCCATAGTCGTTGTGCGGATTACCGATATGAATATCCGGAACCTCGATGATGTGGTCGGTTCCATGAAGCAGTTGAATGACGCTCATAATATGAAGCCTCCATTATCATTGTAATGATACAACCATATTATATCATCCTGATGATAGTTTTGTCAATAGCGCATGAGAATTCATTCCAAAGAATATGCCGCCTTCCTCCAAATTCTTCTGCTTCCGAAAAATATTTTGGAAACGAGCAAAAAACTGTGGGAATCTCGCAAAAAAATTCGGCAAAGAGAAAGTGAGAGGGCAATCTCATAAAACCCGGTAGGAGTGATTCACATGAATAACAAAATAAATATCAACCCCAGCTCGACAAAGTGGCTCGAAAAAGATGATCGGGTCGTCGCTGATTACTTTTGCGATTTGGGCTTCCGTTCCCTGAAGCAGATCCTTGATATGCGTGTTTTCGATCTGATGAATATGCAGGGTCTGAACGCTGTCCGAGTCGAGGAAGTGATCATCTGCTTATATAAGTGGCTGAATCCCAACACAGCTATCGATGAGGCTATCTATAACGGTATGATGTCACAGCCCTTCCTCTATACTCCGTGGAGAAAAGAACACAAAGACCTTGCTGCAATCAAAGTCGGCGACTTGGTGCTGACCCCCGGTATCAACATGAAAGCTATCCAGCATTTCTATGATGCGATCCGTAAGGCATTTTTCAAATCGGAGGAATACAACTGGAGATGGTACAAGTTCCGAAACAGAAGTGAATATGTGACCTATCTCCGGAAACACGAGGAGGCGGAATAAATGACGCGAACAGAAAAAGAAAATCTCGTTCCTGTTTGGGAGCGCATTACCATTAGTCTGGAAGAAGCTGCCGCATATAGCGGTATCGGCGTGAGGAAGCTGCGGGATATGACCGATAAGCCTGAATGCAACTATGTTATCTGGGTCGGAAACCGAAGAATGATCAAGCGGAAAAAGTTCGATGAATACCTTGAGTCGGCCTATTCTGTATGAGTCAAGTATGCGATTTGCTTGATATGGGCTGATTCGCAACATTGGAAAACGAGATGTCTCTATGTATCCTTAATGGTGCCAAGAGAAAAGCGAAAGCAAAGGAGTGAAGACTATGCAGTTTCAAAAGAAGGAAAAGCGGCAGACAACCGTTCGCTTTGATAGCCACCATGTCAGGCTACGCACCGGAGAGGTACAGAGAAAAACCGGCAGCTATATGTACCGCTGGACAGACAAGCTCGGAAAACGTAATACCATATACGCTGCAACATTGGAAGATCTCCGGGAGCAGGAGGAACAGATTCTTGTTGATCAGCATGACGGCATCAAAGCCAATATCAAAAATGTCACGGTGAATGATGTATATGAGCTTTGGTGCCAACTGAAAAGAGGCATCAAGGACAGCACCATGAAAAACTATATTTATATGTATGAGCTGTTTGTGAAGCCAACTTTCGGAAAGAAGAAGCTGGTACAGGTGAAAAAATCGGATGTGCGCCGATTCTATAACCAGCTCATCGACGATAAGGTCCTGAAGCCGTCTACAGTAGATGTCATCCATAATATTGTCCACCAAGTATTTCAGATAGCCGTCGATGACGATATGATTCGCAGCAACCCTGCGGCCAATATGCTTCGGGAAATCAAAATGGCACACGGTTCGGAAATCGAGAAAAGAAAGGCTTTGACCCTTGAGCAGGAAGAACTGTTTCTTGGCTATCTGGCCAGAACATCAAAATACCAGCACTGGTATCCTGTCTTTTATATTATGGCGAATACCGGAATGCGTGTTGGGGAAATCACTGGTCTGCGCTGGTGCGATGTGGATATGGAAAACGGCATCATCAGCGTGAACCATACGCTGGTGTACTACAACCACAGAGATGAGAAGGGCTGCTACTTCTCCATCAATACACCTAAGACAAAAGCCGGTATTCGGGAAATTCCCATGACCGAAGGCGTGAAGCAGGCATTCCTCATGGAAAAGGAGTTCCAAGAGGAGTGCGGAATGAAAAGTGTCAGCCACATTGAGGGGTATTCAGACTTCGTGTTTGTTAATCGGAACGGCGAGGTGCAGCATCAAGGCACATTGAATAAGGCTCTGCAACGGATCATGCGCGATTGTAACAGCGAAGTTCTTGAGAAAAAGGGCGTAGACTCCGATCCGGTTCTTCTGCCTAAGTTCTCGTGCCATGTGCTACGGCATACATTCGCTACAAGAATGTGTGAGAGCGGTTTGAATGTCAAGGTCGTGCAGTCTGTGCTTGGTCACGCCGATGTAACGACCACGCTCGATATTTATGTGACGGTCACG
>HF985793.1:0-2394 GCA_000432375.1 Firmicutes bacterium CAG:103
ACGACGGCCGCGCCCGCGGCCCTGGCCTCGTCGGGGAAGATCTCCGGCGTGGGGTTGGCGCAGGCAAAAACGATGGCGTCGCGGTGCATGGTGCGCACCATGTCGCCGGTCAGCAGGCCGGGCTGCGACACGCCGATGAACACGTCCGCGCCGCGGACGACATCGGCCAGCGTGCCGGCCTGGCGGCGGAGGTTCGTGACCTCGGCCATCTCGGTTTTGATCCAGTTCATGTTCTCCGGCCGGCCGGCATAGATCGCGCCCACGCGATCACAGAGCGTCACGTCGCGCGCGCCCGCGCTCAGCAGCAGCTTGCTGATGGAAATGGCGGCCGCGCCCGCGCCGGACAGGACGATCTTCACGTCCTCGAGGCGCTTGCCGACCACGCGCAGCGCGTTTGTGAGGCCTGCGAGCGTGATGATGGCCGTGCCGTGCTGGTCGTCGTGAAAGACCGGAATGTCGCACAGCTGCTTGAGCTTGCGCTCGATCTCAAAGCAGCGCGGCGCGGAGATATCCTCCAGATTGATGCCGCCGAAGCTGCCGGAGAGCAGGTACACCGTGCGCACGAACTCGTCCACATCCTTCGTGCGGATGCACAGCGGGAAGGCGTCCACGTCCGCAAACGCCTTGAACAGCACGCACTTGCCCTCCATGACGGGCATGCCCGCCTCTGGCCCGATGTCGCCAAGGCCGAGCACGGCCGAACCGTCCGTGATGACGGCGCAGAGATTGTGCCGGCGCGTGAGCGTGTAGCTCTTGTCCGGGTCGCGCTGGATCTCCAGACACGGCTGGGCCACGCCGGGCGTATATGCGAGCGACAGGTCGTCCTTTGTGGAGACCGGCACGCGGGTGTTGACTTCGATCTTGCCGCCCCACTGCTCGTGCAGACGGAGCGATTCCTTTGCGTAATCCATGCTTATGCCTCCTCCTGTTTCGGGTGCACCATATCCTCGGGCCGCACCCAGGCGTCAAACTCCTCGGCCGTGAGCAGGCCGAGCTCCACCGCCGCCTGTTTGAGCGTCTGGCCGGTGGCGTGGGCGTGCTTTGCGATCTTTGCCGCGTTTTCGTAGCCGATGTGCGGGTTGAGCGCCGTGACAAGCATGAGCGATGCGTCCAGATGCGCCTGAATGACGGCGTAATTTGGCCGGATGCCGCGCACGCAGTTGGCCTCGAACGAATCCATGGCGTCAGAAAGCAGACGCGCCGACTGCAGGAAGTTATAGATCGTCACCGGCAGGAACACATTGAGCTGGAAGTTGCCCTGCGACGCCGCGATGCCGATGGCCGTGTCATTGCCCATGACCTGCACGGCCACCATCGTGACGGCCTCGCACTGCGTGGGATTGACCTTGCCGGGCATGATGGACGAGCCGGGCTCGTTGGCCGGGATGATGAGCTCGCCGATGCCGCAGCGCGGGCCGGAAGCGAGCCAGCGCACGTCGTTGGCGATCTTCATGAGATCGGCCGCCAGCGCCTTGAGCGCGCCGTGGGCAAACACCATCTGGTCCTTGCTCGTGAGCGCGTGGAACTTGTTCGGCGCCGACAGGAAGGCGTAGCCCAGCAGCTCGGAGATCTCCTCCGCCGCCAGATCGCCGAACGCCGCCGGGGCGTTGAGCCCCGTGCCGACGGCCGTGCCGCCGAGGGCAAGCTCGCTCAGCGCACGGCAGGCCTGCACGATCATGTCGCGGTCGTGGCCGAGCATGGCACTCCAGCCGCTGATCTCCTGCCCGAGCGTGAGCGGCACGGCGTCCTGCAGGTGCGTGCGGCCGATCTTGACCACATCGCGGTACTCCGCGCTCAGGCGGTCGAGCGTCGCCGTCAGGCGGCCGATGGCGGGCAGAACCTGCTCCTCGAGCGCGACGCGCGCGGCCACGTGCATAGCCGTCGGAAACGTGTCGTTCGAGCTCTGCGAGCAGTTGACGTGGTCATTCGGGTGCACAAGATCTTCACCCAGCAGCTCATTGGCGCGGTGGGCAATGACCTCGTTGACATTCATATTCGTCTGCGTGCCGCTGCCGGTCTGCCAGACGGCGAGCGGGAAGTTGCCGTCGAGCGAGCCGTCGAGGATCTCGTGGCAGGCGGTCTCGATCGCGCCGGCGCGGCGGGCGTCGAGCACGCCGAGCTGCGCATTGGCGCGCGCCGCCGCGAGCTTCACGACCGCGAACGCGCGGATGACCTCCGGCGGGATCTTCTCGGTGCCGATGCGGAAGTTTTCAAAGCTGCGCTGCGTCTGTGCGCCCCAGTAACGGTCAGCAGGCACACGCACCTCGCCCATGGTATCATGCTCCAGACGGTATTCCATCCTGTAACCTCTTTTCGCAAAAATCTCAGATGCCGCTATTATACGCCCATCTGCCCGCGCACCGCAACCCCGGAAACGCGCAAAAAGCAGCGCCG
>HF985793.1:2405-21945 GCA_000432375.1 Firmicutes bacterium CAG:103
AAAAAGCAGCGCCGTCCGAAGACGGCGCTGCTGAAAACTGTCGGAAACCCAAGCGGTTTTCCGACAAAGGGCTTGCAGTCTGCTGCGCGCAGAATTTGTGTGTCTCCGGCGCACAAATTTCACACTTGCAGCCTGAGAAGTATTTTTTCCGCCGCACATATCGCCGGAAAAGATGACAGGATTTTCTTTCGCCGCTCCGGCGGCGAAACTCTGCGAGGCTTCTCCTTATCCGGCGCTTAGCCCGCGCGGCGCAGCACCCAGAGGCTCTGGATCTGCCCGGCGAGGGTGTCATAGTCCCAGCTCTTTTGGGAGTTCGTGGGGCTGTTCGGATCGTTGAGCGTGATCTTGTCGCCGTCGCGCCCGGTCAGGACGAGGAAGTGCCCGTCGGTCGTGAAATCGCCTGGGCCGACGACCACGATGATCGGATTGCCAACGTCGAGATTGCGGTAGATGCGGTCCTTGTCCAGCGAGATCTGCGTCACGTCCAGGCCGAGCATCCGCCCGCCCTCGGAGATGAGCGCCCACTTGCTGCCGCTGCCGGGCACGTTGAACTGGTGCGCTTCCGCGAACTGGCACATCCAAAGCGGGTCCTTCGTCGTGTCGCCGGTGAGGTAGATCGTGACCATGGACAGGCACGTCGGCCCGCAGCCGGCCAGGCCGATGATGCTCTCGTTGTATTCGCGGTAGCCCCAGCGCTCGTCCCACTGCAGCAGCAGCGGCACGGTCTCCGACCCGGCAAGGCCGCTGAGGTCGATCGTCGGGGTCAGATCTTTTTTCTTCGGGTAGTCGCGCACGAAATCGCGCGCGTCGGGATTGTGGGCATAGAGCTGCACAAGCGCGTCCGGATAATCATCGAGCGAGACATCATTTTTCTCGGCATAGCTGTCCAGCTCGCGCTGCGCGCGCTCGGCCGTCGTCTTGCCGCTCGTGAGCAGACCGCGCGCAAACACGCCGAAGACGATCAGCGCCAGCAGCACCGCAATGACCAGCAGCCGCCGGCGGCCGCGTTTTCTTGTCTTTCGGGACATGGCAGAGTTCCTTTCCGAATGGATGCTCCTGATTATACACGATTCTGGGCCGAAAATCTCGAAAAATTTCTGAAATCTTTTTTAAACACAAAACGGCCGGACGCTCTGAGCGTCCGGCCGGGAGGATCCGGGTGATTCAGTTGGCCGTCTCGTCGGACGTGCTCTGCGTCTGGCGGAACACATCGGTGAAGGCCTGATACGCGCCGTTGTTGCTCATCGGCGTGAGGTACATGAGCCCGTTTTCCAGCGTGCAGCGGAACATCTGCACCGTGCCGTTTTCGAGCGCGAGCGTCAGGTTGTCGCCGTTGAGCGCAAACTCGAAAGCCAGCGGCGTGCCGTTGGCATCCGTATAAGTACCCGTGCCGTTGGTGCGGAACGTCAGCTCGCGGATCGTGCCGGGCTCCTTGACGTCCGTGGTCTCCTTGGCGCCGGTGTCCGTGCTGGGCAGGATCTGGCTGGCGCTGCCCTCATCCGTCTTCTTGTCGGCGTCCGTGCGCTCAAAAGTCCACGTGCCGGCCAGGATCTTGTTGACGGCGCTGTCGCCGGTCTGGATGCCGGACATAATATCTGCAGTGGCCGTCGGCGTCGCCTCCGGGGCGGCGGTCGCCTGCGCCTCGACGCCGCGGCCGGTGCAGCCGGCGATCAGAAGCGTGCAGAACAGAAAAATTGCGGTCGTAAGAAGCTGAAAACGTTTCATCAGAACAATCTCCTTTCCGGTGCACTGGCGATGCCGGCCTTGACCGGCGCCGCAGCGGTATCGGGCTGCCGCTCCACGACCACAAACATGGCCACCATGAGCAGCGCATTCGGCATCGGGCAGAACATGCCCGGGTTCGTCATGGAAATGAGCAGCATGGCAAAGTAGGCCAGCGCGAACGCCAGCGTCGTGCGGCTGCGCTTGCGCCAGAGCAGGCGCACGCGGTCATAAAACAGCCAGCCATAGCCGACCGCGCCGACAAGCCCCATACTGCCGAGGATCTGCGCGATGAGGTTGTGATACCAGACGATGCTGCCCTCCACGCCGAGGAAGATCGGCGCATTGTGCATCGAGCCAAGACCGCAGCCAAAGAGCGGATTCTTCACAAAGTCCAGCAGGCCCTGGATGAAAAACGTGTACCGGCTGTCATCCGGGGAGATGAGCGCACCGTCGACCATGCGCGAGGCGAACAGCCGCGGCACGAGCGCGATGAGCAGCGCGACCGCCGGGACCAGGCTGATGAGCCCGACGCGGCGATAGACCGCGCGGCGCTCGGGATTGCAGTAATACACATAGGCAAGGCACAGCAGCAGCATCGCCGTACCGAAGATCAGGCCGCTGCGCGAGCCGGTCATGAGCATCATGAAGTACAAAAACGCGACCGCGAGGAAGTGCCGCCGGTCACGCGCGGCAAAGTACGACGCGGCGGGCAGCGAGATGAGCAGCATCGTCGCGCTGAAATTGCGGTACTTGAAATAGATCGTGGAAAAGTCCTGCACGAACTCCTGCATATGGCGCGCATAAAACAGCGCCACCACAAAGCCCGTGAACAGACCGCCGGCATAAAGGATCTGCAGCATCCGCTCGGCGACGTCATAGTCGCGCGTGCGGTCCGCCTCGCTGCGGCACAGCAGGTAGACCAGCAGCATCACAACGCCGAGGCCGAGAGAATAGTACAGCGCCGTGGGCGCGAAATACTCCTCGCGGGAGATGAAGCCCAGGCCGCCGAGCAGCGTTGCGACCGACACGGCCACCATGCCGTGCAGGCAGCCGCCGTTGCGCGGCGCGCGGGCGTAAGCACCGATGTGCACGAGCAGCGCCGCCGCTGCCAGCAGGCCGATCCACCAGAAGCGAAGCAGGCTGTAGAGCTCATCGTAAAACTCCGTGCCCACCATGGCCAGCAGCACGACCGGGAACAGGACGCTCAGCAGATCGTCGCAAAACAGCAGCAGGAAGATCAGCGTGGACATGACCAGAATGCCGCCCGCGACCGGCAGTCCGGCCGCCATGAACACCGCGAGCATCAGAAAGCAGACCGGGAAATACAGCTTGCTGTGCCAGAAGCGGTCCGCCACGCTCTGACAGGCGGCGATCAGCGCCGACGCGCCGCCGACGCGCTCATCAAGAAACGCGCACACGCGGTCAAACATCCGCGCGAACCCATGGCCGCGCCCCGCCTGCTCCGTATTCGATTGGACAGGTTTATCAAAAGCATTCATAAGCATCAAAAATCGTCCGGAAAGCTCCGCCGGGGCACCCCGGCGCGGGAAGAAAAAAGGATTTGTGTAACCGGCTGATACCAGCCTAAATCTTCCCATCTTTCATTCGCGGATGCATTATAGCGCGCCGCCTGCCGGAAGTCAATACTTAAAACAGATTTAACATTTCCGAAATCTTTTCGCGTGTGTTTTTGATGTATATTACTATATATTCTCCGTGCATTTTGTCGTATTTGCACAACAAAGCCGCAGTTTTCCAAAAACTGCGGCTTCCTACTTGCCGAATATTTTAAGAACTCGGGGCGCAAAAATGTTACAAAATCATGACGAAGTCATCTCACGCCTGCGGAAAATGCCCCGTTTTGCGCAGCGCACGCACGAGATACATGGCGGCCACGCCGGTGAACGCCCCGGTGATCACGCTCGCCGCGACGAGCGCGGGCGCATACACCAGAATGGACGGCGTGCCCGTGACCCAGACGGCGACCAGCAGCTGCCCGGCGTTGTGCCCGAAGGCCGCCAGCACGCTCACGACCCACAGCAGCCGCTCCGGCAGGCGGCGGATGGTCAGGCACATGACGAGATAGGCGAGCACGCCGCCCGCGATGCTGAAGAGCATCNNNCCAGATGCTGAAGAGCATCGCCGATACGCCGCCGGTGAACACGCTGCCGAGCACGATGCGCACGAGCAGGATCTCCCCCGCCTGCCGTCGGCCGAGCAGGGCCATGGCAATGAGCGTGACGATGTTGGCAAGGCCGAGCTTCACACCCGGGATCGGCACGACGGGCGGGATCTGCGCCTCGGCGACGAAGATCGTCAGCGCGATGGCGGTGAACATGGCCAGAACGGCCAGACGCTTCGTCCCCTTCATGGCAACCCCTCGATCTGCACCGTCAGGTGGTGCGGCACGCAGGCGATCGGGATGGCCGACGTAGTGATCTTCCCCTGCTGGACGCACAGAAGATCCGGACAATCGGCCTGCGTGACGGACACGCCGTCGGACTCGACGTGCACGGTGTTCGTGCCCCAGTCGGTCTGCACTTCGATATCATATGGTATGGTCACGGCGCGCAGGTCGATGCGCTGATAGACCTCGCCGTCGATGCGGATGACGGCCGTCTGCCCCGTCTGCCCATGGCCGCGCAGCAGCAAAAATGCGCCGCCGCCCAAAATGGCGAGCGCAGCGAACAAAAGGACCCAAAATTTCGTCTGTTTCATCATAGGTTCATTGTAGGATGCCCGGCAGTGGTTGTCAATGGATTTTTGCCGTGGTATAATGGTTTGATTTTTTATCGCTGTATTATAAATGTACCGCTCCCCGCGCGGGAGCTTCGGAAAGGAGGCGGACGCCGTGTCTGCCGTAACTGCCTATGCCGCGCAGGCCGCGCACTTCATTCTGCCGGTCATCGCGCTCATCGTGCTCATCCGCTGTGTCGCGTCCATGTTCTACGGCCGCGCCGAGCCGGAGACCTGGGGTCATCTCGTCACGCCGGACGGCAAGGTCTATCCCCTGCTGCACTGGGAGTGCCTGATCGGCCGCGCCCGCAGCGCAGACATCACGCTGCCCTATCCCGACGTGGCCAACGTCCACGCCGTGCTCATGCGCAACGACGCCGGCGAGTGGACCGTCAGCGACCTGAGCCGCAGCGGCGGCGTGTACCTCAACGGCGAACAGATCACCGAGCCGACGCAGGTGTTCAGCGGCGACATTCTCCGCTGCTCGACGCACATGCTCAAGTTCGCCGACATGAGCGAAGAGCGCCGCGCCGTGCAGGAGCAGCGCCGCACGATCGCCGGACGGAAGGTCTCCGCCGGCGGCACGCTGTTTTTCCTGACGGTGTTTCAGCTGCTGCTGGCGCTGGAGTTCGTGTCCTCGGCCGACAGCGCGCACCTGCTGGGCATTCTGATGTCGTTTGCAGCCCTCGCGCTCACGCAGTGGTTCTGCTACGTGCTCATGCGCACGATGGACCGCTCGGGCTTCGAGGTCGAGACGATCGCGTTTTTCCTGTGCACGCTCGGGCTCGAGATCTGCGCGACGAGCACGCCGGACGATCTGACCAAGGAGATCATCCTCATCATCGTGGGCATCGCGCTGTTTTTCCTGCTCGGCTGGTGGCTGCGCGACCTGAGCCATGTCAAGGCGCTGCGCTGGCCTGCGGCCATCATCTCGCTGGCACTGCTGGCGCTGAACCTGTTCGCCGCGCGCGAGGTGTTCGGCGCGAAAAACTGGCTGACGATCGCGGGCTTCTCCCTGCAGCCGTCGGAGCTGATCAAGGTCGCGTTCATCTACGTCGGCGCAACGTCGCTCAACCGGATGTTCCGCAGCAAGAGCATCCTGCTGTTCATCGCCTTTTCCGCCATCTGCGTGGGCGGGCTGGCGCTGATGGGCGACTTTGGCTCTGCGCTCATCTTCTTTGCGACGTTCCTCGTCATCGCCTTCATGCGCTCAGGCAGCATTGCAACCGTGCTGCTGGCCGTGGCGTCCGCCGCCATGGCGGGTACGCTGGTGCTGAGCATCAAGCCGCACGTGGCGCAGCGCTTCGCCACCTGGGGGCACGTGTGGGAGGACGTCTCTGGCGCGGGCTTCCAGCAGACGCGCGCGCTGAGCGCGGCCGCCTCCGGCGGTCTGTTCGGGCAGGGCGCAGGCTGCGGCTGGCTGAAAAATATCTTTGCTGCCAACACCGACATGGTGTTCGGCATGCTGTGCGAGGAGCTCGGCCTGATCGTGGCGCTGTGCGCGATGCTGGCCATCATCGCCCTCGCCATCTTCACCGTCAAGAATGCGGCCCAGGGCCGCTCGTCGTACTACGTCATCGCCGGCTGCGCCACCGTGACGCTCATGCTCGTGCAGATGTCGCTCAACGTGTTCGGCGTGCTGGACATTCTGCCGTTCACGGGCGTGACGTTCCCGTTCGTGTCCAAGGGCGGGTCGAGTATGCTCTCGTGCTGGATGCTGCTGGCCTATATCAAGGCGGCCGACACCCGACGCGGTGCGAGCTTCGTGGTGCGGCTGCCATCGCGCAATAAAAAGGAGGCGCAGGCATGAACAAAGTCAAACGCCGCGCCATGAGCGCGCTGCTCGTCGCCGTGCTGGTGCTCGGCGGCATCGGCGTGTACATCGTGCGCTACATCGAACACGGCGCCGAGTGGGCGACCTTCGCCGCCAACAGCAGCGTCTACACCAGCGGTGTGCTCAGCACCGGCACGCTCACCGACCGCAGCGGCGTCGTGCTCGCAACGGCCAACGGCGGCTCGCGCAGCTACGCCGATGACGCCGCCGTGCGCACGGCCTGCTATCAGGCCGTCGGCGACTACACCGGCAACGTCGGCACTGGCGCGCTCAAGGCATTTTCCAAGCAGCTGTCGGGCTACAACCCCATCACCGGCACCTACGCCACCGACGGGCACACCGTCGCGCTCACGCTCGATTCGAGCCTGTGCGTGACCGCCTATGAGGCGCTCGCCGGGCGCAAGGGTGCGGTGCTTGTGAGCAACTACAAGACCGGCGAGATCCTGTGCATGGCCTCCGGCCCGAGCATCGACCCCAGCAGCGACGGCGACGTGCCGGACGGCGCATACATCAACCGCTGCATCAACGGCTCGTTCACGCCGGGCTCCATCTTCAAGCTCATCACCTCCGCCGCCGCGATCGAGAACATCAAGGACATCGACAGCCGCCGCTTTACGTGCGCGGGCAGCGTCGATGTGGCGGGCGTGACCGTCAAGTGCACGGGCGTGCACGGCAGCCAGACGTTTGAGGACGCGCTGGCCAACTCCTGCAACTGCGCGTTCGCGCAGATCTCGCTCGAGCTCGGGGCGGACACCATCGAGAGCTATGCCAAGAAGTTCGGCTTCCTCGATTCCCAGTCGCTGAGCGGCATCCCGACGATGGCCGGCAGCTTCACGAAGGGCGCGTCCGGCAGCGCAAACCTCGCCTGGTCGGGCATCGGCCAGTACGAGGACCTCATCTGCCCGTACTCCATGCTGCGCTATGTCTCGGCCATCGCCAACGGCGGCAGCGTCGTCGAGCCGTCGCTGCTGCTCGACACACCCAGCAGCTCGACCACGAGCCTGCTGAGCACCGCGACCGCCAACAAGCTGCGCGACATGATGAACTACAACGTCTCGGCCCACTACGGCACGAACCGCTTCCCGGGCCTGAACCTCTGCGCCAAGACCGGCACCGCCGAGGTGGGCGACGGCACGTCGCACGCCTGGTTCACGGGCTTTTTGCTCGACGATGCACACCCGTACGCCTTCGTCGTGCTGGTGGAGAACGCCGGCGGCGGCCTGACGAATGCGGGCGCTGTGGCCAACACCGTGCTGCAGGCGGCCGTGAACAAGTAATTTAGGAGTCACACATGATCGATCTATCCGTCCGTGGGCTCGTCAAGGGCTTTGAGCAGGGCAACGATATATTAAAAGGTATCACATTCGACGTCAACGCCGGCGAGCGCGTGGGTATCCTCGGGCGCAACGGCTGCGGCAAGACGACGTTTTTCCGCATCCTCTCGGGCGAGCTGCAGCCGGACGCCGGCACCGTGTCCATCGCCTCCGGGCGGCGGCTGGGGCTGATCTCGCAGATCCCCGTCTACCCTGACGGCTGGACAACGGAGGACGTGCTGCGCGAGGCGCACCGGCGGCTCTACGATATGGAAGCGCGCATGAACGAGCTCACCGCGCGCATGGCGACGGACGACTCCCCCGCCCTGCTCTCGGAGTACGACCGCCTGTCGGAAAATTTCCGCCGTCTCGGCGGATACGACATGGAACACGAGCGCAACCGCGTCGCCAACGGTCTGGACATCCCGGCCGCGATGCGCGCGCAGCCGTTCGACAGTCTCTCCGGCGGGGAGAAAACGCGCGTGAACCTCGCGCGGCTCATCCTCGAGGACACGGACATTCTCCTGCTCGACGAGCCGACGAACCACCTCGACCTGCGCGCGACCGAGTGGCTGGAGGCGTACCTGCTGCATTTTCGCGGCACGGTGCTCGTCATCAGCCACGACCGGTATTTTCTCGACCGCGTCGTGCAGCGCTCGATCGACTTTACGTCCGGGCAGGCGGAGTTTTACAGCGGCAACTACAGCTTTTACGTCGTCGAGCGGCAGCGCCGCTTTGACGAGCAGCTCAAAAAATACGAGAAAGATCAGGCCAAGCTCCAGCAGCTCACGGAGGCGGCGGCCAAGCTGCACCTCTGGGCCTTCATGGGCAACGACAAGCTGCACAAGCGCGCGTTTTCCATCGAAAAGCGCATGGAAAAGCTCGAAACGACCGAGCGGCCGACCGAGGCGCGCAAGCTCAACGTGCACTTCACGGCGCAGGAATTCCGCGGTGACGACGTGCTGACCATGTCGGGCCTGGGCAAGCACTACGGCGAGCGGACGCTCTTTCACGACCTCGACCTGACCGTGACCGGCGGCGAGCGCATCGCCCTCATCGGCGACAACGGCGCCGGCAAGACGACGTTTCTGCGGCTCGTCATGAACGAAGAGACGCCGGATACCGGCTGGGTGCAGCGCGGGCCGTCCGTGCGCACGGCATACCTGCCGCAGATCGTCCGCTTTGCCGTGCCGGAGCGCTCCATGCTCGACACGATGCTCTACGAGTGCAAGTGCACGCCGCAGGAGGCGCGCGACCAGCTCGGCGCCTACGGCTTTTGCGGCGAGGATGTGCTCAAGCCCGTGTCGGCGCTCTCGGGCGGCGAGCTGTCCCGGCTGCGGCTGTGCATGCTCATGCGCCGGGAAATCAATTTTCTCATCCTCGACGAGCCGACGAACCATCTCGACATCGCCAGCCGCGAGTGGATCGAGGACGCGCTGAGCGACTATACACAGGCGCTGCTGTTCGTATCGCACGACCGGTACTTCATCGAGAAATTCGCCACCCGCATCTGGCTGCTTGAAAACGGCACGATCACGGACTACCGCGGCACGTACGAAGAATTCCGCGCCTACCGCGCGCGCCAGACCGCCCTGCAGCAAACGGCCAAGGCCGTCGAACGCAAAAAAGAGCCGAAGCCAAAGCCGAAGCGCGCCCCGAACACCACGCGAGCGCGCGAGCGCACGGAGCGCGAGATCGAAAAGCTGGAGGGGCAGCTCGCGGCGCTCGACGCCGAGAGCGAGGCCAACGCCACGGACTATCAGAAACTCATGGAGATCGATGCGCGAAAGCAGGCGCTCAATGCGCAGCTCGAGGCGCTCTACGAGGCGTGGGAGGCGCTGTGCGAATGAAACACAAAACATCTCTGATCGCCGCCATCGTGCTCGTCATCGCCGGCTGCGTGCTGCGCTTTGCGATGCCGGGGCACGACTTTCTGGGCTACACGCTCTGGGGCATCGCCGTGCTGGTGTTTCTATTCCCACGGCTGCACCGCGTGGGGCGCATCGTGCTGGGCGTGCTCGTGTGCGCAGGGGTGATCGTGTTCGCGGTCTTTGAGATCCCCGTCGTGCGCGACGCGCGCACGGACACGGACGCGCACCCGGACGCGATCATCGTGCTCGGCGCGGGCGTCAACGGCAGCACACCGTCGCTGTCGATGTGCAACCGGCTCGACGCCGCACTCGCGTATCTGGGCGCGAACCCGGACGCGCTGGCCGTCGTCTCCGGCGGCCAGGGCGAGGGCGAGGACATCACGGAGGCCAAAGCCATGGCCGACTACCTCACGGCGCACGGCATCGACAGCGCGCGCATCGTGCAGGAGGATCAGTCGCGCACCACGCGCGAGAACCTGGAAAATTCGTTCGCCATCCTCCGTGCGCGGGGGTACAACCCGGCGAACGGCGTCGGCATCGTGACGAGCGAATACCACCTCTACCGCGCCAAACACATGGCGCGGGCACTGGGCGCAGAGCCCGTCGGCATCGCTGCCGAGACGACGCTGCCGACCATGCGCGTCAATTACTTCATCCGGGAGGCCTTTGCCGCCGCGTATATGCAGCTGGCCGGCACCCTGTACTGAGAGATGCCCTATGGAAAAAGTCAACGTATACGACTGGGACAAGACCATCTTCCCCGTGGACAGCACAGTGGCGTTCGTGCGCTGGTGTCTGCGGCGGCATCCCGGTGTGATCCGGGCGCTTTTGGGCACGCTGGTCCTGCTGCCGGGCTACTGGCTCGGCAAGGTGAGCAAGACGGCCATCAAGGAGCGGATGTACGGCTTTCTGCGCCGCGTGCCCGATGTGGACGCGGAGCTGGAGGCGTTCTGGGCGCAGAATTTTGCGCGCGTAAACCCGTGGTATCTTGCGCAGCAGCGACCGGACGACATCATTATCTCCGCCTCGCCGGAGTTTCTCGTGCGCATCCCGGCGCAGAAGCTCGGCGTGCGGCTGCTGGCCTCGCGCGTGGACAAGCACACCGGCAAGACCGACGGCGAAAACTGCCACGGCGCGGAAAAGGTCCGCCGCCTGCACGAGGCTTATCCCAACGTCGAGATCGCGGAGTTTTACTCCGATTCCCGCAGCGACAGCCCGCTCGCGGAGCTGGCCGAGCACGCCTACCTCGTGCACGGGCAGGCCCGCACGCCCTGGTAAGGGCAGAAAGGAGAACGCCTATGTATTCCGCATCCGATTACCGCGGCATGGCCCGCCGCGCGCTGAAAAATTACTGGTGGCTCGCCGTCGGCGTGACGCTGCTGGCGAGCATCCTCGGCGGGACGAGCAGCAGCTTCACCCCGTCATTTAGCCTCACCGTCAACGGGGACGACCTGACGCAGTACTATCCCGAGGCCCTGCGCCACGCGCTGCGCGTGTTTCTCCCCGTGTCCGGGGTGATCTCGCTGGCGCAGTTCGTCATCGGCGGCAGCGTCTCCATCGGCCACAACCGCTTCTGCCTGAAGCTGGTCGACGGCGAGCAGGCCAGGTTTGAGGATCTGTTTTCCGGCTTTGACATCTTCGGCAACGCCTTCGTGCTCAACCTGCTCATCACGCTCAAGGTGATCGCATGGTCGCTGCTGTTTGTCATTCCCGGCATCGTCGCCGCCTACCGCTACTCCATGGCGACGTACATCATGGCCGAAAATCCGGGCATGCAGGCCACGGAGGCCATCGAGCGCTCCAAGGCGCTCATGGACGGGCGCAAGGGCGACCTGTTCTGCCTTGATCTGAGCTTTATCGGCTGGGCGCTGCTGGCCACGCTGACCGCCGGCATCGGCTATCTCTGGCTCACGCCGTATATGACCGTGTCGCGCGCCGCGTTCTACCGCAGCCTGCCGCGCAGCATGGGCGACCGTGCCCCCAACGGCTGGCAGCCGAACCCTGGCCCGCAGCCGGGCGGCGACTGGTACAGCCAGAACTGAACACAAAAACATATCCCCGGCAGCATGGCTGCCGGGGATATCTGCATCTTCAGACAAAATAGCCCGCATTCTCCCGCACCGGGCAGGACGCGAAGAGCTGGCGCACCGCGCTCTCGTACTCTATCATGTCCTGCGCCTTGCGGATGCGGCGCAGCGGCCGCTCGGCATCCGCGAAGCTGCAGCCGAGATAGCGCCACGCCTCCTTCATGCGAAACAGCAGCGCGCGCCGGTCGGGAATGCGCGCGCTCGTGGCCGCATAGAGCCGGTCATGAAACGCCTGAAACTGCGCCGCCGTCGGCTCGACGCCCGTGCGCAGCTGGCCGATAAGGCCGGGGTTGGCGGCCAGCCCGCGGCCGAGCATGATGCGCTCCACCGTCGGAAAGCGCGCCTGAAACGCGCGCACGGCCGGAGCGTCGAACAAATCGCCGTTGTAGCACACCGGGGCGCGGCTGTGCGCGAGCGCGTAGGCAAACATGTCGAGATCCGGGTGGCCGTGATACTGGTCGGCCTGCACGCGCGGGTGCACGATCAGCTCGCAGATCGGGTAGTCATTATACAGCTCCAGCAGCGCGGGGAATGTCTCCGGCGTCGTCTTGCCGAGCCGCGTCTTGACCGACACCGGCAGCGGACAGGCGGCAAACACGGCGTCGAAAAACTGCCGCAGCAGATCCGGCTCCGTGAGCAGACCTGCGCCCTTTTTCTTCACCGTGACGGTGTTCGACGGGCAGCCGAGGTTGAAGTTCACCTCGTCGTAGCCCATATCAGCGAGCTGCCCCGCCATCCAGAGGAAGTCCTCGGCGCAGTGGCCCATGAGCTGCGGCACGACACGGATGCCCGCGTTGTGCGCAGGCTCGATCTCGCGCAGCTCGCGCGGGGAAAACGTGCGGTTCGCCGTCGGCGAGAGAAACGGCGTATAGTAGCTGTCCGCCGCGGGGAACGTCTGCCGCTGCGCCTGCCGGAACAGGTCGCCGGTCACGCCCTCCATCGGCGCGCAGAGATACTGCATGGTCATCACCTCATCATCCGGCCCATGATAGCGGAAAATCCACCCCGCGTCAAGCTTTACAAACCCGCCGCCGTCAGGTATGATAAAGGGTACACACATCCAAGGGAGGGGTTACATGGGATATCAAAGCGATCTGGAGATCGCCCAGCGCTGCACGATGCAGCCGATCTGTGACATTGCACGCACCGTCGGCATCGACGATGCTGATATAGAGCCGTATGGCCGCCATAAGGCGAAGGTGGCCCTGTCCGTGCTCGGGCAGCCGCCGCGCGGAAAGGGCAAACTGATCCTCGTCACGGCCATCACGCCCACGCCCGCCGGCGAGGGCAAGACGACCACGACCATCGGTCTGGCCGACGCGCTGCGCCGCATCGGGAAGGACGCGGCCGTCGCGCTGCGCGAGCCGTCGCTCGGCCCGGTGTTCGGGCGCAAGGGCGGCGCGACCGGCGGCGGCTACGCGCAGATCGTGCCGATGGAGGACATCGACCTGCACTTCACCGGCGACTTTCACGCCATCGGCGCGGCGAACAACCTGCTCGCCGCCATGCTCGACAACCACATCCAGCAGGGCAACGCCCTCGGCATCGACCCGCGGCGCATCACGTGGCGGCGCTGCGTGGACATGA
Organism: Firmicutes bacterium CAG:103; assembly: GCA_000432375.1. Lineage (GTDB taxonomy): Bacteria > Bacillota > Clostridia > Oscillospirales > Oscillospiraceae > CAG-103. The sequence continues at coordinate 15,559 of HF985793.1, forward strand.
ACGACCGGCAGCTGCGCTGCATCGTCGGCGGGCTCGGCGGCAGGGCCAACGGCGTGCCGCACGAGGACGGCTTTGACATCACGGCCGCCAGCGAGATCATGGCCGTACTCTGCCTGGCAGAGTCCATGGCCGATCTGAAGGCGCGGCTGGGCCGCATCATCGTGGGCTACACGTATGACGGCCAGCCCGTCACGGCGCGCGACCTCAAGGCCGTGGGCGCGATGGCGGCGCTGCTGCGCGACGCGCTCAAGCCCAACCTCGTGCAGACGCTCGAGGGAACGCCGGCGTTCGTGCATGGCGGGCCGTTTGCCAACATCGCGCACGGGTGCAACAGCGTGCTCGCCACGCGCATGGCCATGCACCGCTGCGACTACGCCGTGACGGAGGCCGGCTTCGGCGCGGATCTCGGCGCGGAGAAGTTTCTGGACATCAAGTGCCGGCTCGCCGGGCTGCGGCCGGACGCCGCCGTCGTGGTGGCGACGGTGCGCGCACTGAAAATGCACGGCGGTCTGGCGCTGAATGAACTCGGCACGGAGGATCTCGACGCGCTGCGCCGCGGCGTGCCGAACCTGCTGCACCATGTGCGCTGCATCCGCGACACGTTCGGCCTGCCATGCGTCGTGGCCATCAACCGCTTCCCCACCGACACCGACCGCGAGATCGCACTGCTGACGGAGCTGTGCGGGGAGCTGGGCGTCCGCGTCGTGCTGTCCACCGTCTGGGCTGACGGCGGCCGCGGCGGCGAGGCGCTCGCGCGCGAGGTCATGCGCCTGTGCGAAACGGAGAACCGCTTCCGCTTTGCCTACGAGCTCGACGCGCCGGTCGAGGAAAAGATCACGGCTGTCGTGCGCCGGGTCTACGGCGGCGCGGGCGCGGAGATCCTGCCCGCCGCGCGCAGACAGATCCGCGAGCTGGAGGCGCTCGGCTTCGGCGGCCTGCCGGTGTGCATCGCCAAGACGCAGGCGAGCCTGTCGGACGACCCTGCGCTGCTCGGCGCGCCCGCGGGCTTCACCGTGACCGTGCGCAGCGTGACCGTGTCCGCCGGGGCGGGCTTTCTCGTCGCGCTCACGGGCGACGTGCTCACGATGCCCGGCCTGCCGAAAGTCCCGGCCGCCGAAAACATCGACGTCGACGACGACGGCCGCATCACCGGCCTGTTTTGAGCGTTTGCGCCCGCACACCGTTTCGTGTGCGGGCGTTTTTTCTGCGCATGGGCAGAAGTTATGTAAACCAATCGGCGCATACCGCGCACCCACTGCTCATAGGATGAAGGCAGAAAGCCGGAGGTGGTGCAATGTACAAAGTGCGGCAAGCCGTCAGAAAACACCGGAAACTGCTGAGCGTGTGCGCGATGGTGCTGGCCATCGCGCTCATGTTCTGGGCGGTCAACAGCCCCGCAATCGTGGGCGTGAGCGCGGCCAAGCGCGTGCTGCCCATCTACAGCGTGCAGCGCGACGACCGCGTCGTGAGTCTGTCATTCGACGCGGCCTGGGGCAACGAGGACACGCAGATGCTCATCGACATCCTCAACAAGTACAACGTCCACGCGACCTTCTTCGTCGTGGGCGAATGGGTGGACAAATATCCGGAGTCGGTCAAGGCGCTCGCGGACGCAGGCAACGAGGTCATGAACCACTCGTCCACGCACCCGCACATGGCGCAGCTGAGCGCCGAGCAGATCCAGACGGAGGTCAACACCTGCGCCGATAAAATTGAGGCCGTCACCGGTACGCGGCCGACGCTGTTTCGCTGTCCCTACGGGGAGTACAACGACACGGTCGTGAGCACCATCAACGGACTGGGCATGCACGTCATCCAGTGGGACGTCGATTCCCTCGACTGGAAGGGCCTGAGCAGCGACGAGATCACCTCGCGCGTGCTCACGCGCGTGCAGCCGGGCAGCATCGTGCTGTTCCACAACGCGGCCGAGCACACGCCGGAGGCACTGGCAGGGATCATTGAGGCGCTCATCGCCGACGGGTATTCCATCATCCCGATCTCGCAGATGATCCTCCCCGGCGACACGAGCATCGACCCCAACGGCCGCCAGTGCCCGGCAGCCGCGGACGAGGGCGCATAGGGCGCGCAGGGAAAGCGGGGCATGATCCCCGCTTTCGTTGCATTTTGCGCGCGAAAACGTTATAATGGAGAAAAAATCACCGCCCACGGGGCGGTTTGGGAGTAATATCTATGGAAAATTTCCAGAAAATCGCCGTGCTCATCGACGCGGACAACACGCAGCTGTCCAAGCTGGAGGCCGTGCTGCACGAGGTGTCGGCCTACGGCCGCATCGTCGTGAAAAAAGCCTACGGCAACTGGCGCAAGGACTCGCTGAAAAACTGGGAGCCGGAGCTCAAGCGCCTCGCCATCCGCGCCGAGCAGCAGTTTGACTACGTTGCCGGCAAAAACACGACCGACATCGCCATGGTCATCGGAGCCATGGATCTGCTGCACAACAATATGTATGACGCGCTCGTGCTCGTGTCGAGCGACAGCGATTTCACGCCGCTGGCCATCCGTCTGCGCGAGTCGGGCCTGTACATCATCGGCGCCGGCGTGACAACGACGCCGGAGTCATTCAAAAATGCGTGCGACGACTTCATCCTCATCGACTACCTGTCCAAAGCGGACGAAAAGCCGGCAGCCGCCGAGCACGCCGCGGAGCCCGCGGCCAAAAAGCCCGCACGCAAGACGAAAAAGACCACCCGCAGCACGAAAAAATCCGCGGCCGAGTCCGCCCCGGCCGCCGAACCGGAGCCGGAACCGGCACCCGAACCCGAACCGGAGCCGAAAAAGCCCAATATCGGCGAGATCCACAACCTGCTGCACATCGCGTCCGAGAAGTATCAGGACGCCGACGGCTTTGTCAACGTCAGCTCCTCGGGGCTGTACATCAAGCGCGTCAAGCCCGATTTCAACGTGCGCGCCTACGGCTACAGCAAGCTGCCGGAGCTGCTGGCCGCCTTCCCGAACAAGTATCAGATCAAGCGCTACGAGGGCAAGGGCGGCGCGACGATCATCGCCTATAAATGTCTGTAATATCAAGCATTTGAAAGTCTGATAAGAACCCGCTCAGATTTGCAAAAAGCCCTTGACTTTTACCCCCGAGCGCGCTAGAATTCCTCTCCTGTTGGGGAAGGACACCACCGCGAAGCAACCCTCTTTCTTCGATGCCTCTGCGTCGGCACTCCCCGCAAATTTCAAGAAAGAAGGTCTTTCCATGACTGCTCAAATCCTTGCGGCTGTCATCTTCGTCGGCATGTTTGCGCTCATCATCATGGACAAATTCGAGCGCCAGTATGTCACCCTTGGCAGTGCAGCCCTCGTGCTCGTGGTCGTGTTCGGCATCTGCATGCACAGCTGGGACGCGATCAAAAATGCTCTGAACCTCGGTGCGATCTTCCGCGCCGACTTCTGGTACGGCGCTTCGGAGAGCGCAAGCTCCGGCGTCAACTGGTCGACCATCTTCTTCATCACCGGTATGATGATCATGGTCGAAGGCCTCGGCAAATCCGGCTTCTTCCGCTGGCTGTGCCTGTCGCTGGCAAAGCTCGCGCACTACCACGTCGTGCCGCTGCTGCTGTGCTTCATGGCCATGTCCGCGTTTCTGGCCATGTTCATCGACAGCATCACGGTCGTGCTGTTTCTTGCGACCGTCACGCTGGAGCTGGCACAGATCCTGTGCTTTGACCCTGTCCCGATGATCCTGTCGGAAGTCTTCTGCGCCAACCTCGGCGGCGCTGCCACCATGTGCGGCGATCCCCCCAACATCATCATCGGCACCGCGCTCGGCTATACCTTCACGGACTTCATTAAAAATACCGGCGTCATCATCGGCATCTGCTTTGTGTTCGTGCTGATCTTCTTCTGGCTGTGCTTCCGCAAGCCGCTCAAGGCGAGCGAGGCCGCCCGCCCGGCCGACGCCGTCTGCCCCGCTCCGGCGACCGCCATCGCCAACCGCAAGGCGTTCGTCGCGGATGTGATCGTGTTTCTCATCGCGGTCGCGCTGCTCGTGACGCACGCGCAGACCGGCCTGACCGTCTCGTGCATCGGCGTCATCGTCGCGTGCCTGACGCTGCTCGTGACCGTGTTTACCAACGGCGGCGCCGCCGTGAAGGAAGTCCTCCGCGGTGTGGACTACAAGACGCTGCTGTTTTTCATCGGCCTGTTCATCTCCGTTGCGGGCCTGGAGCAGACCGGCGTGCTCAAGCTCATCGCGCAGTTCATCTCCAACATCAGCGGCGGCAGCATCAAGGTCGTCATCCTCATCATTCTGCTGCTGTCGGCCGTGTGCAGCGCGCTGATCGACAACATCCCGTTCGCGGCCACCATGGTCCCGGTCGTGCAGTCCATTGCGGCGACGCAGGGCATGGATCTGTCCGTGCTCGCCTGGGCGCTGTCGCTCGGCACCGACCTCGGCGGCAACGCCACGCCCATCGGCGCGTCGGCCAACGTCGTGGCCACGTCCGTGTCGGCCAAGAGTGGTCACCCCATCAGCTGGGGCAAATACTGCAAATACTGCGTCCCGGCCACCGTGCTGGTCATTGCGGTCTCGCTGGGATGCCTGTTCCTGAGATACCTGTAATTTTACATCAGAAAGGCGGTAACGCATCATGAAGCAAATCATCGTGACCGTCGGCCGTGAACACGGCAGCGGCGGCAAGTACATCGCCGAACAGATCGCCAAACAGCTCGGCATCGCGTTTTATGATAAGGAGCTGCTGCTGGCCAGTGTCTTCAACGCCGAGGACGCCGCGCGCTATGACGAGAAGCCGGTGCACCTGCTGTGGTCGCGCCGCATCGGCGAGAACTTCAACGCGCCGGAGGATGCCCTCGCACACGAGACGTTCGAGCACATTCAGGAGCTTGCCGACAGCGGCGAGTCGTTCGTCGTGCTCGGCCGCTGCTCGGACTTCATCCTGCGCAGCAATCCGAACGCCGTGCACCTGTTCATCGCCGGCAAGCCCGACGTGAAGCGTCGGCGGCTCATGGAGGAAAAATCCCTCACGGCCGATCAGGCGGCGCAGGAGATGCGCCGCGTCGACCGCGACCGCAAGGCCTACCACAACTACTACTGCGACACGAAGTGGGGCGACGCGCGCGGATACGACCTGGTCGTCAACAGCGGCAAGCTCGGCATCGAGAAAACCGTTGACACGCTCGTGACCTACGTGCGTGCCTATCAGGCGCAGAACGAATAAGCATGAAAATGCCCCGGATGCATTGGCATCCGGGGCATTTTCTGTTTTTCATCCGCCGGTTTTCTGCGGCCAGCAGGACACGACGATCCCTGCCAGGATCAGCGCGCCGCCGAGCAGGCCCGCAATGCCAAAGTGCTCGTGAAAGCACACCGCGCCCAGCGCTGCCGCAACGAAGGGATTGAGCGCGCAAAACAGCGCCGCATGGTCCGCCGTCGTCCCGCTCTGCGCGACCGGCTGGAGCGTAAAGCCAAAGCCGCTGCACACGAGCGCCAGCGCCAACACGACCAGCCACTCCGTGCCGCTGCCGGGCAGGTGCGGCGTCTCGAACAGAAACGACGCGATCAGCGCCAGCGCGCCCAGAAACCCCACCTGCACCACGCCGGACAGCAGGGGGGGCCGCTCCGGCGTGCGTGAGCCGGTCGGTCACGAGAATGGCCGTCGAATACAAAAACGCCTCCAGAATGCAGTACCCGACGCCCGGCGTGAGCGTGAGACCGCCGCGCAGCGTCAGCAGCGCCACGCCCAGCAGGCACGCCAGCGCGCCGAACAGCACACGGCGCTCCGGCCAGCGGCGGCTGAGCGCCGCCTGAATGAGCGGCACGATGACGACGGCCGTGTTCGTCACGAACGACACGGTAGAGGTCTCCACGGTTTTCAGTGCCGTGAGCTCCGCCGTCATGACGCAAAAATAGATGCCGCCCATGGCAAGACCGCTCAGCAGCGTGCGCCGGCCGATCTGCAGCAGCCGCCGCCGGAACAGCGCCGCCAGAAATGCAAACGCCAGCAAAAACCGCACCGCCAGCAGCGTGAATTTGCCCATGTCCTGCAAGCCGACTTTTGTGAGCACATATGATGTGCTGCGCGCAATGATGACCGCCGCCAGCAGCAGCTCCGCCTGCGTGCGCGTCATGGTCCGGGTCTTCATCCGTATTCCTCCCGAAAATGTCTTGACGAAACGATACCACGGTTATATCATTGCGTAAAGAGACAATGTTTCAACGGTTCCTTGCAAACTTCGCAAGGACGGAGGCAACTTATGGACACGGAAAAATGCCGCGCACTGCTGGCCGTGCTCGAGGCCGGGAGTCTCTCGGCGGCGGCGGAAAAACTGGACTATACCCCCTCCGGCCTGAGCCGGATGATGGCGGCGCTCGAGCAGGAGCTGGGCTTCCCGCTGCTGAGCCGC
>HF985793.1:21964-27010 GCA_000432375.1 Firmicutes bacterium CAG:103
TGAGCCGCTCGCACAGCGGCGTGCAGCCGACGCGCGCCTGCCGGACGCTGCTGCCGACGCTGCGGGAGCTGACGCACTGGAGCGGTCTGCTCGACGCGCAGGCAGCCGAGATCCGCGGCGTCGAGACCGGCACGATCGCCGTCGGCTGCGTCTACGGGGCGTACTACGGCTGGCTCAGCCGCTGCATCGCCCGCTTTTGCGAAGTTTACCCCGGCATCGAGGTGCAGGTCCTGCAGGGCAACAGCAGCCAGCTCACGCGCGCCGTGTGCGAGCACACGGCCGACTTCTGCATCACGAGCTTCCGCGAGGGCGACTTTGACTGGATCCCGCTGTACGCCGACCCCATGGTCGCGTGGCTGCCGCCGGAGCATCCGCTGGCCGGAGGCAGGACGTTCCCGCTCGCGGCGTTTGCGACCGAGCCGACCATTGCGACCTATATGCACCAGGACACGGACAACGCGCGCGTGTTCGCCCGCGCGGGCATCACGCCGAACGTCCGCTACACGTCTGTGGACAGCCGCGCCACCTTTGCCATGGTGCAGGCCGGTCTCGGCGTGAGCCTGAACAACCAACTCATCACCCGCGGCTGGGACACGACCGGCATCGTGATCCTCCCGGTCGATCCGCCGCAGTATGCCGAGATTGGCATCGCCGCGCCCGCGCCGGAGGAGCTGTCCCCGGCGGCGAAGCGGTTTCTCGCCTTTGCCCGGCAGACCCTGCGCACGGACCCCGAGGCCGCGGAACTTGGAAAGGAGCAAGCATGAAAGTATCCGAACTCCCCTACCGGCGCGTGACGCGCGAGGAAATGACCGAGGGCCTGCAGCGCGTGATCGAGCGCGTAAAGGCCGCGCAGAGCGTCGAGGAGATCCTCGCCGCGCGGGCGGAATATCTCTCGCTCACGACGGAGTACGCCACGGCGCAGTCGCTGTCGTACATGCGCTACACGATCAACACCGTAGACCCGTTTTATCTGGCGGAAAAGGACTACTACGACGAGATCGGCCCGGAGGTCGAAAATCTCGCGCTGCAGTACACCTCCGCCGTGCTCGACAGCCCGTTCCGAAAAGAACTCGAGACGGCGCTCTCGCCGATCCTGCTGCGCAGCATGGAGCTGCAGCGGCGGAGCATGTCGCCGGAGATCATCGACGACATGGTCGAGGAGAACAAGCTCGTGAGCGAATACGCCCAGCTCATGGCGGGCATGCTCTTCCCCTTCCGGGGCGAGCAGCTGCCGCGGCCGATGCTGATGAAATACGCCCGCAGCGCCGACCGCGCCACGCGCAGGGCGTGCTACGAGGCCCTCGGCACGACGCTGGAAGCGCACAGCGCGCAGCTCGACGATATCTTTGACCGGCTCGTGCACGTGCGCGACCGGATGGCCAAAAAGATGGGCTATCAAAACTTCATCGAGCTCGGCTACTGCCGCATGGAGCGCATGTGCTACGACGTGCAGGCCGTTCAGACCTTCCGCGAGAACATCGTGCGCGACATCGTGCCGGTCGTGTCCCGGCTGCGGCTGGAAAACGCGAAGCGGCTCGGCATCGACACGTTCCGGCTCTACGACAACGAATTTTTCACCCCCGGCGGCGACCCGACGCCCTGTGGCAAGGACGACCTGTTTGCGGCGGCGCAGAAGATGTACGATGCCATGGGCGACGTGCCGGGCGCATTTTTCCGCATGATGTGCGAAAACGAAGCCTTTGACGTGGAGTCCCGCCCGAACAAATGGGGCGGCGGCTACTGCACGGAGTTTCCGAAGTTCCGGCAGCCGTTCATCCTCGCGAACTTCAACGGCACGTCCGGCGATGTGGACGTCGTGACGCACGAGGCCGGCCATGCGCTCAACGCCTATCTGATCGCGGACAACCGCTTCGCGCTGGAGCTCGGCTGCGGCGGCATGGAGACCGCCGAGACGCACTCGATGAGCATGGAGTTTTTCGCCTGGCCGTATCTCGGCGCTTTCTTCCCCAAGGCAGGCGACGCGGAGCGCTACCGCTTCCAGCACGCGCTCGATGCGCTCAGCTTCCTGCCCTACGGCACGATGGTGGACGAATTCCAGCACCGCGTCTATGCCGAGCCCGACCTTACCCCGGCCGAGCGCAACGCCGTCTGGCTGGAGCTGGAGGCGAAATACCGCCCGTATATCGACCAGAGCGGCATCCCGTATCTCGAGCGCGGCACACGCTGGCAGTACCAGATGCACATCTACGAGACGCCGTTTTACTACATCGACTACTGTCTGGCGCAGACGGCGGCGTTCCAGTTCCTGCTCGCGTCGCAGGACGATTACGACGACGCGTTCGCCCGCTACCTGCACCTGTCGCAGCAGGGCGGCGAAAAGCTCTGGACGGATCTGCTGGCCGAGGCCGGCTTCCGCTCCCCGTTCGAGCCGGGCGCGCTCGCGCAGCTGGCAGCACGGGTAGAGCCGCTCATCCGCAAACACACCGTCTGACAAGGGAGGACACCGCCATGTATGAACTGACCCAGGTGGCCGGAAACAGCTACTACATCCAGAGCCCGGCCAAGATCGGCCTCGTGCGCCTGAACGACACCGACGTCTGCCTCATCGACAGCGGCAACGACAAGGAGGCCGGGCGCAAGGTGCGCCAGATCCTCGACGCCAACGGCTGGCACCTGACCGCCATCTACAACACGCACTCCAACGCCGACCACATCGGCGGCAACCAGTACCTGCAAAACCAGACCGGCTGCAAGGTCTACGCCCCCGGCATCGAGTGCGATTTCACGCGCCACCCGGTGCTCGAGCCGTCGTTTCTCTACGGCGGCTATCCGCCGAAGGAGCTGCAGCACAAGTTCCTCATGGCCAAGCCCAGCGACGCGCAGGAGCTGACCCCGGCGTGCCTGCCGGAGGGGTTTGAATGGCTTTCGCTGCCGGGGCACTTTTTCGACATGGTGGGCTTTCGCACGCCGGACAACGTGGTGTATCTGGCCGACTGCCTGTCGAGCCGGGAGACGCTGGAAAAGTACCAGATTGGCTTCCTCTACGACGTTGCAGCCTACCTGAACACGCTCGAAATGGTCAAGACGCTCACCGCCCGCGCCTTCGTGCCCGCGCACGCCGCGGCCACGGAGGACATCGCCCCGCTCGCGCAGTACAACATCGACAAGGTGCTCGAGATCGCGGACATCATCACGGAGCTCTGCCAGAAACCGCAGACGTTCGAGGCGGTCTTGCAGCAGCTGTTCCGGCGCTTTGATCTCGTGATGAACTTTGAGCAGTACGTGCTCGTCGGCAGCACAGTGCGCTCCTACCTCGCGTGGCTGAAGGACAGCGGCAGACTCCGCGCCGTCTTTGACGACAATCGTCTGCTCTGGCAGCAGGCATGAAGTGCATGCAAAAACCTCCGCATCCGATCGGATGCGGAGGTTTTTCATTCCAGAAGTCCGTATTTTTCTTTCACACGCGCGAGTTTACGCAATAGCGGCTGATACAGCAGGAGCAGAAACACGGCCGTCGCACCCGCGTGGATGAGGTTAAATACAAACCCCGATGCGCAGGTCGCAAGCCACAGCTGCCACGATGGCACGGCGTTGTACATGAGCATGCTCGCCGTATCGAGCAGCACGCCGTAGACGATGAGCACCGAGAAAAAGCCGTAGAGCAGCAGCGGCACGAGCCGTACCTTCCGCCCGGCAAACAGCACGCCGCCGAGAAAGCCCACGAGCCCGAAGCCGAGCATCTGCCACGGCGTCCACGGCCCCTGACCGAAGAAAAAGTTCGAGATCAGGCCCGCCGCCGCGCCGGTGACAAAGCCCGCCTCCGGCGTGAAGGCCACGGCCGTGAGGATCACGATCGCGCACACGGGCTTGCACTGCGGCAGCCAGTAAAACGCCGCGCGCCCGGCCACGGCCAGCGCCGTCATCGTTGCAAGCAGCACGAGCTCACGCGCCTGCGGTCTGCGGCCTTCAAACCGCAGCACAAACGGCACGAACATCAGCCCCACGAGCAGCAGCGACGTGAGGTAGTACTTCCGCTCGTCCCACACGCACACGAACACCGCCATCAGCGCCGGGATCGCCACGAGCAGGATGCCGAGCGCGGCCCAGGTGCGCCGTGTCAGTCGGTGAGACATTGTACGACCTCCCCGCACAGCACCGCGCCGGGCGCGGCCTCACGCGCGATGCGCGCGGCCGCCGTGGTGTAAAAATAATGATCGGAGAAAAAGGCGCGCGCGGCGTTTTCCGTCACGACCTCGCCGCGAAAGAGCAGGCCGCAGCGGTCGGCATACTGCGCGCAGAATTCCACATCGTGGCTCACGACGCATACGGCCGCGCCCTGCGCGCAGAGCGCGCGCAAAAGCGCGCCGAATTCTTCTTTGAACGCGCCGTCCATGCCCTTCGTCGGCTCGTCGAGCAGCAGCCCGCGCGGCTGCATGAGCAAGCACGCGCGGCTGCATGAGCAGCACCTTCGCCAGCGCGGCGCGCTGCTGCTCGCCGCCGGAGAGGTCAAAGGGATGCCGGTCGAGCAGCGGCGCGAGCGCCATCTGCCGCACGACCGTGTCCACCAGCGCAACGTCCCTGCCGAGCGATGCGAGATCGGCGCGCACCGTGTCAGCCGCGAAGAGCGTGCGCGGATCCTGCGGCACGGCGGCGATGCCGTCGCGCAGGGGCTGGAGCGCGCGCTGCTTCTTCCCGTCGAGATACACGCTGCCGCGGTACAGCCGCAGCCGTCCGGAGAGCACGCCGAGCGCCGTCGTCTTGCCGCTGCCGTTGCTGCCGGTGAGCGCGTAGAGCTCGCCCGGGCGCAGCGTGAGCGAGAAATTGCGCAGCACGTCCGCGCTGCCCTGCGCGTAGCGAAACCAGCCGTCGCGCACGGTCAACACCGGGGGCGTGTCCACGTGCGCGGGCGCCGCGGCCGGCATCGGGTGCGGAGCAAAGCGCCGCAGATACGCTCTGCCCGCGCGCACGGTGAGCGGCAGACGCTCCGGTGCGCCGAGGGCGGCGGCGATGCGTGCCGCCGTGGGCATGGCGGAAAAGATCGCGTGGCCGCGCACTGCGGCCGCCGCCTCCTGCGGCGCGCCGGCG
>HF985794.1:0-12470 GCA_000432375.1 Firmicutes bacterium CAG:103
ACGTCGCCGTCGTGCATGACATAGTCCTTGCCCTCGGAGCGGACGAGGCCCTTCTCCTTGGCGACGGCCATGCTGCCGCAGGCTTTCAGGTCGTCGAACGCGACGATCTCAGCGCGGATGAAGCCGCGCTCGAAGTCCGAGTGGATCTTGCCGGCGGCCTGCGGCGCCTTCGTGCCGCGCGTGATCGTCCAGGCGCGGCACTCATCGCTGCCGCACGTCAGGAACGAAATGAGCCCCAGCAGGCTGTACGAACACTGGATGAGCCGGTCGAGGCCGGACTCTTCGATGCCGAGCTCCTCGAGGAACATGGCGCGCTCGTCGGGCTCGAGCTCGCCGATCTCCTGCTCGACCTTCGCGCAGATGGGCAGCACCTGCGCGCCCTGAGACGCAGCCAGATCGCGCACCTGCTGATAGTACTTGCAATCTTCATACCCGGCGGCGAATGTATTTTCGTCGAGGTTGGCGGCGTAAATGACGGGCTTGATGCTCAGCAGGTCGCTCGTCTCGAGCAGGGCACGATCCTCGTCGCTGCAGTCATAGGTGCGGGCGCTCTTGCCGTCGTTGAGATGCTCGAGCAGGCCGCGGAACACATCCGCCTCGTGCAGGCAGGCCTTGTCGCCGCTCTTGCCGGCCTTGGCCGCCTTGTCGATGCGGCGCTGGACCATCTCGATGTCCGCCATGATGAGCTCGAGGTCGATGATCTCAATGTCGCGCAGCGGGTCGGTCGAACCCTCGACGTGCATGACGTTTTCATCGTCAAAGCAGCGCACGACGTGCACGATCGCATCCGTGGCGCGGATGTTGGACAAAAACTTGTTGCCGAGACCCTCGCCCTTGGACGCGCCCTTGACGAGGCCGGCGATGTCGACAAACTCGATCACCGCGGGGGTCTTTTTCTTCGGCTGATACATCTCAGCCAGATAATCCAGCCGCGCATCCGGCACGGAGACCATGCCGACGTTCGGGTTGATGGTGCAGAACGCATAGTTGGCGACTTCCGCGCCCGCGTTCGTAATGGCGTTGAACAGCGTGGACTTGCCGACGTTCGGCAGGCCGACGATACCAATCAGGTAGCAGGCCGACGATACCGAGTTTCATAGATCCGAGCATCTCCTTCGTTTCCCAGCCGCGGCCGCGGCTGACATAGAAGTTTATTATAGCATGGGTGCCCAGGCATTTCAAGCCGTCACTTGACCGGATGATAGTTGTCCGGTTCGAGATACTGTGCCGCCATGCGCACGTACCAGTCCTTCGTCTCGCGCCAGTCGGTGCGGTCTTTGTCGGTCAGCTCGCGCAGCGGCCTTGCGGGCACGCCCGCGACGAGCGTCTCCGGCGGAATGATCTTGCCCTGCGGCACGAGCGCCGACTCGGCCACGATGCTGCCCGCGCCAATCTCGCTGCAGAGGCTGAGCACCGCGCCCATACCGATGCTGGCCTCCGGCCCGATCACACGCGCGTGGACGATCGCGCCGTGGCCGATGGTCACGCGGCGCGAAATGGTCACGACGGGATCTTCCCCGCCGGTGTGGATGATGACGCCGTCCTCGACCGCGACCTCCTCCTCGAGGACGATGCGCGAGGCGTCGGCGCGGATGACGGCATAAGGGCCGATATAGCAGCGCGGGCCGACAATCACATCGCCGATGAGCTCCGCGCTCGCACTGACGAACGCTGTCGGGTCGACCTGCGGGGCTTTCCCGCCAAAGGTATAGAGCATAATGGTCTCTCCATTCAAATAAAAGATGTATGATTTTATCATGCACAGCCGCCGGATGCAAGCACAACGCCCGGGCAGGTGGAACCTGCCCGGGCAAACGTATTTGGATCGCAATTACAGACTGCGTGCCGCCTCGTAGCCATCCCAGATGGCGCCGAAGATGTTGCGCACACGGCGGCCGTCGCCGAGCGCGAGCACGGTCTCATAGTCATCGCGGATCGCGTCAAAGAGCGCATGGTTGGCCTCCATGCCGACCGCTGTGATGACCGTGTCACCCTCCGCCAGCGCGGGCACGCCCTCGACCTCGTAATAAACGCCCTTGGCATCGACGGATTCCAGCGCCGCGCCCTCGACGATGTGCACGCCGTGGAACACGAGCAGGTCGCGCAGCATGAGCTCATTCATGGCCGGCAGCTTGGCCGAGCGCAGGAGCTTGCGCCGGGCGAGCAGCGTGACGGTGTGGCCGTTTTGCACCAGGTGCAGCGCCAGTTCGCAGGCGACGAGTCCCGCGCCGATGATGACGACCGACTTGCCGGCTTTCGCCTTGCCCTCGAGCACGTCGAGCGCGCTGACCACATTGTCTCCGTCCGCACCGGGCAATGCCAGCGTTCTGGGCGTGCTGCCCTCGGCGACGAACACCGTCTGCGGCTTGAGGGAATCGAGCAGCGCCTTATCCGCGCGTGTATTCAGGCGCACGTCCACGCCCAGATGCGCAAGCGTGGCGGCATACCAGGCAACAAGATCACGATCCGCCTGCTTGAAGTGCGGCACACCGGCCGGCTTGAGCGCGCCGCCGAGGGCATCGCTCGCTTCGAGCAGCGTGACATCATGGCCGCGCAGCGCGCTCACGCGCGCCGCCTCCAGGCCGGCAGGCCCGCCGCCGACAACGACCACGCGCTTTTTCTCCGCTGCGGGCGCGATGCCGACGAGCCGCTCGCGCGCGCACTCGGGGTTGACCGCGCAGGAGCCGACCGCGCCGTCAAACGCGCGGCCGAAGCAGCCCTCGTGGCAGCACAGGCACGGACGGATGAGCGCGAGCTCGTCGTTGCGCACCTTGCGGACGTAGTCAGGCTCGGTCAGGAGCGGACGCGCCAGACCGATCATGTCGCAGCGGCCGTCTCGCAGCGCCTGCGCCGCCAGATCCGGATCGTCCATGCGTCCGGCAGCCAGCACCGGCACGTCCACGACCTGCTTGACCTGCTCGGCAAACGGCAGATAGACGCCCTTGTCAAAGTACATCGGCGGATGCGCCCAGTACCAGCTATCGTAGGTGCCGGCATCGACATCGAGCGCGTCGTAGCCCGCATCGACCAGGATCCTGGCCGCCTGCAGGCCCTCGTCCGTATCGCGGCCGAGCTCGGTGAACGTCTCACCCGGCACCGCGCCCTGACGCAGATCCTTGATATAGCTCTTGAGCGAAAAGCGCAGGATGACCGGGAAATCCTCGCCGCAGTACTGCTTGATCTTCTGCACGATCTCGATGGCGAAGCGCAGGCGGCCGTTGAGATCGCCGCCGTACTTGTCCGTGCGCTTGTTGAACAGCGACATGGCAAAGCAGTCGAGCAGATAGCCCTCGTGCACGGCATGCACCTCAACGCCGTCATATCCGCACTTTTTGGCGATAGCAGCCGACACACCGAACTGCTCCACGAGCCGCTCGACCTCCTCCGTCGTCAGCTCGCGGCACTCGATGCGCGGGTTCCAGCGGTTGCTGATCGTACTCGGCGCGACAAACTTGCGGTCATGGATCATGGCGGGCATGGCGCTGCGGCCAAGGCCGGCCGTGAGCTGCACGAAGATCTTGGTGTCAAAGGCGTGCACGCGGTCGGTCAGCTCGCGCGCGGCCTTGATGTATTTCCCGGGGCAGATCGTCGGGCACGGGAAAGAACCGGGGCTGTGGACCTCAATGTTGTTGTCCACCCAGTTGGCGCCCGTGATGATCAGGCCGACGCCGCCGGCGGCGCGGCGGACGAAATAGTCCACGGCGTCCGGCAGGTAAGCACCGTCCTCATCGTTGTGCGTGACCGTGCCCATGGCGGCCATGAAGTAGCGGTTTTTAATGCGCGTATTGCGGATCGAAAACGGTGTAAACAGTGGTTCGTATGCGAGGTTCATGTGGTTTCCTCCTCCTCTGGTTCGGGTTGTGTATCAAATTGCGCGGCGCACTCCGGTGACAGTTGTCCCCAGGCGACTGCCTCCTGTGCGAGCGCGCAGCGAAAGCGCGGATGCGCGATGCGGATCATGGCGCAGATGCGCGTCTCCAGCGGTTGATTGTGCAGATCGGCCGCGCCCCACTCCGTGACGATGTACATGACATCGCTGCGCGGCGTCGTGACGACTGCACCGGACGGAAGATGCGCGCGAATGTTGGACGTGAGCGTCCCGTCGGGCGCTTCGTGCGTGGAATGCAGGCACAGAAAACTCCGTCCGCCGACAGAACGCGCCGCGGCGCGGACAAAATCGAGCTGACCGCCGACGCCGGAATACTGCCGGCCGTCAATGGCCTCGGCGCAGACCTGCCCGGTCAGATCGGCCATCAGGCAGCCGTTGACCGAGATAAGCCCCGGCTGCTGCGCGGCACGGAACGGATCGTTGAGCACGTCCACTGGGATCATGCGGATGTGCGCGAGCGCAAAATCATCCAGATGCCCCGCCGCGTCGAGCACGATGGACGCCTCGACCCGATCGAGATCGACCGCGCCGCTGGCCATCAGGCGCAGCTGCGCCTGTGTGAGCACCTCCGTGTAAATCCCGAGCCGTTTGCGTCCGTGCAGCCCGTAGGCGACAGCGTTGGGAATGCCGCCGATGCCGACCTGCAGCGTATCGCCGTCCCGGACGAGCGGCAGGATGTGCGCGGCAATGCGCGCATCGAGTGCATCGGGCGCTTTATAATGATAGGTATTGAGCGGATGATCCGCGCGGCAGAGCGCCGTGACCTCCGAGACATGGATGCGATGGTGCTCGCCGCGGGTGCGCTGCTGAAAGGCGTTGACCTGATAGATGCGCTTTTCGACCTGTGTATCGAGCGAACTCCAGGCCGTGCCGCGCGGGCCGTAATACAGATACCCGTCCGCATCCGGCTCGGACACCTCGAGCATCAGCGTATTGACACGGTAGACCTCGCGCGCTGCGCGCACGGTCTGGTGAAACTGCACGGAGTTTTCGTGCAGGCCGCCGCGCTGCTGAAACTTGCGGTCGGCGCGGCCGAGAAACAGGGAGTGATACGGCGTGCGCGCAAAGCAGGCCGGGTCGGACAGGGCGCGGCTCTCCGTGCCGTTGACGACGGTCACGACCGGGATGCCGCGCAGCTCCGCGCGGTCGCTCACCGCGTCGATCAGCACGGCCGGGAAGCTACCGGCGCCGCCGGCAAAGATGCGGTCGCCGGGCGCGATCAGCGCCGCCGCCTGCTCCGGCGTGCAGAGCCTGCGCACATAGATCTCACGCCAATCCATCGTGCTCACGCCTCCCGCGGTGCAACGGGAAAGAAATGATTCGGATCCAGGTACGCCACCGTGAGCCGGACATACCAGTCCTTCGTGGCCTGCCAGCTCTCGCGGTCCGCCTGCGTGAGCGGGCGCAGAGGCTTGGCCGGGATGCCGGCAACGAGCGTCTCCGGCGGAACGGACTTGCCCTGCGGCACGAGCGCGGACTCCGCCACGACGCTGCCGGCACCGATCGCACACCCAAGGCTGAGCACCGCGCCCATGCCGATGCTGGCCTCCGGGCCGAGATAGCGCGCATGGACGATCGCCCCGTGACCGATGGTCACACGCCGGGACAGCAGGCAGCGCTTGTCCGCCCCGCCGGCATGGATGATGACGCCGTCTTCCACCGCGACCTCCTCCTCGAGAATGATCTCGGCGGCATCGCCGCGGATCACGGCGCCGGGACCGATAGAGCACCGCGGGCCAACCGTCACATCGCCGATAAGCTCGGCGCTGGCGCTGACAAACGCCGTGGGATCGACGCGCGGGCATTTTCCATGAAACGAATAGAACATGATCGGATCTCCATTTCTGATAATAAGGGGGAGCGACCCGGCCCGGGGGCCGAGCCGCTCCAAAGAAAAAAGAAGGGAATGGGGGGATTACCAAAGTCAGGCGAACTTTGCGATGGTCGCCTCGCACTCGTGCATCATCTGGCCGATGATGGTCTGCACGGGCAGCACATCGTGGATCAGGCCGGACGTCTGGCCGCAGCAGATGACGCCGCAGTTTTCCACGTCCGCGTTCTCGAAGAACATCTTGCAGGCCGTCTTGCCGGCCATATCCTCGGCCACATCCTTGAATTCGCAGCCGGCCTGCTCCTTGGCAAAGACGCGCTTGGCGACTTCGCTCTTATACATGCGCGTGGAGTTCTGGAACGAGCGCAGAAGCAGGATTGTCTCCATCTCGTTGGCGTGCTCGACGAGGTAGTTTTTCACGGCCGGGAGCACCGGGCACTCCTCGGACAGCAGGAAGCGGGTGCCCATGTACACGCCTTCGGCGCCGAGCATGAGCGCGGCTGCCATCTGGCGGCCGGTCGAAACGCCGCCGGCGCAGATGACCGGAATGTCAAGTGCCTCCACACAGCGCGGCGTGAGCACCATGGTGCCGAGATCGTTCTCGCCCGGATGGCCGGCGCACTCAAAGCCGTCGGCGACGACCATGTCCGCGCCGAGCGACTGCGCCTTGAGCGCGTGCTTGACGGTGGTGCACTTGTGGATGAGCACCATGCCGGCGTCCTTGATGGCGCGCACCATGTCGTCCTTCGGCGGGCGGCCGGCGGTCTCCATGACCTTGACGCCCTCTTCGGCGCAGACGCGGATGTAGCCCGCATAGTCCGGCACGACGAGCGACGGCATGAGCGTGAGGTTGACGGCAAAGGGCTTGCTCGTCATGGACTTGATCTTGCGGATCTCCGCCTGCAGCTCATCGGCCGAGGAAAACGTGCTCGACGACAGCAGCCCCAGGCCGCCGGCCTCCGACACGGCGGCGACCAGCGGTGCGCGGGAAATCCACTGCATGCAGCCCTGCACGATGGGGTATTCGATCCCCAGCATTTCGGTAAGTTTGGTACGGATCATAGGTATTACCTCCTGAAATATTCACGTGTGCCGCTGTGCGGCGTCTGGTTGTTTGTGATTTCACAATAGCAAACCGTCAGTCGCTTCACAACGCTGATTTCTCCAAAAAACAGCAGTTGCCGCCGTGCGCCGGATGGGCACGGCCTACAAGATGCGCGCGTCAGCTCGCCTGGACACTGCGCGCGCGCAGCACGGCCGTGAGCACTTTTCCGGTCGCGCCCTTTGGCAGCTCCGGCACGATCTCGATCTCCTTCGGCGCGCGGAACGTCGGCATATGCGCGCGGCAATACTGGCGCAGCGCCTCCGCCGTGAGCCGGCTGCCCGGCATGAGCACAACGCTCGCTTTCACGTGCTCGCCCCAGGTCTCGTCCGGCACGCCGTAGACCGCGACCTCGGCCACGTCGTCGCAAAGCTGCATGATGACATTGGTGACCTCTCCGGGATAGATGTTCTCGCCGCCGGAAATAATGAGATCGTCGGCACGGCCGCTCAGGAACAGGTACCCCTGCGCGTCGAGCATGCCCATGTCTTTCGTGCGGTACCAGCCGCCGACCAGCGCCGCGTGCGTCGTCTCGGGCGCATCCAGATATTCCAGCATCCGGCCCGGGCCGCGCACATAGATCTCACCCGCGGTGCCTGCCGGGCAATCGCTGCCGTCCGGCGCGACGATGCGCACGGCCGCGCCGGGGATCGGCCGGCCGACGGACGAGAGGTACTTACCGCCGTCGCGCAGGTGGTCTTCCGGCAGCAGCGCTGTGACGGTGCTGCCCATTTCCGTCATGCCGTAGGACTGATAGAAGCTGCAGTGCAGCTTCTCGATCGCGCGCTGCAGCAGCGCCTTCGGGATCGGGCAGGTGGAATAGTTGACGGTCTTGAGGTGCGAGAGATCATAGTCCCCGTTGTCCGTCTCGTCGAGGATCCACTTGAGCACCGTCGGCACGACACTGATGGACTCGATGCGCTCGGACACGAGCGTGTGCATGTAATCCTCAAGTGCGAAATGATCCTTGAGCACCATCGTGCCGCCGGTCGCAAGCGACAGGTGCGCACCGATGGCGGCCGAGTGGAACAGCTGCGCAATGAACTGATACCGCTGCCCGTCCGGGTAGGGATAGACCTGCAGCATGCTCACGATCTCGCGGAGCATGCCGCCGTGCGTGTAGACGACGCACTTCGGCTCCCCCGTCGTGCCACTCGTGTGCAGGCGGCAGGCGACATCGTCACGCGAGACCGGCACGTCCGGCAGCGTGTCCGGCTCGCCGCTGACGAGCGCGCACAGCGCCGAGCGGCCGTCGACCGGCTCCAGCCGGATCAGGCGTACGCTGTCCGCGCACAGTCGCTCGAGCTCCGCGCCCCACTCCGGCTTCTCCGCCTTGAGAAAGGCGACCGACACCTGATTGCGCGCGAGCATGCGCGCCTGCTCCGGCGGCGTGAGCCGCCAGTTGATCTTGACCACAATGGCGCCGAGCTGATAGAGCGCAAACTCGGCAATGATCCACTCCGGGCAGTTGCGCGACAGGATCGCGACCCGGCTGCCCTTGCGCACGCCGAGGTGCCGCAGATAGTGCGCCGTCTGGTGGATGTAGCGCTCCAGGTCGCCATAGGTCAGCCGCCAGTCCTCGTATACAATGGCCTCGCGCTCCGGGCAGCGCGCGAACGCATCATCCATGAGCGCGCCAAAGCTGCTGCACCGTGAAAGCTTCTGAGCAATTTCCCGCATGGGTGATCCCTCCGATCCTCTTTTTCATGGTTCTATTCTTTATAAAATTGTGAATTATCTCCCGAAACGGCCAAAATGGAAAGAACCTACTTGCGCGTTTCGGATTTAACGTTTATATTTTAACGTGCTTGAAAAAAACGCACACCGTCATTCCGCCAGAAACGACCGTCGTTGTTTTTGCACATGAATCGTCACTTTCACGGCGGCGTTTTCGGAGCGATTGCACAGTCGCGCTTTTTGTTGGAATTTCAAGCGTTCCCGGGGATATGCAATCGTCGTTTCTGCACAGGTTTTGTGCAAATACGCACACTTTTTTCGTAACTCCTGCCCTTTTCGTTTGCAGTCGGCCACCTGTATAATTGGAATTGTTAAAAAACAGTCATTCGTCACTTTCGCGCATTTTTGTTGTCTTTTGTGCGTGCGATGAGGATGGACTGAAAAATACAGGAGGTTGATACAATATGAATAAACCACTCGAAGGTCTTTTCGTCGTGGAGCTGACGACCTATTGGGCCGCCCCCTCCGCAGGTGAGTTTCTGCGCTGCCTCGGCGCCAGAGTCGTCAAGATCGAGACCGGCAAAGCGGGCGACTCGGTTCGCTACTGGGGCCGCACCTGCGGCATGCCGATCGAAGCGAACGAGAACCCCTCGTTCGACCTCTTCAACGGCGGCAAGGAATTCATGCACATGGATCTCAACGATCCCGAGCACGAGCGCGTGCTGCACAACATGCTCGCCAAGGCGGACGTATTCCTGACGAGCATGCGTCTCGGCGGTCTGAAAAAGCACAACCTGGACTATGACACCCTGAAAGAGAAATACCCGCGCCTGGTCATGGCGCACGCCACCGGCTACGGCTGCAAGGACGGCCCGCTGTCCGCTGCCCCCGGCCTGGACGCCGTGGCGTTCTTCGCCATGAACGGCCTGATCTCCGACCTGCGCCTGAATCCGGACGACTCCCCGATCTGCCCGCCGACCGGCATGGGCGACCTGACGACCGGCATGCCGCTGTTCGGCGCGATCATGACGGCGCTGTTTGCCCGCGAGCGTACCGGTAAGGGCGATTATGTGTCCGCCTCTCTCTACGGCACCGGCAACTGGGTCACATCCGCGATCAACTCCGGCACGCAGTACTTCAACCCCTGGCCGCGCTCCCGCTTCACGCAGAGCCCCATGGGCCAGGCGTTCGAGACGAAGGACGGCAAGTTCGTGCAGATCTTCGTCAATGAGTACGAGCGCTACTTCCCCGTCTTCTGCAAAGCCTTCAACATCGAGGACATGCTCGACGACGAGCGTGTGAACACGCGCCCGGCGCTGAACGTCAACGGCAACTGTGCCATCATCGTGGCGCGCTGCATCGAGGAAGCAAAGAAAAAGACCGCCGACGAGATCATGAGCGTGCTCCAGGCCGGCAACGTGCCCTGCACCGTGCTGCGCGGCATCGGCGACAAGTACAAAGAGCAGGAGCAGCTCGACCAGTGCCTGTCCAACGGCTACCTCGGCGAGGGCACCTACGAGAGCGGCAAGCACTACTATCAGCCGCAGATCCCGATCTACATGGAGAGCGTCGGCGTGCAGAACTACTTCGCGCAGAGCAAATCCATCGGCGCGGACAACGACGCGCTGTTCGCGGAATTCAGCAAGTAAGCAGATCACTGCCGGACGACCGGCCAAAGGGGTGCCGGACGGCACCCCTTTTTGCAAATCAGCAATCAGCCCCCGTCCCGGGGACAGAAAAATGGAAGTGTGGTGGATTCTGAATGAAATTGTCTTTGCAACTGATCCTGGAAACCCTGACGGAATACGGCGCACAACTGATAGAGACCGACGGCGATTTCGCCTTCACCGGCGTACAGATCCTGACCTCTCCCACGGATATTCTGGAGCCGGACACGCTGTATGTCTGCACACCGAAAGTGCTCCCAAAGCTGAAAAAGCAGCTTTTTGAAAACCACTGCTTCGTTTTCAAGGCCAAGCCGTCCCAGCTGCAGTGCCATCATGCGCTGCACGGCATCCTGCTTGACGAAAACACCGACCTCAACGAGGTCGTCAACCGGCTCATCACCCTCTTTACACAGTTTCACGCCTTTGAGTTTGCCATCAAGGAGGCCTCTCTCGAACGGCGCGGCTACGAGCCGTTTTTTGAGATCGCCAAAAAGGCGTTCCCGCACTGTCTGATCGTCGTCACGGACTCGGCATACAACATCGTGTGCTCCACGCGCAGCTCCGTCGATGACATCCCCTATTTCCGCGACCTGCTCCAGCGCGGCTATTACAGCCGCGAGGATATGAACCAGATCGCAAGCTGGGGCTACTATGAGGACGAGCGCAAGTGCGTCCAGCCGGTGCTCTACCCGGCGGAAAAGACCATCTGCGGGTACCCGTTTCTCGTCCGCTCCTACAAGAATCACGGCGCGGCCTACTGCTTCATCAGCTGCTATTTTCTCGATGTGCCGCCGACGCAGCGCGACATCTCGCTCTACACCTGCCTGACGCAGGAGCTGGAAAATTACTATAAAGTCAACGGCATTTTTGACGCCGGCATGCTCGGCAAACAGCAGCAGCTGCTCGACGATCTGATCCGGCCGAAGCAGAACTCGCCGGAATATTTCCACGACCGCTGCGCGCAGCTGAACATTCCCTATCAGGGCACGTTCCGCATCGGCCTCGTGCAGTGCGAGAGCTCGACCCTGTTCAAAGTCTCACACATCTCCAATCAGCTCCGCGCCCACTGCCCGCTGGCAAACTACGGCGTGTTCCAGTACGGCTCGTCCGTCATCATCCTCTTCCGCGACTGGAACGACGCAAACGTGCGCACGCAGTCCGGCTTTTCAGAGGACTGGAACGCCCTGCTGACCACCCTGCGGCAGAACAAGGCCTGCATGGGCATCAGCCTGCTGTTCAGCGACGTCACGAAGCTCTACGTCGGCTACCGGCAGGCCGAAGCCGCATCGAATATCGGCAAGCGCCGTGATACGGACGGCGTCGCCTATTTCTACTCGAAATACTATCTGGAGGACATGCTCGAGCATTATGCCGACACCATGCCCCTCGAAGACACCTATACGCACTATCTGGACCGGCTCATGGACGATAACAACAGCGTCTGCAGCAACATCAAGCTCCTGTATTACTTCCTGTGCTCGGAGCGCAATATCTCCCTGACCGCCAAGCATGTGCACATGCACCGCAACAGCGTCATCTACCGCATTCAGAAGATCCAGGACATCCTCGCGCTGGATCTCGACGATCCGGATGTCCGTCTGCGGCTGATGATCTCGTTCAAGATCCTCGAAATGACCGGCCGCATCCCGCACTGGGAAACGCCGCACGGCGAGAACGATACCGGCAACAGCGGCATCGTGCATCAAGAGTGACCACCGTTTCGCGCCCGCTTTCTCCTGAAACAGGAGAAAACGGGCGCTTTTTTTCGTCATTTCTGCACAGTCGCTTGTGCGGCGGCGGGAAAAAACGTCGTTTTGAATGACGTTGTTCCGTGCCGCGCGCCTCGTTAAAATGTAATCAAAGTTGGGAAAGTACGTGCTTTCCCGTGAGAGGAGCAAGATTTTCATGAGCAAATACGGTTACTATCTCGGCATGACGCCGGAGCAGCAGGATATCGTCAAAATGATCCGCGAATTTGCCGAGCGCGAGCTCGACCCGGTCGTGAAAGAATATGATGAAAAGGGCGAATTCCCGGTGCAGCTGCACGAAAAATGGGGTGAAATGGGCCTGTTTGGTCTGGACGTGCCGGAGCAGTACGGCGGACTGGGACTCAACGCCGTGACGCGCTACTGCATCAGCGAGGAGCTGGCCAAGCATGACGCCGGCTTCACGATCTCGAACAATTCCTACTCGTTCGGCCTGTCGGCGATCCTCGCCGACGGCACGGAGGCGCAAAAGCAGGCCGCCTGCGCGCGCATTCTGCGCGGTGAGGGCATCTCCATGGCGATCACGGAGCCGCAGAGC
>HF985794.1:12491-16431 GCA_000432375.1 Firmicutes bacterium CAG:103
GGTTCGGACGTCGGCAGCACGCGCACGAGTGCAAAAAAAGTGGACGGCGGCTACGTGCTCAACGGCGTCAAGTGCTTCATCACGAACGCCACGCTCTGCTCGGCGTGCGTGGTGCTGGCCGTGACGAATCCGGATGCGGGCTATCACGGCATGAGCCTGCTGCTGGTGGAAAAAAGCGACGCCGGGGTGAGCGTCGGCAAGCACGAGGACAAGATGGGCATCCGCCTGTCGGACACGGCGGATTTCGTGATGGAGGACGTGTTCGTCCCCGCCGACCGCCTGATCGGCACGGAGGGCAACGGCTTTGCCCAGACCATGAAATTCCTCGCCGGCAAACGCCCGGTCAGCGTGGCGGGCGCCGTCGGCGTGGCGCAGCGCGCGTTGGATCTGGCCGTGGACTACGCCAGGGAGCGCAGCTTCAAGCACGGGCCGATCGCAAAACTCGAGGGCATTCAGTTCCTGATCGCGGACATGGAGATGCGCATTCAGGCCTCGCGCGCTATGGCGGTCTACGGCGCGCAGATGACGGACGCCGGCATCCCGATCGGCACGCTCGGCAACTCGCTCAAATGCTTTGCCTCGGAAATGTGCTACGACGTGGTGAACATGGGCCTGCAGGTCTTTGCCGGCTATGGCTACAGCCGCGAATACCCGCTGGAAAAGCTGCTGCGCGACGCGCGCATCTACAGCATCTTCGAGGGCACGAACCAGGTGCAGCGTCAGGTCATCGGCAAGACGCTGCTCGGCTGAGGGCGGTGCCGCGTGAACATTCTCGTCTGTATCAAGCAGGTCCCGGACACGACCGAGATCCGCATGGATCCGAAAACCAACACCCTCATCCGCGCCGGTGTGCCGAGCACCGTCAACCCCTTTGACAAATACGCGCTCGAAGCGGCCGTGCAGCTCCGCGAGACGCTCGGCGGCACCGTGACCGCCATGACCATGGGGCCGGCGCAGGCGGCGCAGGCGCTGCGCGAGTGCTACGCCCTCGGTGCCGACCGGATGGTGCTGGTGTCCGACCGGCGCTTCGGCGGCGCGGACACTTATGCCACAAGCTACACGCTCGCACAGGCCGTGCGGGCGCTCGGCGGCTTTGACCTGATCCTCTGCGGCCGGCAGGCCATCGACGGCGACACGGCGCAGGTCGGCCCCATGCTGGCCGAGCATCTGGGGCTGCCGCAGCTCACGTGCGCATGCGCCATCACGATCGAGGACGGCGCGATCCGCATCCGGCAGGAGGGCGAGCGCGCCTACCGCGTGCTGCGCGCGCCGCTGCCGGCCGTGGTCACGGTCGTGAAGGCCATCAACGAGCCGCGGCTGCCGAACGTCATGCGCAAGCTGCAGGCCAACCGCATGCAGCCGCAGACGCTGACGGCGGACGATCTGCCGGCACTCGATCCCGACTGCATCGGCCTGCACGGCTCACCGACAAAGGTATCAAGAACATTCGTGCCCGTGCGCACCAAGCAGACCGTGCGCATCGACGGCGCGCAGCCGGAGGCCGCCGTGGTGTCCCTGCTGGCGCAGCTCGACGCGGCGCACATCTCGCTGGAAGGAGGCGGGGATCATGTCTGAGAGCAAACACGTCTGGGTCTTCCTCGAGACGGAGGACGGGCAGCTGCGCAGCGTCGGGCTGGAGCTGCTGGGACAGGGGCGCCTGCTCGCCGACAAGATGGGTGAACAGCTCGTCGGCGTCATTCTCGACCCGCACGCCGGCACGCTCGCCGCGCAGGCGATCGGCTGCGGCGCCGACACAGTCATCACCATGGAAGATCCCGCCCTGGCGCACTACAATACGGACATTTTCACCGCCAATCCGGACATTTTCACCGCCGCCATGTGCCACCTCGTGCGCAAATACGCGCCCGAAGTGCTCATGATCGGCGCGACGAACGTGGGGCGCGACCTCGGGCCGCGCATCTCCTGCCGGCTGCACACGGGGCTGACGGCCGACTGCACGCATCTCGACGTGGACGCGCACCGCTGCGTGCTCTGGACGCGGCCGGCCTTCGGCGGCAATCTGATGGCGACCAATATCTGCCCCGACACGAAGCCACAGATGGGCACCGTGCGGCCGAACGTGTTCCGCGCGCCGGCATTTGACCCCGCGCGCACCGGCGCGGTCTTTGTGGAATCGCTGCCGGAGGACGCCCGGCGGAGCAGCACGGAGCTGCTGGAGCTGATCCCGGTGCTCGACGCCGCGACCGCGAATCTGACCGAGGCGCAGATCATCGTCTCCGGCGGACGCGGCATGAAGGGACCGGAAAATTTCGCGCTGCTGCAGGAGCTGGCCGACACCGTCGGCGGCTGCGTGGGCGCATCTCGCGCAGCAGTCGACGCCGGCTGGATCTCCCCCATCCATCAGGTCGGCCAGACGGGCAAGACCGTCTGTCCGCGCGTCTACATTGCCTGCGGCATTTCGGGCGCGATCCAGCACCTGATCGGCATGAGCGCATCCGACACCATCATCGCCATCAACCGCGACCCGAACGCGCCGATCTTTCAGGTGGCGGACTACGCCATCGTCGGCGACCTGTTCCAGATCGTACCCGCTCTGACAAAAGCGCTGCGTCAGCGCCGGAAACCGGAGCAGGCATAAAGGCATAAAGAAAGGAGCCAGACCATGTCCTATCAGGAATTTCTAAGCTTTGAGCGGCGCGGCGCCGTCGGCATCGTGCGGCTCGCGCGGCCGGAAAAGCTCAACACCATCAGCGCCCCGTTTTACGAGGCCATGATCGAGCTGCAGCAGACCGAGATCGTCGGCGATCACGACCTGCGCGCCATTGCGCTGCTGGCAGACGGCCGGCACTTCTCCGCCGGCATCGACCTCAATTACGCCAAAGCGGTGATCGGCAAGCCGGGGCGCAGCCTCTACGGCGTCTATCACTGGCAGCAGGCCTACCGCTTCTGGAGCGAGTGCAACCTGCCGGTCGTGGTCGGCATCCAGGGCGCGTGCATGGGCACCGCCATCGAGCTCATCACGGCGTGCGATATCCGCATTGCCGCCGACAACGCAAAGTTTTCCCTGCGGGAGGTCGACGTCGGCATCAGCACCGATCTCGGCGGCACGACCCGCCTGACCAAGCTCATCGGCCCCGGCATGACAAAGCTGCTGGCCATGACATGCGAGGATATCGACGCGCAGGAGGCCGCGCGCATCCGGCTCGTGGAGCGCGTGGTGCCGCTCGGCGAGCTGGAGCAGACGACGCTGGCCTATGCCGAAAAGCTTGCGGCCAAGCCGCCGATCGCCGTGCAGATGTGCAAAAAGTGCATCAACATCGCTACCGACGCCGGCACCTCCGTGGGCCTGCTGGCCGAGGAGATCCAGGGCATCTACACCGTATCGACCAAGGACAAGGCCGAGGCGGCCGCCGCCATGCTCGAAAAGCGCTCCGGCCGCTACACGTGCGAATAAACCAGGAGGAAACATCCATGAACATTCTTGTCATCAACGGAAGTCCCCGCATGGAGCGCAGCAACTCGCTGCGCATGACGCGCGCCTTTCTCGAAGGGCTCGCCAAGACCTGCGACACGCAGGTCGAAGAACTGACCGTGGCCAAAATGCACATTGAGCCGTGCCTCGGCTGCCTCAACTGCTGGAAGCGCACGCCGGGCAAGTGCTTCCGCGACGACGACATGGCCGCCGCGATCGAAAGCTACGTCACGGCCGACCTCGTCGTGTGGAGCTTCCCGCTCTACTACTACGCCCTGCCCGGCCAGCTCAAGTGCTTTCTCGACCGCACGGTGCCGATCAACCGCCCCGTCATGTGCGACCGCACCGACGGCAAGGGCAACGGTAAGCACGTCACGCGCTACGACCAGTCGCACCAGCGGCATGTGCTGATCTCGACCTGCGGCTTTTTCTCCCCCAAGGGCAACTACGACGCCGTGCTCGCACAGTTTGACCTCATGCTCGGCGTGGGCAACTACACGACGCTCT
>HF985794.1:16448-25131 GCA_000432375.1 Firmicutes bacterium CAG:103
CTCTTTTGCGGCGAGGGCGAGATGATGCCGGTGCCGCCGCTGCAGGAGCGTGTGGAAGAATACCTCGGCTATGTCCGCCAGGCCGGCGAGGACTACGGCAGCTACGGCACGATCCTGCCGAAGACGCGCAAGCCGCTCGAAGAGCTGCTGCTGCCGAAAGAGAAATTTGAGGAGATGGGCAACAGCTACTACGCGCACTGCGAGCGCAAAGCCCGCGAGCGCGCGCTGCAGGCACAGGCCGAGCAGCAGACCTGACCCCGATCGGAAACAGCACACGGCAGCGCCCCGGGAGGCGCTGCCGTGTGCTGTTCTTCTCTTTTCGCGGGCTCATTCCACAAGCGTCAGGCGGTCGCTTCCGCCGTTGTCCGGCTCCGGCGGCTCGTCCGTGATCTCCGGGAGCTTGCCCTCCATCCGCAGGATCTTGAACGTGATCATCAGCCGCAGACGCACATCCGGGTCATCCAGGTCGAGATTGAGCACGTCCTGAATGCGCTGCAGGCGGTAAATAACGCTGTTGCGGTGCATGTGCACGCGCTTAGCGGTTAGGGAGATGTTGCGCTCCGTGTTCAGGTAGTGGTACAGCAGCAGGAGGTTGCTGTTGCTGTAGCCGCGCTCCCCGGCAAGCTGATCCAGATAACGCACAATGACGTCATCGAGCGCGAATTTTTCCCGGTAGCATTCGAGCATGTCGTTGAGATAATACTTGGAATAGTGATACTCCAGCGCATCTGGATCCAGCTTGCGGCCGATCTCGATGGCGGTCCGCGCCTGATCGTAGCCCATGCGCAGGCGTCCCAGCTCCGTGAACAGCAGGCTCACGCCGATATGCGCATGGTTCTTGCCCAGCAGCGTCAGCAGCTCGTCCCACCGCTCGCGGAACAAAAGCTGCTCCCCGACCGGGTAATCGTGCCAGTCCTGAAAGAGGATGAGCACGCTGTTTTGATACTGCATCACGCCGTAATTGGCCACGTTGCTCCACGCGCGCAGCTGCAGCACCATGTACCCCGCCTTCGAGGTGGACGCCTGCTCGTCGAACTCGACATAGCCGAGGCGGAAGTCGCCCGTCTCCGGCAGGCGCAGGCCGCGCGCACGGTCGCGCACCAGCTCCGGATTCTCCTCCCCATAGCGCAGGAGATCATGAATCATCTGCTGGCGCTGCGGCATGCTCTGGCTGTAAAAGCCCGTCTCGCGGAAGTAATGGTCGAGCTGCTCGGTAAAGCAGCGGAACAGCTCCTGATCCACCATCGTCGGCAGCCGGCCAGGGAAATAGCAACCGGCAAAGGAATAAAACATCCCGTTGGCAATGTAGGAGCGCAGGATCACGGGGTCGTTGCAGATATTCGGCGGCACCGACAGCACCGGACGCAGGTACCGGTCACTGACTTCAAAATAGCCGGCCTCCGCCATGAGCTGCAGCGAGTCCTTGTCGTAATAGCCCTGCTCGAGCATCTGATCGACATAGATATTGCCCGACCCGCGCTCGCGCGTGGCGCCGATGATGTTATACGCCGAGTCGACGACGACGATCGTCGCGTCCGGGATCATCTTCTGCCCGACCTCCATCAGCGGCTCCAGCCCAGCGTGCGCGCGCACGGCCAGACGCATCTGATACTCCAGTGTCTGCAGGCGGTCAAACAGTGTGAGCAGGTGGTTCGTCACCGCGCCGAGAGAATACTGCTCGTCATACAGCAGCGCATTGACACCGGGGCGAACGGGCTCCGCATCCTCCGGGCGCGCCCGGACAACGAAAAAGTGGTCGTGCAGCAGCCCCTTCGGTAAGCGGCGGATCACCTTCGGCTCGCTGACGTAGAGCACGTCTTCCTCGAGCGTGTTCTCGGACTCGGGCGTGAGCATCTGGACCCGGCGGAAGGCAAATGTCCGCTCCTGCTGCATTACGACCCGCGCGCCGAACGGCTGCATGCTCTCGGCGATCATTTCCACGGACAGCGTCATGATTCTCTCCTTTCCGTGCTGCGCAAAACGGCAGTCACAAGTGCATATTCCCACACAAATTTTGAGGAAAAAAGTTCCTTTCCGCAAAAACACCGGAGATCCGAATTTTTGGAGACTTCTACGATGAAATTGGAAGCCATTGGCGCAACTTTCGCGCTTTTATCCGAATTCTCCGTGTTTTTGCGGCTTTTTCGCCTCATCTTTGTCTTTATTGTAACAATATCACGGCGAATTGTTCAGGGCATTTGTTACGAAATGCGGTTTTTCTCGCCGCCGCGCACTGTGCATTTCCTACGATTGCGTGCGCGTAAAGGGCGCTGCTGCTTTCATTTTGCCTAAAAGCAGACACCCGGGCGGCGCATAAATTCGTAGTCTCCTATGAAGACCTGTCCGCTGGGGTTCGATATAATGCGAATAAGATAATAAATTAACAAGCCGTCGGAGCGTTCGAATGATTTTGTATAGGAGCGAGCCAGATATGGATAACATCAGCAGATTTCAAAAAACGACCGGCGTCGGTCAGATCCTCGACGAGAGCTTTGCACGCTGCCCGGAGCGTGAGGCCATTGTATTCGGCGACTGGCGCATCACCTACCGGGAACTGCAGGCACTCATCTACCGGACGGCGCACTGCCTGCGCAGTCTCGGCATTGCGCCGGGCGACCGCGTCGCCATCATCTCGCGCAACTGCCCGGAGGTCATGATCGCGGAAATTGCGATCCTGAAGCTGGGCGGCACCGTGGTCAAGTTCAACTGGCGGCTCGCGCCGGAAGAAATGACCTACCTGCTCGATCTCAACGAGGTCCGGTGCGCCTTCTTCAAGCCGGAGCGCGAGGACTGGGGCGACGCCCTGCGGCAGCACTATGCCGGACGCATCACGTTCCTGTCCCTGACACCGGAAGCCGACGGCCGCTCCGCCCTCTATTCCCTGCTCGCAGGTATGCCGGACACGCCGGTGGAGACCGTCGTTGCGCCCGACGCCCCCGCCTACCACATGCACACGAGTGGCACGACCGGGCGGCCGAAGTGTGTGGTCTACTCCCACGCGCGCTATCTCAACCAGCTTGAGAGCATGCTTGAAACGCTGGAGTTTCCGGACGGGCAGGTCTATCAGTACATCTCGCAGCTATTCCACTCCGCGTGCACCGGCGCCTATCTCACGCTGGCGACCGGCGGTAAGCTCATCATGATCCCGAACTTCACCGTGAGCGACTATGTGGAGAGTCTCGTGCGGGAAAAGGTGCGCGCCATCGGCGTCATCCCGCTGATCCTGCAGGGCATCCTCGATGAGATGGACCGCAAAAACTACGACCTGTCGCACCTGAAGGTCATCAACTACTCCACCTGCCCCATTTCCCCGGATCTGCTGCGGCGCGCGCTCGACCGGCTCAACTGCCGCTTTTATCAGTCCTACGGCATGACGGAGATGGCCAGCACCGTCACGGCGCTGCTCCCGGAGGATCACCTGATCCTCGGCGGACGGTATCTCACCTCGGTCGGACGGGCGCTGCCCGGCGCCGCCGTGCGCATCGTGCGGCCGGACGGCTCGCTGTGCGATGCCGGTGAGGAGGGCGAGATCTGCGTGCGCGGGCAGGGCATGATGCTCGGCTACTATCAGATGCCGGAAAAGACCGCGGACGTGATCCGCGACGGCTGGTATTTCACGCACGACGTGGGCTATCTCGACGAGGACGGCTATCTCTACCTGCGCGGCCGCAAGGATTCGCTCATCATCTCCGGCGGCGAGAATATCTACCCCGAGGAAGTCATCGACGTGCTGCTGAAAATGCCCGAGATCGCCGAAGCCGCCGTCTACGGCATGCCCGACCCGAAGTGGGGCGAGCACGTGAAGGCGAGCATCGTCTGCAAGCCCGGCCGGTCACTGACGGTCGAGCAGGTGCAGACATTCTGCCGCGCCAACATGCCGTCGTTCCGCATGCCGCGTGAGGTGGAATTCTTGCCGGAGCTGCCGAAGAACGCCACCGGCAAGGTGCTCATCCAGGCGCTGAAAAACCGCTGAGCACGCGAAAATACAGCACACTGGCGCGTCCCCGTCTGCCCAGCAGATGGGGACGCTTTTTGCCGTTCTGACCACGGAGGCGCAAAAAAGCAGGGCCGCAACAGCGGCACTGCTTTTTGATCGGAGCGGCCCTGCTTTTTGATCGGGAGATGCGCTTTTATTCGCCGTCGCCGAATTCCTTCTCGATGGCTTCGTTGTCCGCGCCCAGCGCTCTGTGCTGTGCATAGAGATCCTGCACGCCGAGGCTGTCAAAATAGATCGGCATCTGCGCCAGATACGCCTTGTTGCCCGACGGATAGGTGTGCTCGACCAGGTAGCCGTTGGAGACCGACTGCTCGAGCCACTCGCCGGAAAAGCGATCCTTGTACTGGTTAAGGATGCAGCTCGGCACATCGTAGGCGACGAGCTCGTCGAGGATATCCTGCGCGTCGCGCTGGAGCGCGTACTCACGGATGATGTCCACGAGCGCGGAGCGGTTGGCAATGATCGTCGTCGACTCCTTGGTCGTGAAGCGCGGGTCGGTCACGACCTCTTCCGGCAGACGCAGCGCCTTGGCAAACTTCGGCCAGACACTCGTATAGTCGTTGACGAACACGTAGATGTAGCGGCCGTCACGGCATTTGTAGCCCTGGCCGAGCGGGCTCATGGTGTGCGCTTCCCGCGGCCACTCATAGCCGTAGTTGCAGTTCGTGGCAAAGCCGGCGGTGACGAAGTTGCCGGTGCCGTACAGGGACGTCATGACGTAGTCGCCCACGCCCGTCTCGCGCGCTGCGAGCAGGGCTGCCAGCACGCCGCTGAGCAGCGTGATGCCGGTCGTCGTGTCGCCCATGCCGGCAGGCGGGTAGATCGGCGGGCTGTCGGGATCGGTGCGGGTGTCAAGGATGACGCCGTTGGCGCCGAAATAAGCGATCGCGTCAATGCCGGGGCGGTTGACCAGCGGGCCGTTGATGCCGTAGCCGGTGACCTGACCCATGACGAGCTTCGGGTACTTGGCGTGCAGCGTCTCCCAGTCCAGACCGAGCTTTTTCAGGCCGGCCGTGCGGGTGCTAGTGATGAATACGTCCGCCTTGGCGAGCATGTTTTGCATGAGCTTGAGGTTCTTGGGATCTTTCAGATCCAGCGCGACGCACTCTTTGCCGCCGTTGAAAATATCGTGGATGGGGTTCTCTTCCGCCGTGATGGGCATGCCCATAGAGCGGCCGTAGTAACGGCAGAAGTCGCCGATCGGCGGGGTCTCAACGCGCACGACACGCGCGCCCATGTCGCGCAGGAACCGCGCCGTCGTCGTCGCGGACCAGTAGCTGGTCATCTCGACCACGAACAGTCCCTCGAGTGGTTTTCTCATGGATATAGCCTCCTTGTTGATGCAGATTTTTTTCTGAAATTGCAACGGTTTTCAGTTTGTTGAAATGAAATGGATCCGATGCTTTGTCTATATTATAACGATTATTTCGGCGCTTGTTACCTGTATTTCTTACAATTCTTTTGCCCCTGCGGACGTGCATTTTTGTGCTGTGTTGCCATAGATTTTCGGGCGCTTCCGGCACGAAAAAAGCGCCACATCCGAACGGGCGGATGCGGCGCGGGAAACAAAGGGAAAAATCGCTCTTTACGGTTTCGGCATCAGGTAGAACACGATGTGCACATCGGCGCAATGCACGCCGTCGGCGTCCATGACGGGCACATCGAGCGGGTACTGCCCCTTGCCGTGCTCTTCGACATAGGCAATGCGCTCTTTGGCTTCTTCCTCCGTCATGGAGATGTCCACGATCAGGTCGCGCTTGGTCGGCTTGCGGTAATCAATGTTCACGCTCTTGATGATCGGCACATACTTGCCGGCATAGGTGCACTTGATCAGCGTGGCGCCCGAGGACTCGGCCAGCACGAAATAGCTGCCGGCATAGACGATGTTCACGTGGTTAAGGTGCATGCTGTTGGCAGGCAGACGCACGACCACATGGCGCTCCTCGGCGACTTCCGGGATGAGCCCGGCCACGTTCAGGAAGTTGATCTTCCCGTGCTGGAGATTGTATTTCGCCTCTTCAAAAAAGGCTGCGTTCATTTCCGCCATGTCTGGCTCCTTTCTCTTGCGCAGAGCTCAGCCGGCGACATACTTTGCCGCCAGGCCGCGGATGATGGTCTCGGTGTCGCCCATGACCTTCTCGACCATGTCCTTGGTCTTGGGCAGATCGGTGATGCGCTGCGCGCACTCGCCGGCGCCGGCCATGGCGTGCTCCACGTCGCCCTTATAGGTCGCGGCAATACCGTAACGCTCGAAGGTCAGCAGCTCCATCGGGATGCTCGAGAAGTCATCCGGCACACCGACGTAGGAGCCGGGGGCTTCCTTGGCGGTGTTGTAAGCATGCTGCAGGGACACGTCGCTGCGCAGCCAGCGCGCCGGGCCGACAAAGCCGCGGGCAATGATCGTGCCGCCGTCGGCGCAGTCGACGACCATCTTCTTCCACAGTTCGCAGAAATCGCTCTCTTCGGTGGCGAGGAAGCGGGTGCCCATCTGCACGCCGTCAGCGCCCATGGCGAAGGCCGCCGCGATCGACTTGCCGTCGCAGAAGCCGCCGGTGCCGCACACGAGCGTGTTCTCGTCAGAGAACTTCTCGATGATGTCCGGCAGCAGCGTCATGCTGTGCACCGGCTGCCACGCCGTGTGCATACCACCCTCGTGGCCGGAGGCGATGAGCACCTGCACGCCGGCCTTCTTGCAGCGGGCCGCGGTGCGCACACCCGGGAACACGTGCATCCAGATCATGCCCTGCTCCTTGACGAAGTTTGCCCAGGGCATCGGGTCGCCGGCCGTGGTGACGAGCACGCGGAAGCGGCGCTTCATCTCGGGATCGGCCTCGCGCAGCTCCTTGATGGCCTGCATGACCTTCATGGCATTGGCCTTGACCTCCGCAGAGACCATGACGTTCGCGCCGAAGATACCGTCGGACTCCTTGGTCTCTTCAAACACGCGGGTGAACATTTTCTTGAAGATGGTCACATCGTCATCGGTGGTCTCGGCGTGTGCCTGCTTGCAGAAGTCTTCAAAGACGATGGGGTTGGTCTCGCGGGACGTGGTGGCAAATGTGCTGCACAGGCCGAGGCAGCCGGCGTTGGCCGCCGCGATGCACAGGCTGGTGACCGGATACGGACCCATGCCGGCCTGGATGATGGGGTATTTGAGCCCGACGAGCTCGGTAAGTCTGGTTTTGATCATGATGTTTTTCTCCTTTCAAACGCTGTGTGTGACCGGCAATGTGCCGGAATGTTACCTTTCTGACTATGACTACTATATCAACTCTGCACACCGCATCCCAGAGCACCGGCTACGAAAGTGACCGCCGATCGCAGCGGCGAAATTAGGCACCTTGACCAGCGGCGCATCTGGAAAGTGTCCCCCGTGCAGAGAATGTCTGCACAGGGGACGGTGGATCTGACGGGGATATTCGGATCAGCAGAGACCGATCGCCTGCCAGAGCGGGACGCTGGCCAGCATGGCGATGATCGTTATGACCATGTAGGCGTAAGAAGCCTTCTGCGCGCAGGGATAGTCGACGCACTTGTCGCCAGTCATCTTGATGAAGCCGACCACGGACGGGTTGCCGTAAGCGGTGTTCCAGTACGTGCCGCACAGCCACTCGACAAAGACGAGGATGAACATGCTCATGCCGTGTGCCTCCATGAGTGGTCCGAAGATGGCGATCATCATCGTGAGCATGCAGGTCTGGGACACGATCACGTAACGCAGGGCAAACGTGATGATGCACAGGCAGGGAACGAAGATATACGGGCTGCTCATGATGGGCGCGAAGATGGGGCCGAGCAGGCTGGCCAGCCATGCGCTGACGCCGGTGGTGTTCATGAACTTGGCGATGCTGAGGATGCCGCCGATGAAGACGACAAGCGTCCACTGGCCTTTGGCGTTGGCCTCCGGCGCCGTCAGCAGGCCGGCGGCGAAGAACGCCACGTCAGCCGCGATGGCCACGAAGCCGGCGTCCACGCCGTGCAGCTTCTGGGTGATCCAGAGGATGATAGCGATGGCAACGATGATGATGCCCTGCTTCTCCTTCTTGGAGACGGCGCCGAGCGCCTTGTACTGCTCCTTGAGGAAGGTCACGTCGCCGGCGAGCTTTTCTTTCGGTTTGCAGATGATCGTGCAGTACAGATAGGTCAGAACGATGAGCACGAGATACCAGACGATCGTGCACTTGAGCCAGGAGCCCCAGGTGAAGGTGAGGCCCTGCATGAAGCCGATCATCAGCGCAACGAACGCCGAGCCGGACATGAAGGCAATGCCGAGGATGTACGTGCCCATGAAGTTGGCAAACCACAGGCCGCGGGCCGCTTTGCTGTTCGGCTCCGCGCCGACAGCCTCACAGACCTGGCCGATCAGGGGCGCCATGATGGAGGTCTTGGCATAGGAGCTGGGGATCATCGGGGTGGTGATGATGCCCGCGAGCATCATGGCCGTGACCTGGCCGCGATAGGTGCCGGGGAACTTCGTGAGGACCCACAGCGCCAGGCGCTTCATGAAGCCGCTGTTGTTGATGCCGACCGACATGATGAACACGCCGATGCACAGCCAGACGGTCGTGCCGGAGAACTCGACCGTGACGTCCGCCACCTTGCCGAGTTTGAATACCAGCAGCATGACCATGGTCGCAAGGGTCGCGACCCAGTCCGGCAGGGCGCCGGAGATCAGGCACGTCAGCA
>HF985794.1:25144-29489 GCA_000432375.1 Firmicutes bacterium CAG:103
TCAGCAGGAAGCCGAAGCACCCGAGATACTGCCAGCCCTGACGGCTCATCATTTCCGTTTCCGGCGGCAGGTAGGCGATCAGCAGCATCAGGACAATACCGCCCAGAATGCCGAAAATCGTCTTTTTCATTTGCTTGCTCATGAGTTTCACTCCTCCTTAATGAATGGTTCTCAACTTGCGCTTTCGTTAGTTAATTATCTGTCAAGTTGGTTTTAGGTTACACCGAATTCAGCGCTTTTTCACCAACAAAGACTACGAAATCCGCAGAGAGAAAAATCATTTTTTTGTACTCCATAACCAAGCGGCCGGAAAACACACATACTGCTGATTTTCACGTATTATATTAGGTATTCTCTGCACACTTTCCGCCCGAATTGTACAAAAACGGGTGCGCATTGCGCTGCGTTATCCGTTTTTTGCAAGCCGTACGCGCTTTGTACATTTCCTCCAAAACACGTCGCTGCGCCCGGCCGCAACTTTGGTCTGAATACTGTTGAGACCCCCGCCCCGCTTTGATATATTTTTGATTAGCAAGGCGACAGACGCATTTTTTCAAACCATTAAACATCATTAGGAGGTAGCATACATGAAAACAAAACTGACTGAAATGTTTGGCATTGAGTACCCGATCGTCCAGAGCGGCATGCAGTGGCTGGCCGTGCCGCAGCTCGCGGCCGCCGTGTGCAACGCCGGTGGTATCGGCACCATCAACGTCACCTGCTGGCCGACGCTCGACGAGTTCGCCGACGCGCTCGACGAGATGAACAGCCTGACCAACAAGCCCTACATCGTCAACATCTCCCTCGCCCCGACCCAGCGTCTGGACAACGAGGAGATCCGCAAGACCATCCGTCTGTGCGGCGAAAAGCACGTTGCCGCCATCGAGACGAGCGCCGAGGATCCGCGCGAATTCATCGCCGACATCAAGTCCGCCGGCATGCGTCATTTCCACAAGTGCCCGAACTACAAGGTCTCCATGAGCATGGAGCGCAAGGGACTCGACGGCGTCATCATCGCCGGCTACGAGGTCGGCGGCCATCCGTCGGCTGACGGCGTGGGCACATTCGTCATCGCGCGCCGCTGCGCCGCGGACATGAAGATCCCGGTCATCGCCGCCGGCGGCATCGCGGACGGCCACGGCCTCGCGGCTGCGCTCGCGCTCGGCGCTTCCGGCGTTGCCATGGGCACCCGCTTCGTGTGCGTCGATGAGTGCCCGATCTCCGACAACCACCGCCAGTGGGTCATCAACCACACCGAAAAGGACACCGTGCTCTGCCAGAAGACCATCGGCAGCATGATGCGCGTGTCCAAGAACAACGCTTCCCTGCTCGCCAACGAGATCGAGAACCGCGGCCTGCGCACCGGCAAGGGCCCGATGGACATCCTCAAGGAGCAGATGCCCGTCATCACCGGCCAGAAGACCCGCGTAGCCTTCCAGGACGGCAATGTCGACAGCGCGATCTTCTGCGCCGGCATGGGCATGGGTCTCGTGCACGATGTCGTGCCGGTCAAGGTTCTGCTCGACCGCATGGTCAAGGAAGCCGAAGAGACCATCAACAACATCAAGGCGTCCTTCTGATCGCATAACACGCTCCACACACCATCCTTTCTATACATCCACCCCTATTTCCTTCCCCCCACTCAAGGCGCGGATGCAGCCGCGTCCGCGCCGCAGCAACAGCGAGAGCCGCCCCTTTTCCTGGGGGCGGCTCTTCTATATATCGTTTAGATATCGTTGTTTCCCCGGACAGTGTGCGGCGCATACGCCGCGCGCCGGGCAGCAAGAAGGCCGCAGCGCATATGCGCTGCGGCCTTTTGATCGTGATCGTGTTTTGTGCGCGGACGGCTTACGGCTGCTCGCCGGGATCGCTGTTCGGAGCGTCCGCATCCGGTGCGGACGGTGCCTCCGGCTGGGCCGGCGCTTCCGCGTCCGGCTGCGGGGTCTCGGGGGCCTCGTCCATTCTGCGGATGACCTTCGCCGGCGGCTCAATGGTGTCGTCCGGGTGGACGGGCATCACACCGTGCTCACAGTAATAGCGGAAGTCATCGCCCTCGATCGTCTCGTGGATGAGCAGGTACTCCGCGAGGCCGGTCAGCAGGTCGGCGTGCTCGCGCAGCAGCGCCTCGCACTTGGCGTAGGCCTGGTCGAACAGGTGCTTGACCTCCTCGTCGATCGTGGCGGCGGTCTCCTCGGAATAGCTCTTCGTGGTGCCGAAATCGCGGCCGATGAAGATGCTGTGGCTCGAATCGTTGAACGAGATCGGGCCGAGCTTCTCGGACATGCCGTATTTCATGACCATGTCGCGGGCGATGTTCGTCGCCTGCTGGATATCGTTGGACGCGCCGGTGGAGATATCGTCAAGGAAGAGCTGCTCGGCAATGCGGCCGCCGAGCGCGGAGACGATGCTGTCAAACATCTCGCCGCGGGACGTGAAGTTCTCGGCGTCCTCGGCCTTGCGATACCAGGTGAAGCCGCCGGCAGCGCCGCGCGGGATGATGGTGATATAGTGCACGGGGTCGGAGTTCTTGAGGAAGAACGACGCGATCGCGTGGCCGGACTCGTGGTACGCCGTCAGGCGGCGCGCACGCTCGGACACGACGCGGCTCTTCTTCTCCGGGCCCATGACGACCTTCAGGATCGCCTCGTCGATATCCGCCTGCATGATGAAGCGGCGCTTGCTGCGCGTGGCCATGATGGCAGCCTCATTGAGGAGGTTCTCCAGATCCGCGCCGGCAAAGCCGGCCGTGCCGCGCGCGATGCTCTTGAGATCGACATCGTCGCCCAGCGGCTTGCCGCGGGCGTGGACCTTCAGGATCTCCTCGCGGCCCTTGATATCGGGCAGGCCCATATACACGCGCCGGTCAAAGCGGCCGGGGCGCAGCAGCGCGTTATCGAGAATGTCGGCGCGGTTGGTCGCCGCCATGACGATGACGCCCTCGTTATTCGTAAAGCCGTCCATCTCGACGAGCAGCTGGTTGAGCGTCTGCTCGCGCTCGTCGTGACCGCCGCCGAGACCGCTGCCGCGCTGGCGGCCGACCGCGTCGATCTCGTCGATGAACACGATGGCCGGGGCGACCTTCTTGGCCTGGTCGAACAGATCGCGCACGCGCGAGGCGCCGACGCCGACATAGAGCTCGACGAAGTCCGAGCCCGAAATGGACAGAAACTGCACGCCTGCCTCGCCCGCGACCGCGCGGGCCATGAGCGTCTTGCCGGTGCCCGGAGGGCCGACGAGCAGCACGCCCTTGGGGATGCGCGCGCCCATCGCGGTATAGTTCTGCGGGCGCTTGAGGAAGTCCACGATCTCGGACAGCTCCTCTTTTTCCTCTTCCGCGCCGGCGACATCGGCAAACGTGACCTTCTTGAGGTTGTCCTCGCCGGTGCGCGTGTGTGCCTTGCCGAACTTGCCGACGCCCGGCGCTCCGCCGCCGCCCGCCTTGTTCATGAGCAGGTACCACACGCCGATGAACAGCACGATCGTGATCAGGTACGGCAGGATGGACATCCACCACGGCGCCGTCCAGCCCTTGACGTAATCATACTCCGTCAGCACGCCGCTGGCGGTCTGCTGCTCGATCAGATCCCCCAGATCCTCGCGGAACCAGGTGGGATTCGACAGCGTCTTTTTGATCGTCGTATTGCCATCGCTGTCCGGAGAATAGAGATTGAGCGTGAGCTCATCTCCCTCGAGGCAGAACGACTTGACCTGCTCCTGGCGGAACAGTTCCTCGATCTCGGAATAGGTGTATTCCTTCTGCTCTGCCGGTGTGGTCAGATAGAAGATGACGGCGAGAATGATCACGCCGATCAGCAGGTAGAACCCGATGCCTCTGGCACGGTTCTTATCAGGTTTCAAATCAAATCACATCCTTTATGGGATCCGCACCGGGCGCTCAGGTGGAGTAGACCTCCGGCTTGAGCACGCCGATGTACGGGAGATTGCGGTATTTTTCTGCGTAATCGAGCCCATAGCCGACGACGAACGCGTCCGGCACCTCAAAGCCGGCATAGGCGGCGTGGATCGGCGCCTTGCGGCGGGCGGGCTTATCGAGCAAGGTGGCAATGGTGATGGAGGCAGGCCGGCGGACGCTGAGATAGTCCTTGAGATAGTGCAGCGTGATGCCGCTGTCGAGAATGTCCTCAACGAGGATGATGTCACGGCCCTCGATGTCCTGATTCAGGTCCTTGTTGATCTTCACAGCGCCGGTGGTCGTGGTCTGGTTGCCGTAGGACGACACAGCCATGAAATCGACCGAGCACGGGATGGTCACGCTGCGCATCAGGTCGGCCATAAACACAAAGCAGCCCTTGAGCACGCCGACAAACAGCGGCTCGCGGCCGGC
>HF985794.1:29496-35185 GCA_000432375.1 Firmicutes bacterium CAG:103
GCGGCTCGCGGCCGTCGAAATCCCTGGAAATCTGGGCACCCAGCTCCGCCGTGCGCGCCTGGATCTCCTCGGCGGACAGCAGAACGGACGCAATGTCATCTCTCATATCGCTCATAGTATTCTCCCCCATATGTCTGGATCTGTTCCATTCGGATGCAGATCATGGTTTGCCCCGGCGCCGCCGCGCATTGCTCGGCAACGCCGAAACCGGCGATGGCCGCCGGCGCATCTGCCGCGCGGATGATCGGCACGCGGTCGCGCTCGGCCTGTGTCAGCCCCCGTTCGGCGAACAGGTCGCTCACGCGCTTCGTGCAGCCGCGCCCCGCCAGACGGATCCGGTCGCCCGGACGCCGCGGCGTAACAGATAGTTTATCATGGATGATCGCAGATTTAAAGCAAAAAGTGGTGAACGCGCTGTGAATTTCACGAAACGGTTCCGGCACGCCGACCGTGACGCACAGCCCCAGCTCCGGGATCTCTGCCGTCTCACCCGGACGCAGAATGTGCGTCCCGAGCGGCGGCAGCGCCTGCGCGCCGAAAAACAGCCGACCCTGCTCGCGCGTCACGCGCAGGCCGGGCACATCGGCATAGCCGAGCCCTTCCCCGTCACACAGCCGCTCGAGCGCCAGCAGATGCCGGCGCGACAGTTCCCGTCCGGCCGCCTGCTGCAGCGCACGCACGCGCACCGGGCGCGGCAGCGCCAGCAGCTCGGCGATCGGGATGCCCTCCGCGGGCATCTGCCCAGCCAGAAAATCCGCAGCCAGCCCACTGAGAAACGCCTCGTCCTCGCGCAGGAGCGCTGCCGTGTCGGCCGCGTGCTGCACGAAGGCGGGATTCACGCTCTCGAGCGCCGGCACGGCATGGTGCCGGACGCGGTTGCGGGCATAGGCATCGGCCGCGTTCGTGCTGTCCTCCACGTGCGGGATGGCATGGGCGGTCAGGTAGGCCTCCGCCTGCGCGCGCGTCGTGTCCAGCATCGGGCGCAGGAGCTTGCCGCGCTGCGGCGGGATGCCGGACAGGCCGCGCAGGCCGCAGCCGCGCGCGAGGTTGAGCAGCAGCGTCTCGGCGTTGTCGTCCGCCGTGTGCGCCGTGGCGATCCAGTCGTAGCTGTGCGCCTGCGCACATTGCGCCAAGAACGCATAGCGCAGCTCGCGCGCGGCGGCCTCGGTGCCCATGCCGCGCACGGACGCAACATCGCCGCGCCCGGCATAAAACGGCACGCCCAGTTTCTCGCACTGCGCGCGCACGAACGCCTCGTCGCGGTCGCTCTCCGCGCCGCGCAGCCCGTGGTTGAAGTGCGCACAGCCGACGGCAAAGCCGCGCTGCGCGCCCAGCGCCGTCATCCGGTGCAGGAGGTACATGGAGTCCACCCCGCCGGACACGGCACACAGCACACGCACGCCGGGCATGATGGCATCAATAGTCATCGTCGTCGTACTTCTTCTCGATGGCCGCGAAGGATGTGTACTCCGGCAGCCACATGAGTTCGAGCGTGCCGGTCTCGCCGTGGCGGTTTTTGAGGATGATCGCCTCGGCGAGGTTCGGATTCTCGCACTCCTTGTTATAATACCCGTCGCGGTAGAGCGCGAGCACGATGTCCGCGTCCTGCTCGATGGCGCCGGACTCACGGAGGTCGGACAGCATCGGGCGCTTATTCTGGCGCGACTCGTTGGCACGCGACAGCTGCGACAGGCAGATGACCGGAACATTGAGCTCCTTGGCCATGATCTTGAGCATGCGGCTCATGTCGGAGACGGCCTGCGTGCGGCTCTCATTCGACCAGCCGTGGCCGCTGCCGGCCGACTGCATGAGCTGCAGATAGTCGATGACGACAAGGCCAAGATTCGGGATGCGGCGGCACTGGGCGTTCATGTCCGCAACGGACAGCGACGGGTTGTCGTCGATGCGGATATCCGTCGCGCTGATGGTCGTGGCCGCGGCGCCGACGCGCCGCCACTCGTCCGCCGAGAGCTTGCCGGTCAGAAGCTTCTGGCTGTCGACCAGACCCTCGCCCGCGAGCAGGCGCGTCGTGAGCTGCTCGCGCGCCATTTCGAGCGAGAACACCGCAACCGTCTTGCCGGACGTCTTGCCGACGTGCAGGGCAATGTTGAGCGCAAGGCTCGTCTTGCCCATGCCGGGACGGGCCGCGATGAGGATGAGCTCGCCCGCGTTCAGACCGAGAATCGTCTGATCCAGATCCGGCAGGCCGGTGGCAAGGCCGGGGATGCCCCCGCCGCTGCTCGCCGCCTCGGAGAGGTTTGCATACACGCGCTGGATGACCATGCTGATTGGCTGCAGGCCGCCGACATTGCGTCCCTGCCGGAGCGCATAGA
Organism: Firmicutes bacterium CAG:103; assembly: GCA_000432375.1. GTDB lineage: Bacteria > Bacillota > Clostridia > Oscillospirales > Oscillospiraceae > CAG-103. The sequence continues at coordinate 31,830 of HF985794.1, forward strand.
TCTTGCGCTCGGCCGCCTCGAGCATGGCGTCCGCTCCGCCGGAACCCTCAAAGATCATGGTGTTGATCTCATCGGCCGCCGTGTGCAGATTGCGCAGCAGCGCCTGATCGCGCACGATGGCCGCGTACTTGAGCACGTTCGCAGCCGTGGGCGTGACCTGCATGACCTCCATGAGGTACTGCTGCGTCGTGTCCTTGTACACACCGCGGACCTTCATCTGCTCGAGCACCGTGACCGCGTCCACGCTCTGCCCGTAGGAGAACATGGCGAAGATGGTGTCAAAAATATCGCGGTTGGCCTGAATATAAAATTCGTCGGACTTGACCTTTTCGATCACGTCCGGGATGCAGCTCGGGTCGATGAGCATCGCACCGATGACTGCCTGCTCCGCCGGAGCGGAATGGGGCGGCTGTCTGCCCAGCAGCTCCTCCATGACGGGTCCCTCCCTCGCCTGCGCGCGGTTTATTTCTCTTCGATGACCAGCACGTGGATCGTGCCGGTGACTTCATAGCCGAGCTTGCACTTGACCTCGTACGCGCCGAAGCTCTTGATGGGTTCGGCCTGCACGATCTTCTGCTTTTCGATGGTGAGGTCAAACTGCTCGTGCAGCGCGTCGCTGATCTCCTTCGAGGTGACGGAGCCGAAGAGCTTGCCGTTGCTGCCGGCCTTCGCCGCGATCTTCACCTGAATGGCGCCGAGCTTTTTGGCGTTTTCCTCCGCCTCGGCCTTCTCGCGGGCGATCTGCGCCGCCTTGGCCTTCTCCTTCAGGCGGAAGGCGTTGAGATTGTCGGCCGTGGCCTCCGTCGCAAGCTTGCGCGGCAGGAGATAGTTGCGGGCATAACCGTCGGACACTTCCTTGAGCTCGCCCTTTTTGCCCTGGCCCTTGACGTCTACATTCAAAATTACTTTCATAGCAAGATACTCCTTTGCTTAATTTTCCAGATTCTCGTCGATCGCCTTGCGCGCCATCTGCACCGCCTGCGCGACCGACACGTCATGCAGCTGCACGGCTGCCGACGAGCGACTGCCGCCGCCGCCGAGCGCCTCCATGACCAGCTGCACATTCAGTTCGCCGATCGAGCGCGCGGAGATGAACACATCCCCGTCGCCCATCGGATAAATGACCATGGACGCCGTGACCCCGGCGATGTTGAGCAGTTCATCCGCCGCCTGCGCCGCGACGATGCGGTCCTGCGGCTCGGTGGGCGCGGCAATGGCAATGTCCGCGCGGTAGATAGACGCCGTCTGCAGGATCTTATAGCGGGCGACCGTGTGCTCCATGTCCGTCTGCAGGAGCTTTTTGACCTCCGAGGTATCGGCCCCGGCGCGGCGCAGGAACGCCGCCGCCTCAAATGTGCGCTCGCCGGTGCGGACGGTGAAGTCCTTCGTATCGAGCATGATGCCCGAGAGCATTGCCTCGGCCTCCACGCGCAGGATGTCCGGCTGCTCGACCTGCTCCTCGAGCAGCTCCGTCATCAGCTCGCAGGCCGACGACGCATACGGCTCGTGGAAGCTCATGGTCGCGTTGGTGATATAGGTCGCCGCACGGCGGTGGTGGTCGATGACCGCCACGCGGGTGCAGGCTTCGAGCAGGTTGCGGTTTTCCACCTGATCCGGGCGGTTGGTGTCTACCACGACGAGCAGCGTGCGGCTGTCGGCATGCAGATACGCCTCCTGCGGAGACAGGAACGCTTTGCCGTACTCCGGCACGCGCAGCATCCGGTCACGCAGCTGGCCGGCGGCCGTCTTGTTCGCATCCATGACGATGCGGCAGGGCGTGCCGAGCTTGCGCGCGATGCAGCAGACGCCGGCGGCCGCGCCGAGCGTGTCCAGATCGGAGAATTTATGGCCCATGACGTAGACCTTGGACGAGTCCTGAATGAGCTGGCTGAGGGCGTTGGCCATGACGCGGGACTTGACCTTCGTGCGCCGCTCGACCTCGCCGCCGCGGCCGCCGAAGAATTCGAACGTGACGCGGTTTTTCACCACGGCCTGGTCGCCGCCGCGCGAGAGCGCCATCTCGGTGCCGAGAATGGCGAAATTATAGCATTCATCGAGGCTGTCGCCGTCGCGCCCGATGCCGACGCTGACGGTGGCGCGGATGCCGCTCGGGCTGGTCACGGCGTGCACGCTGTCGAGCAGGGATGCGAACTTGTTCTCGCGCAGCTCGTCAAGATGCCGCTCCTCGAACACGTACAGATACCGGTCACGGTCGTAGCGGCGGAAGAAGCCGCCCTTGCCCTCGCACCACTGCAGGAGCTTGTCCTCAATGGCGTCGCGCAGCTCGTTGCGCTTGCGGTCGGTCAGGCCGCGGATGAGCTCATCGTAGTTATCGATGACGATGACGGCGATGATCGGGCGCGAAGCGTAATACTCCAGCCGGATCTTTTCATAATCCGTGACATCGACCCAGTAGGTGATGCCCATGTAGCTGGCAGCATCGTCCGGATTCGTGCGCACGAGGTTGCCGTGGATCTGATACTTATGGCCCTGATACTCCAGCAGCTCCGGGCACTGGGTATTGCCCTCGAGCAGCCAGCGGCCGGAAAACTCCGGGATCACGTCCGTGATGCGCATATCGACCGTCGGCTTGTGCCGGCCGCAGAGATCGAAAAAGTTCTGGTTGGCCCAGATGACCTGCGAATCTGCCGGACGAAAGACCGCCATCGGCAGCGGGAAATTCTGCAGGGTATTATTTCGTGCAGACTCCGTATCATAGGTGACGGATTCAATATATCGTTCGAGCGTGCGGCGCTTGCGCGCGCGCATGATGACCGAATAAATGATGAGCAGCAGAATGATGACGCCCTCGCAGATCGACAGCCAGAGCCGGTCGGAGAAGAAGAACGTGATGACTGCAAACAAGATCAGAAACAGCAGAAACATCCGCGAATTGGGCATCAGCGCCCGCTGCAGCTTGGATTCATTGGGTACATTGCTGACTTTGGGGTCTCGCATCGTCATACCTCCTTGCACCCTGCGGGGCAAAAGCTATTACCCCTATGATAATCAATGATTATATCAGATTCTATCCGTATTGACAAGACGCTTTCCTGCTGAAGATTCGTGAAAGGAGCGTGCGCATGAAAGCAATTTTACTGGCCGGCGGTCAGGGCCGGCGGCTGCGCAGCATCACCGGAAGCCTGCCGAAACCCATGGTGCCGCTCGTCGGCGTGCCGGTGCTCGACCGGCTGCTGGATCTGCTACGGCGCAACGGCTTCACGGACGTGTGCATGACGCTGTGCTACCGGCCGGAGGTCATTCAGGAGCACTGCGGCGACGGCAGCAGCTACGGCGTGCACCTGAAATACCGCATCGAATCCGAACCCCGCGGCACGGCAGGCGGCGTGCGCGCG
>HF985794.1:35200-51919 GCA_000432375.1 Firmicutes bacterium CAG:103
TGAGCGCGTGCAGCGACTTTTACGGCAGGGAGGATTTTCTCGTCATCAGCGGCGACGCCGCGTGCAGCTTTGACCTGCTGGGGCTCTACCGCCGGCACCAGCAGGCGGACGCGGCCGTAACGATCGCACTCTACCCGAACGCAGAGCCGCTGCAGTATGGGCTCGTGCTGCAGGACCGGCAGGGGCTTGTGCAGCACTTCATCGAAAAACCGGACTGGGAGCACGTCGTGACCGATCTCGTGAACACCGGGATCTATATTGTCTCCCCGCGGGCAATGGCCTATGTGCCGGAAGATCAGCCGTTTGATTTTGCCAAAGATCTCTTCCCGCTGCTGCTCGCGGCGCACGAGCCGATCCTCGGCGTGCCGATGGACGGCTACTGGTGCGACATCGGCACGCCGCGCGCCTACTACCGGTGCAGTCTTGACGTGCTTGACGGGCGGCTGAGCCCGGCGCAGCCGGACGCTCCGGACGACCTGCCGCCGCAGCTCCCGCCGCCGCAGCTCCCGCACGCAGACCCGAACCGCCGCACCGTCCCCTGCCGCGACCGCGCGCACCTGATGCGCACGGTCTCGGAGGCCATGATGGAGGCCGGGGCGGACTTTACCGACGGGCTGCACCTGCGCGACGGCGGCTGGGAGCTGAGCATCCGGCCGGACGCGAACGCTTCCGCCCTGCAGGTCGAGGCAAACGCGCCGGACGCCGCTGCCGAGACGGCGCATCTGCTCGAACTGATGGAGCGGGACGAAAACCAATAGAGCGAGAATAGCGCGCAAAAACCGCCGCCTCGTTAGCCCGCCGCATCTTTGGATGCGGCGGTTTTCCCCTCGGCCGAAAGGATTTTCGGCCGAGGGGAAAACCCGAAAGCACAAATGGGTTTGTGCTTTCGGAGTGCATCTCATTCGAGGCGGGCCTTGCCCCCTCGAGCTCCCCCGCTGCGCGATCGTCTCTTGCCGCAGCGACTGCTTCCAACTGCTGCAAAAACCGCCGCATCCAAGATGCGGCGGTTTTTCCGATACTTATTGCTTGTAGTGGTGTGCGTCCTCGAGGACCATTTCCTTGACCTTCATCAGGCGCACCTTGGTCGAACTTTCGTTCTCGTCCAGCTTCATGGAGATGTAACGAATGTTCTGCTCCAGCTCGGGGATCATAACGTATTCGAGCGCGTTGACGCGGCGGCGGGTCTTTTCAATCTCCTGCGCGAGCATCTGCGTGGTCTTTTCGACCTGCGCGAGCTCGAGCATGTCCTTGAACACCTCCGCCAGCTTCTCAAGTGCATCGTCCAGCTCACCGGACGTCTGCGCAAAGCCGTACGGGAAGATCTCGGACGGATCGCTGTTGCGGGTCTGGAAATCGTAGACCGGCACGTTCACGCTCATGATGTTCTGATAGGTCATGCCCAGCTCGACGCTCTGCCGGGGGTAGAGCAGCGACTGTTCGAGCATTTCCGGGGACATGATCGCGGACGCGACCGACAGAGAGCCGAACGCCTCCGTGAGTCCCTGCTCGACCTTCGCACGCAGCTGCTTGTTCAGGCGCACGTTGTCGAGGAACTGACGCATCAGCTCGTCACGCTTATCCTTGAGGAGCTTATGACCCCTGCGAGCGGTCTTCAACCGGCCCTTGAGCTGGTTGAGCACCATTCTTGTCGGGGTAATCGCTGTATTTGCCATCAAATCACCTCACTTGGTAAGTCTGCGGGACGGATGCAATCAGGTCTCGGGCATATACTTTTCGATCAGCTCGGGCTTGATACGCTTGAGCTCGGTGCGCGGCAGCAGGCTCAGCAGCTCCCAGCCGAGGTTGAGGGTATCCTCAATGGTGCGGTTGGTGTTGTTGCCCTGGTTGACGTAGCGCTGCTCGAACGCATCGGCGAACTTTGCAAACTGCTTGTCGTCGTCGGACAGGGCCGCCTCGCCCAGAATGGTCATGAGCTCCTTGGCGTCCTTGCCGCGGGCATAGGCCGCGAACAGCTGGTTCATCGTGCCGGAGTGATCCTCACGGGTCTTGCCCTCGCCGATGCCCTTATCCTTCAGACGCGACAGGCTGGGCAGTACGTCCACGGGCGGGATGATGCCCTTGCGGTACAGGTCGCGGGAGAGGATGATCTGGCCCTCGGTGATGTAACCGGTCAGGTCGGGGATCGGGTGGGTCTTGTCGTCTTCGGGCATGGTCAGGATCGGGATCATGGTGATCGAGCCGGGCTTGCCGATGCGGCGGCCGGCGCGCTCGTAGAGCGTGGCCAGGTCGGTGTACAGGTAGCCGGGGTAGCCGCGGCGGCCCGGGACTTCCTTCTTTGCCGCGGAGACCTCACGCAGAGCCTCGGCGTAGTTGGTGATATCGGTCAGGATGACCAGCACCTGCATGTCCTTTTCAAAGGCCAGGTACTCGGCCGCGGTCAGCGCCATACGCGGGGTGGCGATACGCTCGACGGCGGGGTCGTTGGCAAGGTTGGAGAACACGACCGTGCGGTCGATGGCGCCGGTGCGGCGGAACTCCTGAATGAAGTACTCGGACTCCTCGAACGTGATGCCGATGGCGGCGAAGACGACGGCGAAGTTCTCGTTGTCGCCCAGCACCTTCGCCTGGCGCGCGATCTGCGCGGCCAGCGCGGCGTGCGGCAGGCCGGATGCCGAGAAGATCGGCAGCTTCTGGCCGCGGACGAGGGTGTTCAGGCCGTCGATGGTGGAAACGCCGGTCTGGATAAACTCCGCCGGGTAGGCGCGGGCTGCCGGGTTCATCGGCAGACCGTTGATGTCGCGGTGCTCCTCGGCGAGGATCGCCGGGCCGCCGTCGATGGGCTCGCCCATGCCGTTGAAGACGCGGCCGAGCATATCCTCGCTCACGCCCAGCTGCAGCGGGTGGCCGAGGAAGCGGACCTTCGACTGTGCGAGGTTGATGCCCTGCGCACTCTCAAAGAGCTGCACGACCGCGTGGTCGTCCTCGACCTCGAGGACCTTGCAGCGGCGGACTTCACCGTTCGGGAGCTCGATCTCGGCCAGCTCGTCGTAGGTCACGCCTTCGACGTTCTTGACGATCATCAGAGGGCTGGCGATCTCCTGGATCGTTTTATACTCTTTAATCACTGCTCCTCACCTCCGGCGATAATCTCTTTGATCTGCGCGGTCATGTCCGCGGCGATCTTGGCATAGACCTGCTCGTATTCGTCGCTCGGCACGCTCTTGGCGCGGCCGATGTCGACGCGGGCAGGGATGGCAAAGAGCTTCTGCATCGGCGCGTTCTTCTCGAGCGCGTCGCGGCACTCGGCGTCATAGTGCAGGATGAGGCCGAGCAGCAGGAACTGACGGCGGTACTCGGAGTAGCTGTCGATGTCGACGAAGGCGTTCTGCTGCAGGAAGTCCTCACGGATCATCTTGGCCGTCTCCATCGTCAGGCGGTCAGCCGGGGACAGCGCGTCCTGACCGACGAGGCGGACGATCTCCTGCAGTTCAGATTCCTGCTGCAGGATGCTCATGGCCTTGTCGCGGTTGGCCATATATTCCTCGCCGAACGTGGCCTCATACCACGGCTTGAGCGAGTCGACATACAGCGAGTAAGACGTCAGCCAGTTGATGGCCGGGAAGTGGCGGGCATACGCCAGGCTCGAATCGAGCGCCCAGAACACCTTGACGATACGCATGGTGGCCTGCGAGACCGGCTCGGAAATGTCGCCGCCCGGAGGCGAGACAGCGCCGATGGCGGTGACGGAGCCGCGGCGGTCGCCCTCGCTGCCGATGCAGCGGATGCAGCCGGCGCGCTCGTAGAACTGCGCGATGCGGGACGCGAGGTAGGCCGGGTAGCCTTCTTCGCCGGGCATCTCTTCCAGACGGCCGGACATCTCACGCAGGGCCTCGGCCCAGCGGGAGGTGGAGTCAGCCAGAACGGCGACGTCATAGCCCATGTCGCGGAAGTACTCGGCGATGGTGATGCCGGTATAGATGGACGCCTCACGCGCTGCCACGGGCATATCGGAGGTGTTGGCAATGAGCACGGTGCGCTTCATCAGCGGCTCGCCGTTGCGCGGGTCGGTCAGCTCCGGGAACTCCATGAGAACGTCGGTCATCTCGTTGCCGCGTTCGCCGCAGCCGATGTAGACGACGACGTCCACGTCCGACCACTTGGCGAGCTGGTGCTGCACGACGGTCTTGCCGCTGCCGAACGGGCCGGGCACGGCGGCCGTGCCGCCCTTGGCGATTGGGAAGAGCGTGTCGATGATACGCTGGCCGCTGTTCATGGGCTTGTTCGGGGCAAACTTCTGCGCGTAGGGGCGCGCGATACGCACCGGCCAGCGCTGAATCATGTTCAGCTCGTGGTCGACGCCGTTGGCGTCCGTGAGCACGGCGACGGTCTGGTCGACCGTGAAGTCGCCGCCGGTGATGCTCTTGATCGTGCCCTTCATCTGCGGGGGCACCATGATCTTGTGCAGGATGGCCGTCGTCTCCTGGACGGTGCCGATCACGTCGCCGCCGGTGACGGCGGTGCCGGGCTGCACAACGGGGTCAAAGTGCCAGACGCGCTCGCGGTTGAGCGCGGGCACCTCGATGCCGCGGGTGATGTTGGAGCCGGTCAGGTCGCGGATCTCGGGCAGCGGGCGCTGGATACCGTCATAGATATTCTCCAGCATGCCGGGGCCAAGCTCCACGGACAGCGGCATACCGGTGGTCTCGACCTTCGCGCCGGGGCCAAGGCCCGAGGTCTCCTCATAGACCTGGATGGACGCGCTGTCGCCGGTCATATTCAGGATCTCGCCGATCAGGCGCTGCTCGCCGACACGCACAACGTCGGAGACGTTGGCATCGGCAAGGCCATTGGCCACGACCAGCGGACCGGAAACTTTTGTAATGGTTCCGCTCAATTTCATTCTTCCTTTCCTTAAAGGATATCGGAGCCAACCGCTCGCTCGACGGCCGCCTTGAGCGCGGTCTGGCCGAGGCCGAGGGGGCCTTCCCTGCCGGGGATCAGGATGATGGCCGGCTTGGGAACATCTTTGAATTTGTCGATCTCATGCTGAAGCTCCTGCGCCAGATTCTCTTCGACATAGATGATGGCGTAGTCCTCAGAGTCTTTCGTCAGGCGGCGCAGCGTCTCGCGCGCCTCCTCGGTATTGGCGACCGGGCAGGCCTCGAGGCCGAGCGCCTTGAAGCCCATGACGGTCTCCGCACCGCCGACAACTGCAATTTTAAGCATAAGTCTCACGCAGCCTTTCCCGGATGACCGCGGGCTGAAGCCCTGCGAGTCTGCCCGTCAGGATCATTCTGGCGGCCGTAGTCTCGTTTTCCATGGCGGCGAGATAAGCGGACACATGCGCCGCGCCGAAGCTGCGCAGCTTGGCCGCGCGGATGTAGTCCATGAGCGCGTTGTCGCACAGCAGCTCAAACGCCGTCAGCGCGCCGCCGCTCATGGCCGCCGCGCCGGCAGCCGCCGCATTGCCCAGCCACGTGTTGCCGTAGAGCGCGGTGAGCGCCTCGGCCGAGTCGAACGCCGCGAGCACGCGATCCGTGCCGATCGTGCCGCCCGGGATGAGCGCGGTCTTGAGAAAGTCCGCGTCCTTGGCCATGCGGCGCGTGCGCACGGCAGCGCGCAGGTTCGCGCTGTCGATCTGCAGCTGCACATAGCCTCTGGCAAAGCCGCCGTCGCTCAGGCCGTCGGAAAGCGCGAGCATCTGCGCGAAATACGCGCGGTCGAGCTCGAAGTCCGCCGCCTGCGGATTGGTCGTGCGCGCCAGGATCGCGGCGGCGCTGACCATGGCCTGCGCCAGAACGGGCGGGATGTCGCGGTAGTCCTCCTCGAGAAACGCCGTGAGCAGTTTCTGCGGCGCCACGGTGCCGCGCTGCGACAGGATCGCGCCGCACTCCACGCCCATGGCCTGCGCCTTGATGAGCGCCTTGGCATTGTGGTAGTCATACTTGAGGCGGAACAGCTGCACGAGCTGCGCCTCCGGGACCATGCCCTCGACCTCATCGAACAGCGCCGCGATGTGCGCCTCGAGCGCAGCGCCGGCTTCCTTCGCGGACAGGCCGCTCAGGTCGCCGTAGCCGCATTCCTCCAGGATCTTGGCCGCCTCGTCGTTCGTGGGCGCGTCGATCATGCGCTCCATGCGCTCAGCGGAAAGCATTTTGGTCTCGCGGGCTGCCAGCATTGCCGTAATCGCAAGGTAATTCGTATCTTTTACTTTAGACAATTCGGTTCCTCCCTCATGCGGCGCAGCACTCTGCGCCCCATATAGGATAATTCATTCCCCCCGCACGGGGCGGGGCAGGTCACGCGCCGAACAAGACCTCGGCAACCTGAGCAGCCAGATCACTGCGGCAGAGCTCTGCGATCGTCTCCACGGCACAGTTGACCTCGATATCTCCCTGCTGGAGCACAAACCCGGCGCGCAGGTCGCGCGTGGCCTGGCTCATGGTGAGCCGGCCGGGCTTGCCCTGCTGCGCGAGCAGCGCATTGGCAGCGTCCACGACCGCCTGACCGCACGCGGCCTGATCCTTGGCGTTGAACACCAGGGTCTCGGTGCCGGTCGTCGCGGCCTGGGCTGCGAGCTTGGCCAGATACGCCACGTAGTCCGCCTGCGGCATGGTGCAGATCTTATCGAGCGCGGCGGCAAACGCCGCGTCGACCATCTCCTGCTTGAGGGCAAGGACGCTCTTTCTGGCTTCCATTTCCGCCAGACGGCCCATGCGCTGCACGCGGTCCTCGCACGCTTTCACACCGTCGCGGACGCGGGCCCAGTACTGGTCCTGCGCCTGTTTGTCATAATCGGCACGAATCTCGGCGCACCTGGCCTCGGCTTCGGCCGCGATGGCCTTCGCCTGCTCCTGCGCGTCCGCCTCGATGCGGCCGGTGATTTTTTCAATACCATTCATAGATCTTTGTTCCCTTCTGTCGGAAGAGGATGGGGATTACTTCAAGCCGTTGAGCATCAGGAAGGATGCCAGCAGGCAGAGGATGGCGTAGAACTCGACCGTGATGCAGAAGATCATGCCCTTGGACCAGTCGTCGGGCTTCTTGGCCAGGATGTTCAGGGACGCGGCAGCGACCTTGCCCTGAGCGATGGCGGAGATCAGACCGCCGAGCGCGATCGGCAGGCAGGCTGCGAAGTACTGCAGACCCTGCGCAACGGTCAGCGGAGCGGCAGCGTTGGCAGCGAAGATCTGGCTCTGAGCAAGGAACCAGATGACGAAGCCGTACAGGCCCTGCGTGCCGGGGATGACCTGCATGATCATCGCTTTGCCGAACTTGCTGGGATCTTCCGAGACGAGACCTGCGCCGGCCTCACCGGCGATGCCGGTGCCCTTTGCAGAGCCAATGCACGCGAGAGCCGCTGCGAGCGCAGCGCCGAGAAGGCCGAGAGCCAGACCACCGATGGATTCGAGAAATGCCATTTTCAATTTCCTCCTTAAATATCTCTTGAATACGAATGTTTAGAAATTATGATTTTCCACGTCGACATAGCGCGTGTTGATCTCGAGTGGGCGGAACGGTTTGCCGCCGTCGACATAGAACTTGCCGAAGAACTCCAGGCACTGCAGACGCAGGTCATGCACGAAGCAGCCGAGCAGGTTCAGGCCGAAGTTGAGCAGATGGCCCAACAGGAAGATGATGATGAAGATCAACATCGACACGACCGTCACGCCGCCGCTCGACGGCATCGCGGCGAGAGTGTTGAACACCTGCGCGATGACGCTGCCGGCCAGCATCAGAGCCATAAGTCGGGAATACGAGAGAATGTCGCCGAACCAGCCGGTCAGCCCGTTGTAGAGCGCGCCGAACACAGCCGTGACCTTGCCGAAGCCCTTGGCCTCACGGCCGGAGCCGTAGATCAGCATCAGAACGCCGATGCACAGCACGACCGGCACGCCGCCGATGTTGCCGATCTTGAGCACGAACAGCGCCAGGCCCGCGAAGATCACGAACCAGGTGCCCTCGTTGAAGATCGCATCGCCGACCTTGCCCTGACGGCACTCCATGACCATGTTCACGACCATGCCGGTCGAGAGCTGGATGAAACCGAGCACCATGGCGCCGATGAGGATCTGCGTCGTATCGGTCAGCGGGTCGAGCAGCGGGCTTGTCAGAATGCCGAGCTTGACGTCGTGACCAAACATGTTCACGATCGTCGGCACGGCGTTGCCGAAGAAGCCGCCTGTCACGATGCCGAGCAGGAACGTCGACACGCCGCAGGCGAACAGCAGCTCGCAGAAATATTTGCTGCCGCGTTTCGGCTTCATCTTGCCGAGCGCAACGAGCGCCGCGATCATCATCACAAGGCCGTAGCCCATGTCCGCCATCATGATGCCGTAGAACAAAATGAAAAACGGCGCCATGAGCGGGTTCGGATCGACCGTGCCGTAGGCCGGCAGGCTGTACATGTTCGTGACCATGTTCAGCGGTTCGGTAAATTTGTTGTTTTGGAGCTTGACCGGCACCTCGGGGTACTCGTCCTCCGTGGGATCGGCCAGATCCCAGGCGCAGTCATACTTTGCGAGCACCGCGGTGAGCTTGGCCTCCTCCGGCGCCGTGAGCCAGCCGCGCATGCACACGACGCTCTCGGTACCGACCAGGCGCTCTTCCGCCTCCGCAGGCGCTCTTCCGCCTCCGCGCGGCCGAGCTTCACACTCGCGCGGTCGATGCAGAGCTTGAACGCATCCCGGTGTGGGGCAAAGGCGGCAATATCCGTCTCCGCCTGCTCACGCCTGCTGATGACGTCCGCGATCTGCTGCTGCGCGTCCTCAATGTTCTGCTTTGCCGTGCCCGGCGCGCCGTTCAGGTTTGCCAGCGTGAAGCCGGACGCGCGCAGCGCCGTGATGGCTTCCGTCAGCTCCTCTTTCAAACAAATGAGCAGCACATAGTGCTGTTCCTTGTCCGAAGAGATCTCATACAGCTGCGACTCGGGCGCAGCGTCCGCCAGCGCTTTTGCAGCCTCGGCAAGATCCACTGCCGCGGGCAGCATACCCAGAGAAATGCGGGTCCTTACGGTTTCGCCCAGATCCAGCGGCAGGTCGAGTGTCTGCCACGGGCGCAGGGCCTCCATATTGCTGCGGAGCTTAGCCTCCTCGCCGTTGTAGCGGCGCACGGCCGCCTCCAGCTCCTCGATCTGTGCGACTGCATCGAGCTCCTGACGGTACGCACCGTCATCCAGGAAATCCGCCTCCGTGACCTCCGGCCGGGAGCTGAGCAGCCTGGACTTGACCGGCGCATACTTGTCGAGCAGCTTGAGCGCGGCGGTCAGGCGCGTGAGTTCACTGCGCACCTCCGTCACATTGCCGCTCTCCTGACGCAGGACCGCGGCAGATTCCGCGTCCGCAAGCAAGGCGTCCGGTTCCGAGATCTGCACGCAGCCGAGCAGCATCAGATCCCGGAGCAGCTCATCTTTCTGCCGGCGAACGACCATGAGCCGCAGCTTTTTCATGTGTACAATGGCCATCAGCCGTTCACAATCCTTTCCACGATGAGTGATGCAGCCCGATCCAGATTGGTCTTAGCCTTGATGCGCATGGCAGCTTCCTTGTTCTTGGTCTCCGCCGCCAGCGTTTCCGCATCCGCCTTCGCCTTTTCATCCGATTTGGCCCGCAGCGTCTGCAGCTCCTGCTGCGCCTTACCGACGGCAGCCTCTATCACTGCCTTTCCCTCGGCCTGGGCCGCTTCCACTGCCGCCGCAGCGGCTGCCTGCGCGTCGGCTTTGATCTGTCTGGCCCGGTTTTCTGCGTCACTGATCGTTGTTATCGCCTCAAATGACATCCGTACACCTCCCTACGAATCAAACTGTTATTATGCCGCGCAACGCCCGTTTTCACGAACTGTTTCTACATAATGTAGGTATTTTACCTTATTCACCGCTGTTAATCAAGTGAAATTGCCCAAAATTGTCTGTCAAAATTCAAACACCTATGTGTTAAAAAACTATTGATCCTGCTAGCTTTTTCACGTCATTGACGAAAATTTAACGTTATCGGATTTGCATGATTTCTCGCAATGGGAACATTCATAATTTCTGATGAAAAAATGAACAAAATGTTGGGAAATGCAAGATTTCAACACTTAAAATGTTTTTCCCCTTGCTATTGTGCCGGAAATAGCCTATAATATTTTTGCTAAAGTTAAAAAGTTTGAACTATATTCGCATATTCGGAGGTACTTTCATGGAAAGCAAACGCCGTTTCGGTGACCGCAAGGACGGCCGCCTGATCCAGTCCCTCGCACCGTTTTACAAATTCATGCCCTACATCATGCCCACGAAGAACGACGCCTGCAATCAGTTTGAGGACTGCATTGAGATCACGAACACCGACCGCTGGCTGCGCCAGAAGCGCCTCGAGGGCTACAAGGGCCTCGGCTACCTGCATCTGTTCATTGCGGCCTACATCCGTATGGTCTCCATGCGCCCCGGCATCAACCGTTTCGTGGCCGGCCGGCGCATCTATGCGCGCAACAATATCGAGGTCGTGCTGACCGTGCGCCGCAGCATGTCCACCACCTCGAACGAGACGACCATCAAGGCCGTCTTCGCCCCGACGGACACGATCTTTGACGTCTACCGCAAGATGAACGAGAAGATCGACGAGATCAAGTACGGCGACCAGGACAACAACACCGAGCAGGTCGCCGGCGCGCTGCTGAAGCTGCCGCGTTTCCTGCTGCGCTTCGCCATCGGCTGCCTGCGCGTGATGGATTACTTCGGCATCATCCCGCAGAAGCTGCTCGACGCCAGCCCCTTCCACGGCTCGATGATCATCACCGACATGGGCTCGCTCGGCATCCCGCCGATTTATCACCACCTGTACAACTTCGGCAACCTGCCGATGTTCATCGCCTTCGGCGCCAAGCGCAAGGCGGTCGAGCTTGACCGCGAGGGCAAGCCGGTCGAGCGCAAGTACATCGACTTCATGGCCGTCATGGACGAGCGCGTGTGCGACGGGTACTATTACGCCTCCTCGTTCAAGTACATGAAGATGTTCATGCACAACCCGGCACTGCTGGAAGTCCCGCCCGAGAAAGTGGTCGAGGATCTGTTCTGAGCATCCATACCTGCATAAGGAAAAACCTCCTGCGCTGCAGGAGGTTTTTGCATTTGTACGGCCACCCGCGCCTCCGGCGCCGACCGAACCGCACGCGCGGCCGAACACAGCAGCAGCATGATGAGCATGACAAAGATCACAAAGCGGAGTTTCTTCACCGCTCCCCCCTCCTCTGCTTTCGTTTGACACCAGTATACACAGCCGCTGCAAAAAAAGCCGTCGCATCCTGACGGCGTACAGAAAACTTTGCGGAGGCAAAGATCCCCCGGCGCGGAGTAAGCCCGCGCCGGGGGATTTTTACGCATTCAGGGCAGCGCGATGCACCGCGAAAAAACAGGGCCATCCGTTCGGATGGCCCTGTGAGATATTATGCCTCGTCGTCCTGATTTGTGCTGAACTCCGCCAGCGTCAGGCCGGGATTTTTCTGCTCCGCCCAGCGGATGCTCCACTCATTATTGAAGATGAGCAGGTTGTGGCCGCGGAAGTCCTGCACCCACTTCGTGTCGGAAGCGAGGTTGAGCGCCGTGGGGTCGGTGCCCTCGCTCGTGATCCAGCGGATGTAGGAATATGACAGGTCGTGGCGGCGGATGTCGATGTTGTACTCATTCTTAAGCCGGTACTCCAGCACCTCGAACTGCAGCACGCCGACTGCACCGACGATGACCTCCTCCATGCCGCTGTTCGGCTCGT
Source organism: Firmicutes bacterium CAG:103 (assembly GCA_000432375.1). GTDB lineage: Bacteria > Bacillota > Clostridia > Oscillospirales > Oscillospiraceae > CAG-103. The sequence goes on from HF985794.1 coordinate 46,906, forward strand.
GGAAGATCTGGATGGCGCCCTCCTGCGCGATCTGGGTGACACCCTTGACAAACTGCTTGCGCTTCATGGTGTCCACCTGCGAGATGACGGAAAAGTGCTCCGGCGCGAACGTCGGGATGCCCTCGAAGCGCACGCGCAGCTTCGCATCGCAAATCGTGTCGCCGATGGAGAAGATGCCGGGGTCGAACACGCCGATGATGTCGCCGGCGTAGGCCTCATTGATGATCGCACGCTCCTGCGCCATGAGCTGCTGCGGCTGCGCGAGCTTGAGCGTCTTGCCGCCCTGCACGTGCAGGTACTCATGGTCGCGCTCGAACTTGCCCGAACAGATGCGCATGAAGGCGATGCGGTCGCGGTGGGCCTTGTTCATGTTCGCCTGAATTTTAAATACGAACGCGGAAAACGCCGGCTGCATCGGGTCGACCACGCCGTCGGCCGTCATGCGCGGCAGCGGCGGCATCGTCATGTGCAGGAAGTTTTCCAGAAACGGCTCGACGCCGAAATTCGTCAGCGCGGAGCCAAAGAACACCGGACTGAGCCGGCCGGCGCGCACCTCGTCGAGGTCGAAGGCGTAGCCCGCGCCGTCGAGCAGCTCGATATCCTCGGTCAGCTTTTCGCGCTGGCGCGGCCCGATCAGCTCGTCGAGCCGCTCAACGTCCGTGAGCTCGCACTCGATGGGGCGGATCTTGTTCTGCCCGCGGTGAAACTCCTGAAACGCGAGGATCTCGCGGCGGTCGCGGTCGAACACGCCCTTGAAGTCGTGCCCGCAGCCGATGGGCCAGTTGACCGGATAAGTGCCGATGCCGAACTCGTTTTCCAGCTGCTCCATGAGCTCAAACGGGTCGCGGGCCTCGCGGTCGAGCTTATTGATGAACGTGAAGATCGGGATGTGGCGCATGGCGCAGATCTTGAAGAGCTTGCGCGTCTGCGGCTCGATGCCCTTGGCCGCGTCGATGACCATGACGGCGCTGTCCGCCGCCATGAGCGTGCGGTAGGTGTCTTCCGAAAAGTCCTGGTGGCCCGGGGTGTCGAGGATGTTGATGCAATAGCCCTCGTATTCAAACTGCATGACCGACGACGTGATGGAGATGCCGCGCTGCTTTTCGAGCTCCATCCAGTCCGAGACCGCGTGGCGCGCGGTCGCCTTGCCCTTGACCGAGCCGGCGAGCTGGATGGCCCCGCCGTACAGCAGCAGCTTTTCCGTGAGCGTCGTCTTGCCGGCGTCCGGGTGCGAGATGATCGCAAACGTCCGGCGGCGCTCGATTTCCTGTTTCAGATCCATAGTCCGCTCCTCTGTTGTTCTTTCGAATATCAAACTTAGATAGTATACCCGATTTTTCCCGCGAGTGCAACAAAAACCTGCCCGTCAGGCCGTCTGCTCGCGCAGATAGAGCGTGAGCGTGGCGAGGAAGATGTCCCTGGCGTCATAGCGCGGCGTGAGCGGGGCGAGCTGCGTGAAGAAATGCTCGCTGCCCAGCGACGCGCACAGCGCGTGCGCGCGCTCGAGCGCCGGGGTGTCCTCGTCCTCCGTCAGACGCATGGTCAGCTCCGGCAGCAGGAGCTTGAGATCGTAGATCTCCCCGCGCGGATAGGCATACGCCTCGAGCACGCACTCCGCGCCCGCGAGCGCGCAGGCCGTCAGGTCGCTGTGCTGGTCGCTGAGGATGCGGTCGGTCAGCGGCGTGTCGCTGCGGAAAAAGTCCAGCATGGAGTCCGGCGGCGTCAGCTCCCGGCGCAGCAGCCAGAGCAGATAGTCGCGCGCGACGCCCTCGAGCAGCGTCTGCCCGTCGGGTTCGAACGTGTAGGTATGGCCGATATAGCTGCCGAGCACGCGCAGCGTGTCCGTATAGCCGAGGGCGATGCTGTGACGCAGCGCGTCGGGGTCGAACTCCAGCAGCTTGCCCAGCGGCTCCGCCGGGGCGATGTAGGTCACGAGCGGGTGGTTGGTATATTTTTTCTCCGGCGTCTCCGGCTTGAGGCCGATGGCGATGACGCGGTCAGCGCCGAGGCGAAACGCCGTGCCGATCGGCAGATTGTCCGAGTACGCGCCGTCGAGGTAGTTCTGCCCGTCGATCTCGCACATCGGAAACATCGGGTAGCACGCCGACGACGCGAGGATCCACTGCGGCAGGTAGCCGGGTGCAATGTCCTGCTTGCGCACCTCGACCGGCTGGAACGACGGGAAACGCGCCGTCATGAGTCCGAAATCCACCGGCGAGGCGAAAAAGCGCGCCTCGTCGAGATATTGGTGCACGAGTGCGCGGTACGGCGTGATGTCCGCCGTACGGCGGTTGAGGTCCGCCCAGTCCTTCACACGTGCGATGAGCTGCTCCGGGTGCTCAGCCAACGCCGCCAGCTCGCGCTTTTCGTGCGGCGTGGCGTCGGCGCGCTCGAGCATGATCTGCTCTTCCGTGATGTGCGTCCAGAGCTCCCACGCGCGGTCAAAATCGCCCTGCACCATCAGCGCCGCCGTGACCGAACCGATGGACGTGCCCGTAACGATGTCAAACGGGATGCCCAGCTCCCGCATCGCTTTCCACGCGCCCCGCATCGCTTTCCACGCGCCGACCTGATACGCGCCCTTCGTGCCGCCGCCGGCCAGCGCGATCGCCTGCTTCATGGTACATTCCTCCTTGGTTCCTGAATGAATAGTTTACACGCAGCGGGTGCAAAAAGTCAATTCCGAATGAAAAGCACCGGAGGACAGATCGTCCTCCGGTGCTTTTTCACGCCCGCAGCAGGGCGCGGCGGGCCTTCCAGTCCGGCAGATAGCGCGCGATGAGCGCGTAAAACTCCGCGCCGTGGTTCATGTAGCGCAGGTGCGCCAGCTCGTGCACGACAACGTAGTCGATCGCCTCCGGCGGGTACTGCATCAGCCGCCACGAAAAGCAGATGTGCCCCTGTGAACTGCAGCTGCCAAAGCGCGTGCGCGCGCCCGTGATGCGCACCTGCGTCGGGTAAAGCCCCATCCGCTCGGAATAATACGCCACGCGCTGCGGCAGATAGGCTTTTGCCTGCCGGATGTAGGCCGCCCGCTCGGCATCCGTCGGCTCGGGGTGTGCGGCAGCGCTGGCCTCCTGTTTGGCCAGCCCGCGCGCGATCCAGTCGGCGTGCGACGCAACAAAGCGGTCGATCGCCGCCTGGGATGTCCGGTACGGCGCGCGCACGATCACGCGCCCGCCGCGCACCTCGAGCGCCAGCGTGCGGCGGCCGGAGCGAATGAGTTCATACGGCTGCATGGCCTGTCCTCCCATTTTCCGTGGTATGCAAAAAATCACTCCGCGATCGCTTCTAATTCTTCCAACGACAGCGCCCGAATCAAAACCGCGTCGTCATTGGTGTCCTGCACATAATTCTTGAGCTTAGCCAAGGCGCAAAAATAGTCACTGTCTCCGATCACACAGTCGTTTGTCGTGCTGACCAGAACGATCTTCCAATCCGCCACCGGCTTTCCATCCACCGCATATTCCTTTTGCGGGGCTTTCGGCAAGACCGTCTCTGTCCCCTCTGTTAACGCGATCGCTCCAAATGGAGCACCATCCGGTTTGCCATAAAACTTCGGCGCAATGAAGTATGCGCGGCTCCAATCTACGGGTGGCTTCTCTGCCCTTGCTTTGTGAAACAGACTCATTGCATATCTCCTACCCTTATTTTTTACTTTGTGAAACAGCATACACCATCCGCGGCACGGTGGCAAGCTTGGCAGCCGCCGCGCGGTGTGCTATGATGAGGACATCCATTCTTTGAGGTGATCGTATGTTCCGGATCGGCTGTCACATTTCCTCCGCAGGCGGGTATCTCGCCATGGCAAAGCGCGCGGAGGCGCTGGGCGCAAACACGTTCGCGTTCTTCACGCGCAATCCCCGCGGCGGCAGCGCCAAACCCATTGAGGGAACAGATATCGCGGCCTTTCACGCCGAATGCGCCCGTGCGGGTATCGACCGGCTGGTCGCGCACGCGCCCTACACACTCAACCCCTGCGCAGCCAAGGCGAACGTGGCGGAGTTTGCGCGCATGGCCTTTTCCGACGACCTGCAGCGCATGGAGCACACGCCCGGCCAGCTCTACAATTTTCACCCCGGCAGCCACGTCGGACAGGGCATCGACGTGGGCATTGAGAAGATCGCCGCGCTGCTCAATGAGGTCCTCTTCCCCGACATGACCACGACCGTCCTGCTCGAGACCATGGCCGGCAAGGGCAGCGAGGTCGGCGGCCGCTTCGAGGAGCTGCGCGCCATCATTGACCGCGTGGAGCTGACGGAGCACATCGGCGTCTGCCTCGACACGTGCCACATCTGGGACGCGGGGTATGACATCGCCGGCGACCTCGACGGCGTGCTCGCGGAGTTTGACCGCGTGATCGGGCTCAAGCGACTGTACGCCGTGCACCTCAACAACAGCCTCAACCCCTGCGGCAGCCACAAGGACCGGCACGCAAAGCTGCTCGACGGCTGCATCCCGCCGGAGGCGCTCGTGCGCGTCACCCGGCACCCGGCGCTGGCGGAGCTGCCGTTCATCCTCGAGACGCCGAACGACGACGCCGGGTACGCGCAGGAGATCGCGTGGCTGCGCGCGGCGCAAAATTAACGGGATCTGAACGTTCACTGTCCTGATTATTGGACTTTGCATGTGCTATGCTGTGATAAAAGGGAGAAAACAGAAACACAACATGGACATGGGAGGAGAAGAATCATGACCCTGCGAACGTACATTGACCACGCGATCCGCGACGGTGCCGCCTTTGACGCTGTCATCTGCGGCTGCGATGTGCAGCAGACCTTCTGCTGGCAGCCGGACATGTGCATCACGGACGCCTGCGAGGCGGAGTACCGCCCGCTGCTCGACGCCGAGATCCGCGTCCTGGCCGCCGCGCCGGGCGAGCGGTTTTCCATCATCGAGATCTGCACGGACAGGCTCTTTCTCGGCGACGCCTTTTCGCAGTGCGCGGCGGGCTACTGCAGCCCGCGCGAGTACCGGAGGCTGTTCCGCGCCGGATAAAACAAGCGGCAGCGCC
>HF985794.1:51931-55169 GCA_000432375.1 Firmicutes bacterium CAG:103
GCAGCGCCCGCCCCAAAGCTTCGGCTTTGGGGCGGGCGTTTCTATCGCCGCGCTCCGCATTCCGCGCAAGAGAACGTCCGCAGTGCAGCGGGGGTGCTCGAGGGGGCAAGGCCCGCCTCGAATCAGATCTTGCGGTTTTTCAGCTGCAAAGCAGCTGAAAAACCGCCCCACAGTTACGGGAATGGGGGATGCAACACGTACAGGACAGCGCGGTGTTAAGCGAGAGAATACTGGCTGGCAAAGCGCCACAGGAGCGCCGTGCCCCGCGGATCGATGCGATGATCGTCCCTGCCGTAGACAATGCCGTTTTCCACGGCCCAGGCCAGCGCAGCGCGGGCATAATCGCTGACAGCGCCCGCATCGGCAAAGCCGCTCAGGACGTTCTCCGACTGCGCCGCGTCTGCAATGCCCGCGAGGCAGGCATAGCGGTAGAGGATGACCGTCAGATCCTGACGGCTGATGGCCTGCGTGGGGCAGAACGTGTCCGCGCCGCAGCCGTTGACCACACCGGCGTGATAGGCCCAGAGGACGGGCTGCGCATAGTAGGCACTGGCCGGGACATCGCGGAAGGGCATGTTCGTGCCGGCCGCATCCGGTGCTCCGGCGATGCGGTGCACGATGGTCGCAACCATGGCGCGGTCCAGCGGCAGATCGGGGGCAAAGCGCATGTCCGCTTTGCGGCGGCCGGCGGGGAATACTGCTACACGATCGCCGCACGCACCGGCGAGATTCTCGATGTGCAGCGCCCGGAACAGCCCGCACAGACGCCGGACACCCCGGCCACGCCGGGAAAGCCGGACGATTCCGCCGCCCCCGCAGGTTCGGAGATCAGCATATCCGAAGCCCTGAGCCGCGTGCTGCAGGAGCTTGGCATTTCGCTGCCGGACATCCGCGACGTCAATGTCCAGCGTGTGCAGGTTTCCGGCCGCGATGCCTACCACATCACCTTCACGGCGAACGGAAAACCGTATTCGTTTTATGTAGGCACCCACGACGGCGATCTTTTCTGAACAAATCCAGCAAGACGGCCTGTCAAATGACAGGCCGTCTCCGCTTGCGCATCGGTTTTTGGCGGGCCGTCTGATCGTCCGCTCTTGACTTCCGGCGCGCACAAGACTACAATACAATCCGAATTTTCAAAAAAGGCGTGAAATACGTTGCATCATCCGATCATCAAACCGAATCATATGCAGATCCCGTGGCATGACCCCATCCGGGATCAGAAAGAGCTGCCCGTCTCACAGGCGCCGCTGCCCATCCGCGCCGGCCTCGTCGGCCGGGTCGGTCTGCTGCTGCTCTCGTGCGGCACCGGCGCATGGCGTGTGCGCAGCTCCATGAACGAAATTGCCGAGGCACTCGGTCTCGTGTGCGCCGCCGACATCGGGCTGCTGTCCATCGAGTACACCTGCTCCGACGGCGAGAACACGTTCGCCCAGACGCTGACGCTGACGGCCACCGGCGTCAACACCGCCAAGCTCGACCAGCTTGAGCGCTTTGTCAAGCGTTTTCCGCTCGACGGCGTGTACATGACGGCGGACGACCTGCACACCCGGCTCGACGAGATCGCGCAGGCAGGCGGCAGCTACACCCCGCTGCAGCAGGGGCTGGCGTCGGCGCTCGCCTGCGGCGGATTCACGTTCCTGCTCGGCGGCGGGCCGATCGAGATGCTGCTGGCCTTTCTGGGTGCGGGCGTCGGGCAGTATGTGCGCGCGCGGCTGACGCAGCGGCACCTGACGCTGTTTGGCTGCATCGCCCTGTCCGTTGCGGCAGCATGTCTGGTCTATGCCGGGCTGTTCCGGCTGGCATCGCTGCTCTGGCCCATCGACCCACAGCATCAGGCGGGGTATATCTGCGCGATGCTGTTCATCATTCCGGGCTTCCCGTTCATCACGAGCGGCATCGACATGTCCAAGCAGGACATGCGCTCCGGACTTGAGCGGCTGGCCTACGCGATCATGATCGTCGTCGTGGCGACGCTGACCGCCTGGCTCATGGCGCTGCTGCTGCGGCTGCAGCCGATGGATTTTCTGCCGCTGGGGCTGCCCGTCTGGGCGCGCATCCTGCTGCGGCTGGCGATGAGCTTCTGCGGTGTGTTCGGCTTCTCGCTGATGTTCAACAGTCCCGTGAAGCTCGCGTCCGTCGCCGCCGTGATCGGCGCGATATCGAACACCCTGCGGCTCGAGCTCGTCAGTCTGGCCGGCTTCCCGCCGGCAGCGGCCGCGTTTTTCGGCGCGCTGACGGCGGGCCTGCTCGCGTCGCTGTATAAGCAGCGCTCGGGCTACCCGCGCATCACGATCACCGTGCCGTCGATCGTCATCATGGTGCCGGGGCTGTATTTCTACCGCGCCGTGTACGATCTGGGCACGATGAACCTGAGCGACAGCGCGTCGTGGCTCGTCGCCTCGCTGCTGATCGTCGTCTCCCTGCCGCTGGGGCTGATCTGCGCGCGCATCCTCACGGACAGCAGCTTCCGCCGGTGCACGTGAAAAAGGCATGAAAAAAGACCGCCGACGGCGGTCTCAGCTTGTCAGGAAAGTCCGTACCGAACTTTCCTGACCGCGCTTTCGCCGTCCGGCCTTTTTCATAGCAAAATGCCGGACGCGCAAAAGCCTTGATTCATCAGGACTTTTGCTTTGGATCGGATTCGAGGCGGGTCTTGCCCCCTCGAGTTCCCCCGCTGCGCAGTTTCTTTTTTGTTGGCACAGGCACTCTAAAAGATCGAGGCCGCCTTTCGGCGGCCTCTTTGCTATTCTGTTTCATACAGAGATCAGCATTACAGGTGCTTCGTATTGAGCGCGCGGGCGGCGTTGAGCACACACAGGACCATAACGCCGACGTCGGCGAAGATGGCGACCCACATGTTCGCAATGCCGAGCGCGCCGAGCACGAGACAGACGGCCTTGACGGCCAGCGCAAAGACGATGTTCTCCCAGACGAGGCGCATGGTCTTGCGCGAGATGCGCATGGCCAGCGAGAGCTTGCGCGGATCGTCGTCCATGAGCACGATGTCCGCCGCCTCGATGGCAGCGTCCGAGCCGATGCCGCCCATGGCAGCGCCGAGATCGGCGCGCGCGAGCACCGGCGCATCGTTGATGCCGTCGCCAACGAAGGCAAGGTATTTCCCGGGTGCGCCCTCGCCGAGCAGCCGCTCGACCTGCGTGACCTTATCCTCCGGCAGCAGCTCACTGTGCACCTCCGCGATGCCCAGCTCCTCCGCCACAGCGTCGGCCGCGCTCTT
>HF985794.1:55234-65473 GCA_000432375.1 Firmicutes bacterium CAG:103
CGGCCCCGTTTCGCGGGAGCCGGTCTTCGGCTCGTCGGAGATGACGATGTAGCCGAGATACGCGCCGTCGGCCGCGACGTGGATGACCGTACCGGTCTCATTGACTGCGGGCACGGTCAGGCCGAGGGTGTCCATCAGCTTCGTGTTGCCGGCAGCAACGGCCCGGCCGCCGACCTGCGCGGTCACGCCGTGACCGGCGAGCTCTTTGGCGTCCGTCGTGACCAGGTCGGCCGGAAGCTCTCCGGCCGCGCGGCGCAGGCTCTGGCTGACCGGGTGATCGGAAAACTGCTCCGCCGCCGCCGCAAGCTGCAGCAGCGCCTGCTCGGACAGCTCCGGCTGCGCGGGATGCACCGCCGTGACGGCGAACGTGCCGCGCGTGAGCGTGCCGGTCTTGTCAAAGACGACACGGTCGGTCTTGGCCAGCATCTCCAGATAGCTCGAACCCTTGATGAGGATGCCGCGGGCGGACGCGCCGCCGATTCCGCCGAAGAACGACAGCGGGATCGAGATCACGAGCGCACACGGACAGCTGATGACGAGGAACGTCAGCGCGCGGTAGATCCAGTCGCCCCACTCTGCCGGGATGCCCATAATGAGCCGCACGACCGGCGGCAGGATCGCCAGCGCGAGCGCCGCACCGCAAACGGACGGCGTGTAGACGCGGGCAAACTTCGTGATGAAGCGCTCAGTGTGCGCCTTTTTGAGCGAGGAATTTTCCACCAGCTCGAGGATGCGCGCGACCGTGGACTCGGCATACACCTTCTCCACGCGCAGGCGCAGCACACCCGACAGGTTCACGCTGCCGCTGACGACGGTGCTGCCCTCCGTGACGTCCACGGGGGCGCTCTCACCGGTCAGGGCGCTCATATTCAGCGCCGACGTGCCCGTGAGCACCGTGCCGTCGAGCGGGACGCGCTCGCCGGGCTTGACGACGATCGTATCGCCGACCGCGACCTGCTCGGGCTTCACGCGCGCAACGCCGTCCGCCGTCTCAACATTGGCGTAGTCCGGGCGGATGTCCATCAGATCGCCGATGTTCCGGCGGCTGCGGCCGACGGCGTAGCTCTCAAACAGCTCGCCGATCTGGTAAAACAGCATGACGGACACGGCCTCGGGATAGTCCCCGAGCACCATCGCGCCGATGGTGGCCACGGCCATGAGCAGGTTTTCGTCGAACGGCTGGCGGTTATAAATGCCCTTGCAGGCATCGACGAGCGTCTCGCCGCCGACGAGCAGATACGGGATGAGATACAGCACGAGCTTGAGCCAGCCCGTGACCGGCACAAAGTGCAGCCCAATGAGCAGCACGGCCGCTGCTGCTATGAGCAGCAGCGACCTTTTCTGTTCGCGCGTCATGATATTCAGTCCTCGAAGCGGAAGTCCGGCTCGACCTTGAGCGCGGTCTTGAGGATCTCCGCCTTGGCCTCGGTCTCGTCCACACCGGGGGCATATTCGACCAGCATTTTCTGTGCCACATAGCTCACGGTCACTTCCTTGACACACTTGAGCTTTGCCACGTGCCGCTCGATGGTCGCCGCGCAGTTGGCGCAGTCTACTTCGATCTTATAGGTCTTTTCCATGATGATGTACGCTCCTTCATCTGTCATTGAATGTTATTTGAAAAGATGGCTGGGCCATCATTTTTCCAGCACATGCTCCATGCCGAGGGCCAGCACGGACCGGACGTGATCGTCGTCCAGGGAATAAAACACGGTCTTGCCCTCCCGCCGGAAGCGGACGAGGTTCGACGCCTTCAAAATGCGCAGCTGGTGGCTGACCGCCGACTGCGTCAGGTTCAGCAGCCGCGCAATGTCGCACACGCACAGCTCGCTCTCGAAGAGCACATAGAGGATCTTGATGCGCGTCGAATCGCCAAAGACGCGAAACAGCTCCGACAGGTCGTAGAGCGTCTCATCGTCCGGCAGGGCCGCAAGCACCTGCGCCACCGCGTCCTCGTGCACGTTGAGATATTCGCACGCCGGTGCACTGTCGGGTCTCGGTTCTGCCATGGGATCTCCTCACTTTCGTTTGAACATATGAATGATTGTTCATGTGTTTATATAACCATTTTTCCTCCCATTTGTCAATAGGATATCTGCATTTTTTCAAAAAAGAATTCCCGGATGCTGCACATCCGGGAATGGGTCTCATTTTTCTTCGGTTTTCGGGCTGCGGAAGGCAAAAAAGCGCTGGCCGAGGTAATTCAGACCGGTGAAGAGCACCATGCCGACGAGCATGGCCACATTGTCGCGCGTGCCCACCGTGGCATTGGCAAGCAGGCGCAGACACAACGGTTTTGCGATGCCGTAGGCGATCAGGTAGCAGACGGCGATGTTCGCCGCGAAGCGCACGACCTGCCCCGCACCGCGTTCCCGGCTCTGGAATGTAAAGTGCTTGTTAAGGAAAAAGCTCAGGATGCTTGTGAGCACGTAGTTCGCCGCCGAGGACACCCAGTACGAGCAGTTGGCAAGGTTATACAGCCCAAACATGATGCCCGTGCCGACAAGCGTGTTGATGACGCCGACGAGCAGAAACTTCCACAGCTTCGCATCGAAAAGAGAACGGAAATGCTTCAAAGCTCCACCTCCCGGTCATCGAGCTCCGTCTCGATCCGGTAGCGCGGGCGCGCTTTCGTCTCGAGATAGATCTTGCCGATGTACTCTCCCACCACGCCGATGGCCAGCAGCTGCAGCCCGCCGATGGCCCAGATGGACACGGCCAGGCTCGACCAGCCGGCGACGGTGTGGCCGGTGAAATAGCGCACGAGAAAATAGATGAGCATGGCGATGCTGACGAGAAACATCACGATGCCGATGCGCGTGATGAGCCGCAGCGGTGAGACCGTCAGCGACGACACGCCCTCCCACGCAAACGAGAGCATCTTGCGCAGCGGGTACTTGCTTTTGCCCGCGAAGCGCTTGCCGCGCTCGTAATACACGACCGTGCTCGGGTAGCCGACGAGCGGCACGAGCCCGCGCAGGAACAGATTGACCTCTTTATACTCCGCGAGTGCGTCGAGCGCGCGGCGGCTCATGAGCCGGTAGTCGGCGTGGTTATACACTACGTCCGCACCGAGCGCACGCAGCAGGCGGTAATACCCCTGCGCGGTGGCGCGCTTGAAGACAGAGTCCTGCTTCCGGCTCGCACGCACGCCGTAGACGATGTCATTGCCGCCCTGAAAGGCCGCGAGCATGGCATCGATGGCATCAATGTCATCCTGCAGATCGGCGTCCATGGAAATGACGCAGTCGGCGCGGTCCCGCAGCGTCATCAGGCCGCACAGCAGCGCGTTCTGGTGGCCGCGGTTGCGCGACAGGCGGATGCCGGAAAAGACCGGATCGCGCGCATGCAGGTCGGAAATGAGCTGCCAGGTGGCGTCCTTCGAGCCGTCGTCGATGAAGCAGATGCGGCTCATGGGGCCGATCGTCCCGGCGGCGCGCAGGGCAGTGAATTTCTCCCGCAGGCGGCGCGCCGTCTCGGGCAGCACGGCCTCCTCGTTATAACAGGGGATCGCAAGATAGAGCGTCACGGACATGGCCGCGCCTCCTTTCCAAAAATCGCAGTTCCGTCGATCGTACCGCCGCCGAGCACCGTGTCCCCGTCGTAGAACACGACGGCCTGTCCGCGCGTGATGGCGCGCTGCGGGGTCTCAAACGACACGTGCACCGTGTCCGGCCCCGTGGCCGTGACGGTGCATGGCTGCTCCGGCTGCCGGTAGCGGATGCGGGCCGTCACGTGCAGCGGCGCGTCCGGCACGTCGCCGGAGATCCAGTTGCAGCCGCTCGCATCCAGCTCGGTCGAAAACAGATCGTCATTGCGCCCGAGCACGACCTCGTTGCGCGGCACATCGATGCCGCAGACGTACAGCGGCGTCTCGGCCGCGATGCCGAGCCCGCGGCGCTGGCCGATCGTATAGTGGATGATGCCGCGGTGCGTTCCAAGCACCTTGCCCTGCGTGTCCACGAAGCGGCCGGGCTCGCTGTGCGCGCCGGTCAGCCGCTCGACCGCGGCAGCATAGTCACCGTCCGGCACAAAGCAGATGTCCTGACTGTCGTGCTTGTGCGCGTTGCAGAAGCCATGCGCCTCGGCGATCTCCCGCGCCTCGGTCTTGTGCAGACCGCCGAGCGGAAAGCGCGTGTGCGCGAGCTGCTCCTGCGTGAGCCAGGCGAGCACATAGCTCTGATCCTTCGTCGTGTCCACGGCCTTTTTGAGCGTGTAGCGCCCGTCCGGCAGCTGCTCGACGCGGGCATAGTGCCCGGTTGCCAGCACGTCGCACCCGAGCGCGCGGGCGCGTGTCTCCAGCAGACCGAACTTCAGATACCGGTTGCAGTCCAGGCAGGGGTTCGGCGTCGCCCCGTGCTGATAGGCCGCGGCAAAGCGCGCCATGACCAGCTCACGGAACGCATCCTTATAATTAAAGACATAGTACGGCATGCCCAGCGCATAGGCCACGCGGCGGGCATCCTCCACATCGTCGAGCGTGCAGCAGGTGTGGCCGCGCGGCACGCCGGCGTCCTCGTTTTCATACAGCTTCATGGTCACGCCCATGCAGTCGTAACCCGCCTGCTGCATCAGGTATGCCGCCACGCTCGAATCCACGCCGCCGCTCATGGCGATCATCGCCTGCGGGCGGCCGCTCTTTTCCGTCTGCATCTGTGCACCTCGTTTTCCTCGGGTTTCTCTTTAGATTATACCGCACAGCCACGGCTTGTCAACGCAAGACACCCCGCCTGCGCACGGCAGGCGGGGGGAAAAGGCGGGATAAAACCGTCAGGACTGCGGATCGTTCGGGATGTCGGTGAACGAGCCCTCGTAAATGCGCGGGCCGCCCTGCGCGCCGACGAGCCGGTTATAATAATTCGCGTTCGTGATAGCGCGGTACGGGTCGAGCCAGATGGACACGGGCGCGAACAGGGCGCTCAGCAGCATCCAGCCGAGGAAGCTCAGATCCAGCACAAGCAGCTCCCACTTGTGGCCGTGCATGACCGCTGCGCTCTCGCGCAGGCACTGCCAGGCGGACTTCTCCGGGTGGTCAAGCAGCAGGTACAGCGCCTGCCGGTAGCGATAGGCCGCGATGATGCCCGGTACGACCAACAGCAAGCTCCACAGAAACACGAACAGCCCCTGCAGGATCGCCAGCCACAGCACGCGGAAGAAGAGGCCGAACCCGTCAAAGAGGTTGCCGATCTCGGCCGTTTCATCCCGGCTGACGTGCAGCGAGAAGATCACAAAGCCGACGCTGACCATATAGTTCATGATCTCCAGCGCGACAACGAGCACGACCGCAACACCGGACACACTGTAATGCTCAAAGAAGCTGATGTATGCCTGCTCGACCGCGTCGGGGCCGAACTGCGCGGCGTTGGTCAGCGCCGTGGTCAGGCGGTCGCCGCCCATCAGGTACGACGAGAGCGTCGAGATGAGCAGCCCGAGGGCAAAGACGATCAATGCCGCGAGGATCGGACTCGGGCGGTAGCCGGCGGCGCGCCGGCGGGCGTCTGCTTTGAGGGCAGCACGGTTCAAATCCATTTTGATCACAACTCCGTTCCCGGCATGGCCGGGCCTCATTTTTTCATCGGTATAGTATACCAGATACCGCCGGATTTGAACACCCGGAGCGGAAAAAATTCACGTTTTCGACACACGTTGCGATTTTTTCTGGAAGTTGCGGAAAATACGCTTGACAATCCGCACACGAAATGCTATATTAAACAGGCTTTGAATGACAAAGCTTATGCGCGAGTGGTGGAATTGGCAGACTCGCTAGATTCAGGTTCTAGTGTCCACTCCGGACGTGCGGGTTCAAGTCCCGCCTCGCGCACCACGCCCCGGAAGCTTCGGCTTCCGGGGTTTTTTCTGTCTACAGCAAATATCCCAGCAAAAAGCGCCGGTCTCCCGCGGGAGGCCGGCGCCGTTTTTTACGCGCCGAAGCACGTGAACATGATGACGAGATAAACGATGTACAGTCCGCCGATGAAAAAGCCGACCCAGCGCTTGAATTTGCCCTGCACAAGCGCAGGGATGAGCGCGCCCGCGCTCACGACGAGGCACGCCGGAATGTCCAGCAGCAAGCCCTGCCGCTCGACCGGCAGCGGCTTGCCAAGGATGAGCGCGCACAGCGGCATGATGAGCGTGAGATCCATGATGTTCGCGCCGATGATGTTGCCCACCGACAGCGAGGACTGCTTCTTGCGGATGGCCGTGATGGTCGTCACGAGCTCCGGCAGCGAGGTGCCGATGGCGATCATGGTCGCGCCGATGATGGCATCCGGCACGCCGAGCATCTGTGCGAGCGCGGTGCCGTTGTCGATCAGCAGCTGCGCACCAAGCACAATGGCCGCAGCGCCAAACACAAACTTTCCGATATTGAGCGCGACCGTCCGGCCGTCCGTCTTGGGGCGGGCATCCTGCTCCGGGGCCTCAAGCGACTGCTCACGCCGCGCGGCAACGAGGCTCTCGGCAATAAAGCACACAAAAATGACAAGGATCAAAACACTCTCAAGGATGGACAACTGCCCGTCGCGCGTGAAGCCAAACAGAACCGCGATCGCCGCGAGCAGCAGCACCGCCTTGACCGCATACTGCCGCCGCGGCATGGTGCACTCCATGCAGATCAGCGACAGGCACATGATCAGGCCGGTATTGGCCGTCACCGAGCCGACGGCGTTGCCGATGGCGATGTCCGCATTGCCCTCCAGCGCGGAAAAGACGGACACAAGCATCTCCGGCATGGTCGTGGCAAAGCTCACAACGGTCGCGCCGATGATGAATTTGGGGATACCGGAGGCCTCCGCGATCCACGTGGCGGCATCGACAAAAAAGTCGCCGCCCTTGATGATGCACACAAGGCCCGCCGCGAACAGCAGCAGGACAAGAAAGAGGGTACTGCCGGTAAAATCGAGGTTCATAACGCATTCTCCTTCGTGATCGCGCAAAAAATGAGACTTTCGGCACGATCATAAATATGATGTGCTAAAAGTCTCATTACCTATCACAATAGGCGCATGACCACCGGCGGATGCCGGGAGATTGTTGGTCATACATTTGTAACTACTCCCTTTTAACAAGAAGTCATCATAGCACACCGCGCGGGGCTTGTCAAGCAATTTCACCCCCCGGCCGCCGCTCAGCGCACCAGCTTCATGAGCAGGCGCTCGAACTCGCCGAGCATGCCCACGGAATCGGCAAAGATCATGCTCTTTTCATACATACGGCGGTAAGCATCCACGTTCTCGTCCGTGCGCGCGGTGTAAATGATCGGGATGACGAGCAGACCCCGGCGGCGCGCCGCCTGCACGGCCGTGCGCACGTCGTCGATTGCCTCCGCCTCGCTGAAATAGCCGGACGGCAGCCCGTCGGAGAGCACCATGAGGATCTTGCGGCGCTCGGTGCGCTTGGCCAGATCCAGCGCGGCGGCGCGGATGGAATAACCGTCCTTGTTGCCGTTGCCGGCGGCGATCTGCTCCATGGCGTCGATGCAGCGGCTGCCGATCTCCTTCTGGTCGAAATCCTTGATGACGCAGTGCTCCACGGCGTTCGTGCCGCCGTCAAAGGCGACGATCTTCGTATAGGCGATGCCCTTGAGCGCCTCCTCGAGCACGGCCGCCGTGGCCAGTGCCGTAAAGAGCTTGGATGTCCCGTCGCCGATACCGGCGCCCATGCTGCCGCTGCGGTCGATGAGCAGGTAAAACGCCGTCTCGCGCTTGGACGGCGGTGCTTTGCGGCGAAAAACGTCCTTGGCATCGAACGGGATCTTCCACAGCTCGCGCTGCGAGAGCGCGCCGGTGCGCTGGCTGGCGCTGCGTTCGCGCTGCTGGCGCAGGAGCTTGTCGAGACGGTGGTGCAGCGCCTTTGCCCGCTCGGCAAATGCGGGCGGCAGCCGCCCGCCACCCGGCGTGATATACGTCTCCGTAAACGTCAGGCCGGCATACCGCTCGGCCAGCCCCTGCCGCTCCCCGGCGTCGAGCCGGGCAGCACGCGGGCCGGAGACATGCAGACGCTGCTCAATTGCCCGCTCGCGTGTGAGCGCTTTTTCCGCCGCGGCGAGCATGGCGTCCGTCTCGGCCGCGCTGAGCGCAAAGCCGCGGTGCGCGCCCCAGCCTGTGCCGAGCACTTCGCGCAGGCTCTCCGGCCCGCCGGAGGCCGCCTTCTGTGCGGCGGACACCGTGTCCGACGTGGTGGCGGTCGCCCCGCTCTGGCCGTGATTGCCGCTGCGGCCGACGCTGGACGACCGGCCGCGGTCCTCCCTGCCGTTGGTCCCGGCCGAGCCGCTCGGCTTGACCTCCTGACTGGCGAGGCTGCCGCTCATGTCGCCGTGGCGCTCGGAGTTGTCGCCGCTGCCGCCGGCCGCACTGTCGCCCTTGTCGAGGTCTGCGTCCTCCCCGTCGGCAGAGGGGCCCTGACGCGCCGCGTCCTGCGCCTCGCTGCGCAGGCGGAGGCGGCTGTCGCAGCCGTCGCCGAAGGCTTCCGCGCGGTCGCCCTCGCTGAAGGCATAGTTCACGAGCTGCGATGCGATGCGCGCGAGCGCATCGGCATCCGCGATGCCGCACAGGCGCGCCAGCTCCGGCGCGAGCGCCGCGAGGATCTGCCGGCCAATGTCCGCGCACGCGGCGGCCGACGGCGCAAGGATCGCCGCCTCCACCTCGGCCCGGACGGCGGCGAGCGCCGCGGACGGCGGCGAGCGCCGGAGTCCCACACGGGATGCCCGTGAGCGCAAAAGCCTCCAGCTCATCGAGCAGCGCCGCGAGCGCGCTGCCGGGTGCGGCCGCATCGAGCTGCGCATAACACACGAAGCGCAGCAGCGGCAGGTAGCCCGGAAAGCGGCGGCAGAGGATGTTATCCGTGCGCGCCTGCTCCAGAATGTTCAGTATCCGGTGCCCGAGCAGCGCCCCGGTCTCGGGCGCGAGGGCATAGTGCGCGTGAAAATATGCGCCGGCCTCCGCCGCGAACGCCGCGCAGACGTCCCGGTCGGAGCTGCTGTCGTGCTGGATCTCGCGCGCGAGCAGCACGCGCAGCGCGGCCGTCCAGTGGCGGGCATCAAAATCCGTGCGCAGCAGATATTCCGCCCCGCCGACGGTGACGGCCGTACCGTCCGTCGTGCAGCGCAGGCTATCGTCCGCCGTGACGGTATCGACCCGGATATTCCCCGGGGCGAGCAGTGCGAGGCTGCGCCGGAGCAGCGGCGTGATGGGATCATGCGCCAGAAACGCCCGGTAGCGCGCCAGCGCGGCATCAAATCCGTCCATCCTGCGGCACCATGCTCTCAATGAGCTCGGTCAGCTGGAGGCGGGTGTAGGCGTCCTGCGGCTTGGAGGCCACGTTGTCGAGCAGACCCCAGCGCAGGCCCAGCAGGGGCTCCGCGCGCAGGGCGTCAATAAAGCCGCGGATCGTCATCGCGTCCGGCTCGAGCCCGCCGGCGCTGCGGATGCGGTCGCGGATGGCACAGTAAACATAATCGCAGATATTCAGGCTGGCGGCGCTCGCCTCGGGCACGACGCGGTGCAGCACATCGACGATGCTCTCCGGCTCGGCGATGTGGATGGGCGTGAAGCGGTCGATCGTCGCCTCGTTCATGAAGTTCGTGCCGGCATAGTCCTCGTTCATCGTGATCGTGAACGCCGAGTGCGGGTGCATCTGCACAAGCCCGTAGCCGGGCACCTGGATCTGGCGCGCGGCGTCGGTCAGCGAGTGGAGCACGTCGGCGCACTCGGGCTTGATGGTGTTGCCCTCGTCGAGCACGACGTCCGCGCCCGCCGCGAGATAGCGCAGCATATCGCTCAGGCGGTAGCGCATGGTGCCGTTTTCGATCGTCGGGCCGCCGAGCAGGTCGAGCTTGTCGAGCTCGGCATTGCCCTGCATGCGGTACTGCGGCACGTTGAGCAGCCAGTCGACTGTCTGGATGAGCGTGTTCTTGCCGCAGCCCTTGCTGCCGACGAGGCGCAGGTGCATGCCCGAGAGCCGGTAGGCAAGGCAGCGCGTGAGCGCGCCGAAGCTGTCCGCCTGCACATAGCGCACCGGCGGATCGGGCACCAGTTCGGGGTATTCCGGCAGGGAGAACATCTCCGCGAACACGCGCAGGATGATCGGCTCCGGCACTGCCTGCTCGAGCAGATACTCGGCGCGCGCAGTCAGCGCTTCCGGGGACGCGCACCCGCGCGCAGCCGCGCCGTCGATGGCCGCGCGCACCGCGCCGCTGAGCGGGTCGCCGCAGCGGTATTCGGCGAGAAAGCCCCAGACGTC
>HF985795.1:0-6989 GCA_000432375.1 Firmicutes bacterium CAG:103
CCAGCCGCTGCTTTGTAAGAGAGACGCAAATTATCCAACGATGAAGTACAGGACCATGAGCGCGCACAGCAGGTACATGATCGGGTGGATCTCCTTGGCCTTGCCGCGCACGAGCTTGACGAGCACGTGCACGATGATGCCGGCGCCGAGACCGTTGGTGATGTTGCCGGTGAAGGCCGTGAACATCATCATGACGCAGGGGCCGATGGCGTCGTCAAAGTCCGTGAAGTCGATCTCCGTGAAGCCCTTGAGCATGAGGAAGCCGACATAGATCAGCGCCGGACCGGTCGCGGCATACGGGATGGCGACGAACAGCGGCGCAAGGAAGATCGTCAGCAGGAACATGATGCCGGTGACGAGCGCGGTCAGGCCGGTGCGGCCGCCGGCTTCCACGCCGGAGGTGGACTCGACAAAGGTCGTGATGGTGGTGTTGCCGGTCAGCGCGCCGATGCAGGTGCCGATGGCGTCGACGAGGAAGGGGCGCTCGATGCCGGGCAGGTTGCCGTTTTCATCGAGCATGTTGGCGCGGTTGGCGACGGCCAGCACCGTGCCGAGCGTGGAGAAGAAATCACCGAAGAAACATACAAACACAAGGATGAGCCCGCTCGCGGTGAACACGCCCTTGAAATCGAGGTTGAACATGACGTTGCCCAGCTCGCCAAAATCCGGCACGGCGGCAACACCGTTGAGCGTCGTCACACCAAGCGGGATGCCGATGAGCGTGGTGGCAATGATGCTGATGAGGATGGCGCCCTTGACGTTCAGGGCGTTGAGCACAATGATGAGCAGCAGGCCGCCGATGGCCAGCAGCACGGCGGGATCGGTGAGGTTGCCGAGGGCGATGCCGTTTTCAAACGAGCCGATGCCGCAGTTTTTGAAGCCGAGGTAGGCAATAAAGAAGCCGATGGACGCGGAAATGGCGATCTTAATGTTCTTGGGAATGACGCGCACGATCAGGTCGCGCAGGCCAAAGACCGTCAGCAGTACGAACACGATACCGGAAATGAGCGTGATCACCATGGCGGCGCCGAAGCTCAGCGCCTGGGACTGGATGAGCGCGCCGAGAATGAAGTTCGAGCCCATACCGGTCGAGAGTGCAAAGGGGAAGTTCGTGTAGAAGGCCATCAGCAGCGTGATGAGGCCGGACACGAGCGCACAGGTGATCATGATGGCGGACTTGGTGATGACAACGCCGTTGACATCCGTGATGTACGCCTCGCCGCCGCAGATCGCGGCCGGCTGGACGGCCAGCACATACGCCATGGTCATGAAGGTGGTCAGGCCCGCGATGATCTCGGTTTTCTTATCCGTACCGCGCAGGCTGAGTTTGAAGAGTTTATCCATCAAAAGCTCCTTATCCTTTCTCTGTCTCTGGTTGATTTATGCTTCCGCATCCGCAAACACGGGTACGAACGTCTGGTTGGCGCCGTTGACGAGGCCCATATCCGTAATGACCACGCTCGGCAGCACCGGCAGCGCCATGATGGCGGTCGCCAGCAGGGTGAGCTGTCCGTCGCTGATGACATCGAGCGCGGACTGCACGGCCGCGATCTCGCCGGCGACCTCGGCGCAGGGCTTCTGGCTCATGAGGCCGGCAGCCGGCAGGGCGATGTGCGTCTCCTGCTCGCCGTCGATCACGCAGACGCCGCCGCCGCACGCGCGCAGGATCTCGGCGGCGCGGAAGGCGTCCTTCGGATCGTGGTAGCTGACGGTGAAGTTGTGGCTGTCGTGCGAAACGGTGGACGCGAGCGCGCCGGCGCGCAGGCCGAAGTCGCGGTAGACGGCGATCGTCTTGCCGCCGCGGCCATAACGGTTGGCGCAGCAGACGAACACGAGCGTCGGATCGCCGCTGATGTCGACCGCACCGTCACGCACCGGCAGTTCGACCGGCTCGACGTGGCGCAGGATGCGGTTGCCGTCCTCGGACACCATGACGTTGACGCGGATCGTGTCGCCGGTGTAGCCCTCGGGCACACGAAGTTCGAAGGACGCGGGGCCCGTGATCTGCGGCAAATCGACGGTGTTCGGCAGGTCGTAGTCCGCCGTCTTGCAGTCGCCGCCGAGGTACTTGCCGTCCTCTGCGACGAGCACGCCCTCGGTGAACACGGCCTTCGGCCGGCTGCCGTCAAGCGCGTCGACGAGCTGGATATCGGCGATGTAGCCCGGCGCGATCGCGCCGAGATCGTCAAAGCCATACTCACGCGCGGCGTTGAACGTCGCCATCTTGACGACCTCGCGGCCGTCGAGGCCGGAGGCGACCGCCTTGCGCACGACGTTGTTGATGTGGCCGACGGTGAGCAGATCCTTGGCGTGGACATCATCCGTGCAGATGGACACGAAATCGCGCCACGGCTGATCCTTGCAGCCGTCGACAAGGAAGGAAAGGTTATCAATGAGGGAGCTGGCGCGGAGGTTGATGTGCATGCCGGCGCGGAGCTTGGCGCGCACCTCGTCGGCGTTCACGCTCTCGTGGTCGGACACGGGGCCGCCGATGCGGTAGGCCGCGAGCTCACGGCCGAAGCAGTACGGCGCGTGGCCCTGCAGGAACATGCCGCGGCGGATACCCTCGTCGATGATGGTGCGCATACGTTCGCTGTCGTGAATAACGCCGACGTAGTCCATGATCTCGGCAATGCCGATGACGTCGTCCATGTCCAGCAGCTCGCCGACTTCCCTGGCGAAGAACTCCGCGCCGGCGTTTTCCATGCCGGGCAAGGACGGGACGCACGACGGAGCGAGCACGTACTGGCGGAGCTTGGACTTTTTCGCATTCTCAAGCATGAAGCGCACGCCGTCGAGGCCCATGACGTTGCCGATCTCGTGCGGGTCGGTGCAGATGGTCGTCGTGCCCCAAGGCAGAATGGCGCGGGCGAGATTTTCGGGGATCATCATCGTGCTCTCGATGTGCATGTGCGTGTCGATGTAGCCGGGGATCAGGTAGCGCCCCTGACCGTCGTAGTACGATTTGGACGGCAGGACTGCCTCCTGCCCTTCCTCACGCACCAAAACAACAAATCCGTCCAGTATGTCGACACTGGCCGGATAGATTTCTCCCGTAATGACATTGAAAAACTGTACGTTGCCGATCGTCAGATCGCACGGGATCTGACCCATGGCCGCCTGAATGAGGCGCGAGCGATCCTTTGCCTTGCGTGTACGCATCAAAATCCCTCCCTGAAATCATAAGCTGCTATCAACCATAAAAAGCGTTTCCGCTCTCTATCCAAATAAAAAAACGGCGGAGCGTCTGCAATCTGCGACCCTCCACCGAAACGGAAAAGCTCACACAGCGGTTTGGCGCTGTGCGTGCTGCATTCCGGTAGTCGGGCAATTCAAGGGCCGCCCGGTAGAGACGCGGGGCCCATGTGACTTCCCCGCCTATACCTGAAAGTGACTGTGTTCACTTGTTGGAACGCCTTGATTATAAATCCGGCGGCACCGAAAAGCAATTATTCAAGAACCTGAAATAATTCCGCCCTTTCGATTTTTCTCTATCCATTTCGCTGAATTTCCTTCCAAAAAAATGAAAGTGTCTCTGCCGGGCGTATGTTCGTCCGGCAGAGACACATTCCTGTATTATGTCTTTTATGCGCTTACGCGCCGCGCAGCAGCGCCACGGCCGAGCGCGCGGCCGTGGCCGCGTCCGGGCAGTAGACGTCCGCGCCGATCTCGTCGCTGTAGCCGGGCGTGATGGGCGCACCGCCGACAAAGATCTTCACCCGGTCGCGGATGCCGCGGGCCTTCGCCAGCTCCACCACATCGCGCATTTCCGGCATCGTCGTCGTCAGCAGCGAGGAGCAGGCGATGATGTCGCAGTGCTGTTCGATCGCCGTGTCCACGAACTGCTCCGCCGTGACGTCCACGCCGAGGTCCACGACCTCCAGCCCGCTGCCCTCCATCATGATCTTGACGAGGTTCTTGCCGATGTCGTGCATATCACCGCGCACCGTGCCGAGGCAGACGCGGCCGATCGTCTCGCTGCTCTCCCCCGTCATGTACGGCTTGAGCAGCTCCGTCGCCGCCGCCATGCAGCGCGCTGCGATGAGCATCTCCGGCACGAAGGCGCGGTTGGCCGAAAAATCCTCGCCAAGGATGGTCATGCCGCGCACAAGGCCGTCCGTGAGGATCTCCTGCGCGCCGTGCCCGCTCTCAAGCGCCTCGGAGCACAGCTGCAGCACGCGCTTTTGCTGCCCGCGCACGAGCGCGGACGCGATGCGCGAGAGCACATCGCCCTGCGGCTGCTCGGCCTCAGGCGCGCTCTGCGCCGGCGCGGCCGCGGCGTGCACGCTCCGGCGCGGCACGGGCGGCAGGTGCGTCACCGNNNNGGGCGGCAGGTGCGTCACCGGCACATGCAGCGCTGCGTTGTATTCATCGACCGCCTGGTTGAGGTATTTGTCCACGTGCGGGTAGACCGTGCCCGCCAGACCGTAGGTGATCGAGGGGATGTAGTGCCCGCCGGGGCAGTTGCGCTTGAGCACATCGCGGGCATAGGTGAGGATGTCCTCGGGCGTCGCGTCCTTGCGGTCGATGGCCGCGCCGAAGCCGCCCATGAGCGTGAGCCGCCCGTTTAAGTGTGCCTGCAGGGCTGGAATGTCGTTTTCCGGCAGGACGCCCTGCCAGACCTGGATGCCGATCTCGGCCATGTCGTCCACGATCGGCACAAGATAGGAGTCCGCGTGGTGGATGGCAATGACGCCGCGCGAACGGATGTAGCCATAAAACCGGCGGTACGGCTCCTTGAAGAATTCCCGCCACATCTCGGGCTTCATGAACAGGGCGTTTTTCGTGCCCCAGTCGTCGTGCGAAAAGATGACATCCGGCTGCAGGTGGTCGATGAGCATGCGCACATACGTCAGGCGGTACTCCGTGATGTAGTCAATAAGCGCGTGCATCTCGTCCGGATGCGCGTAGAGATTCGTGAGCGTGTCCTCAAAGCCCATGAGGAAGTGGCACTGCTCGAAAATGCCCGTACCCATGAACCCGGCCAGCAGGTGATCCGACCCGCAGGCGGCGCGCGCCTCGGCGCGGCAGGTGTCCCACCCTTCCGTGCAGGCGGCCTCCAGATCGGGCGCGTGCACCGTCTCGCGCCAGCGCGTGACGTCCGGGCAGACGGCAAGGCCCTCGCGCGTATCCGGCATCGGGCCGGGTGCATCCTCGGGAAACAGGATCGTCGTGCCCCAGCGGTCCACGCTCGTCGTGCCGCGCTTGCGGTTGCCGCGCAGGTAGGTGTTGCACGGGTCGGTGAGGCACATGTGCAGCGCCTCATACTGGCGCAGCTGGCGCTCCGGCTGGCCGTCGGGCCGGATGAGCTCGAGGAAGATCTCTTTCGGTGTGGACATGGTTTTCACTCCTTGTTGTATAAAACGCAGGATGTATACGTCATGGTACGCGGGCCGTAGTTGTAGGCAAGGCCCGAGCGCATGCAGATATCGCTCACGAACAGGCCATACGCCTCCATGGACGACAGACGCTTGGTCGGGTAGCGGCACGGCCGGTCGGGATACGTGCAGCGGGCGCAGAGCGTGCAGCTGCCGGCCGTCAGCGGCAGGCAGCCGGGACAGAGCCGGCGCATCTGGCGGGCAAAGTCGGCAAAGCGGCGCTTGTGCGCGCGCTCAGTGGCCGCAATGGATTCGTAATCGAAATCATCGCGCAGCGTCCCGGTCGTCTGTACAAGGATGCCGGCGTCAAAGCCTGCGATGCGGCGCGCAGCCGCCTCGATGCTGCCGCAGCCGGGCGGGCAGGCCCAGTTGTGCCCGTATCGGCCGCAGCGGCCGGACGCGCACATATCGCGCACCGCCTCGAGCGGCACCGCCGCCGCCATATTCAGCTGTGCCCAGTGGGAAAAGCCGTTTTGCGCGGCCAGCGTCTCGGGATCGTTCATATGCAAAGCCTCTTGACAAAGCAAAGTCTCACTGCTTAGAATGTGCCTATATCTTATAAGGGGGCGGCGGCCATGTCAAGCATCCAAATTGAACAAAACGGCCATGTCCGCACCATTCCCCTGCCGGCCGGTGAGACGCTGCTGTCCGTCCTGCGGCGCGCGGGCTATTCCATTCCCGCCGCCTGCGGCGGAAAGGGCCGCTGCGGCAAGTGCCGCGTCCCGGTCAACGGCGTGCCCCGGCTCGCCTGCCGGGTCTATCTCGCCTGCCGGGTCTATCCGGCGGACGGCGACACCGTCACGCTGCCGGAGACCGCCGGCGGCACGATCCTGACCGGCACCGTGCCGCTGCCCGCCTGCCGACCGGGACGCACAGGCTGCGCCGCCGCCGTCGACCTCGGCACGACGACTGTCGTCGCGCGGCTGTACGATCTTGCGGCCGGCACAGAGCTGCAAACCTGCAGCGGCTGGAATGCGCAGGCCCCTTATGGGGCCGACGTCATCAGCCGCATCCAGTATACGCTTGAGCAGCCAGACGGCCTGCCGGAGCTCTCGCGGCGCATCCGCGAGCAGATCTGGGCGCTGGTATCGGACGCGCTCGCGCGCAGCGGCCGCACGCCGGGCACGCTGCGCGAGATCACACTCGCCGGCAACACCGTCATGCAGCACCTCTTCGCCGGATACTCCGTGCGCGGCATCGCCGCAGCGCCGTTCCGGCCGGAAACGCTCTTTGCAGCACCCGGAGACGAAACGCTGCACGGCGTGCCGGTGCACTTCGCTCCCTGCGTGGCGGGCTACGTCGGCGGGGACATCACGGCCGGACTGCTGGCCGCCGGGCTGGCGGAGCTGCCGGGCGAGAACCTGTTTCTCGACATCGGCACCAACGGCGAGATGGCGCTCGGCGGCCGCGGCGGGTTCGTCTGCTGCGCCGTGGCATCCGGCCCGGCCTTTGAGGGCGCGGGCATCACGTGCGGCATGCCGGGCGTGGACGGCGCCATCAGCCGCGTACGGTATGACCGCGGCTTTCTGTACGACGTCATCGGCGGCGGCGAACCGAAGGGGCTGTGCGGCTCCGGCCTGCTCGACCTGACGGCGGTGCTGCTGCGCCTCG
>HF985795.1:6997-12296 GCA_000432375.1 Firmicutes bacterium CAG:103
TGCTGCGCCTCGGCGTGATCGCGCCCGGTGGGCGGCTGCTGCCGCCGGAGGACGCACCAATGCCCCTGCGCCGCTATCTGACGCGCGATGACGACGGCAACGGCCGCTTTCACCTGACGCCGGAGATATCTCTCACGGCGGCGGACGTGCGCAACTTACAGCTGGCCAAGGCCGCCGTCGCGGCGGGCATCCGCGTGCTGCTGCAGCAGCGCGGCATCACGCCGGAGCAGGTGGACGGCGTGTACCTTGCCGGCGGCTTCGGCAGCTATCTCGACCCCGAGAGCGCCATGGCCATCGGCATGCTCCCGCGCGCGTGCGCGGGCAAGCTGCACACGCTCGGCAACACGGCGCTCGCCGGTGCAGCCGCGCTCACGCTCGACCCCGCGCAGTGGCAGCGCATCGGGAATATTTCCCGGGCATGCGACTATCTGGAGTTGTCCGGCCGCGCAGACTTTGCCGCGGCCTTTACCGACGATCTGTCGTTTCCGCAACCATAACATTTCACGGAGGTCATGACCATGGAGATCCGTTTTCCCCTCATCCTCGACGGTGCGACCGGCACCGAACTGCAAAAGCGCGGCTACGGCGGTGATGTGAGCGCCGAGCAGTGGACGCTCGAGCACCCGGACGTCATTGTGGACATCCAGCGCGGCTACGTTGCCGCCGGCAGCCAGGTGCTCTACACGCCGACCTTCGGCGCAAACCGGCAGAAGCTCGAGGAGCGCAGCATCTTCAACCAGACGGCGGACTACAACCGCCGCCTCGCCGCGCTCTCGCGCGAAGCGGCGGGCGGCAAGGCATGGATCGCGGGTGATCTCGCGCCGACGGGCCTGTTTCTCGCCCCGCTCGGCGAGGCATCGTTCGAGGATCTGGTCGATATCTACACCGAGCAGGCGGCCGGGCTCGAAGCGGCCGGCGTCGATCTGTATGTCATCGAGACGATGATGACGCTCTCGGACGCACGCGCCGCCGTGCTGGCCGTGCGCAGCGTGAGCGACAAGCGCAGCGTGAGCGACAAGCCGATCTTCGTGTCCTTCACGTGCGACGAGAGCGGACGCAGCCTCTCGGGCACGGACGTGACCGCCGCGCTGACCGTGCTGCAGGGCATGGGCATCAGCGCGTTCGGGCTCAACTGCTCGACCGGGCCGGAACAGATGCTCGTGCAGCTGCGCCGCCTGCGGGAATACGCCCGCGTGCCGCTGATCGCAAAGCCCAACGCCGGTATGCCCATCACCGTCGGCGGCAAGACCGTATATGACTGCACGCCGGAGGAATTCACGGCGTTCGTGCAGCCGATGCTGGAAGCCGGCGTGGCCGTTTTCGGCGGCTGCTGCGGCACGACGGCGGAGCATATCGCCGCGCTGCACGCGGCCCTCAAGGACGCGAAATTCGTCCCGCCCGCGCCGGAGCACACGGATCTGCTCCCGGCCGCGACGGAGAAGCTCCCCTGCTACCTGCCGACGGACGCCGGGCACGGTCCGGTGCTGACCGCCGGGCCGGATCTCGAGGACCGGCTGGCAGATGCGCTCGACGGCAGCGAGCCCATGGTCGCACTGCGTATTGCCGCCTGGGAGGACATCGACGCACTGACCGACGTGCAGTACCTGCTGAGCAAGCCCCTGTGCCTCGTCTGCGACGACGCAGAGCTGCTCGAGGCCGCGCTGCGCACCTATCAGGGCCGCGCGCTGTATGAGGGCGCGCTCCCGGAGTCGGCGCTGCTGCCGCTGTGCGACCGGTACGGCCTGTTGATTTGAACAGTCGCCGCCCGAGGTGGTAAATTTCGCAGCGACCACACGCCCTCAGGGTAAAAAAGAGACGCAGGAGAATGCTACGCCTGCCGGGCGGCTTCTGCAGAAAACGCGCAGTTTCTTAGCGCTTTTTGTGACAGAAAAGCGTGAAAAGGCAACAGTTTTTTGTTGACACGGCAAGTTTTCTGTGAAATAATGAACCTGTACTACGTAGGTACATCCGGTGCTGTGGGGTACACCGCGTGGGACAACCGTTATGAGAGGAATGACCATCCCTCATAAACAGGAACGGAGCAGATACATCCCCCCGTATCTGCTCCGTTTTTCTTTTTAAATTTTACACTTCCAGCCGCTCGGCATATTTCTTTCCACCGACGGACAGCACCGCCAGCATGGCAAACACGGCGGCAAAGCCCAGTGCATCCCAGACCGTGAACGGCGTATCCAGCAGCGTCACGGCCAGAATGGCCGCCGTGACCGGCTCGGCAAAGCCGTAGAGCACGCTCTTTTCCGGGCCGATGAGTTTCACGCCCGTCATATACAGGTTGAAGGCCAGCAGGTTGCCGAAGAGCACCACGAACAAAATGCCGCCGACACCGCGCAGTGACGGCGTATAGCCGAGCGTCCACGGGTGCATGGACAGCTCGAAGAGCACAGCCCCCATCAAAAACGCCCACGCCTGCAGCATGCTGACCGGATAATCGCGCAGCTCCCGGCGCGGACAGAGGCAGTTATACACTGTCACGCACACCGCGCACGCAACACCCGCGACCAGCGCCACTGGCGACACAGCAAACGCCGTCAGGTCGCCGTGCGTGGTCAGCAAAATCACGCCGAGCAGCGCCAGCACGATGCTCACGATCTCATACGCGCGCGGCTTTCTGTGCGCAGTCGCGCAGGCGACCAGCAGCACCATCACCGGCGACAGATCCTGCATGATCGTGCCGATGGCCGCGTTGGAAAACTGAATGGTCAGAAAATAAAGAAACTGGCTCAGGCTGATGCCGAAAATGCCATAGAGCACGAGCATCACCGCGCTATCCCGCTGCCGCCACGGGGCAAACAACAGCCGCCGGTCCTTCACCAGCCAGTAGGCAAACAAAATCAGGCCCGCCAGGCTCAGACGGATCGGGATCAGCCACGTGGTCTGCATGGCCTCGTGCGTAAACAGATACTGTCCCATCGTGCCGGAAATGCCCCAGCACACACCGCCGCCCGCCGCC
Source organism: Firmicutes bacterium CAG:103 (assembly GCA_000432375.1). GTDB lineage: Bacteria > Bacillota > Clostridia > Oscillospirales > Oscillospiraceae > CAG-103. The sequence continues at coordinate 9,969 of HF985795.1, forward strand.
ATCAGCGCACCTTTGAGCTGTCGGCTCATTGCAAACATCGACCTCGCTCTCCACCGGAATACGCGCTATTATAGCAGACAGCGCCCACGGCTTCAAGCGCCGTTTTTCACGATTCTTTTGCCCGCTCCGGCACACTGGCAAGGCAAAACGGCAGTTCCAGCGAATGCTGCTCGAGCAGCGCCCGGTCGCGCAGGATCTCCCCCGCAGGCCCATCGGCCGCGATCTGCCCGTCGTGCAGCAGCAGGACGCGGTCGCACGTCTCGAGCACGAGATCGAGATCGTGCGTTGCGATGATCTTCGTCACCGGCAGCGCATTGAGCGTACGGATGAGCGTGCGGCGGTTTTTCGGGTCAAGCGCCGTGGACGGCTCGTCCATGAGCATGATCTTCGGCTGCATGGCGAGGATGGTCGCAATGGCGGCCATGCGCTTTTCGCCGCCGGAGAGCTTGTGGTTGCGGCGGTTTTTCAGGTGCGTGAGGTTCAGCTCTGCGAGCGTTTGATCCACAAGTGCCTCCGCCTCCGGGCGGGGCATGCCGTAATTGAGCGGGCCGAAGAGCATGTCCTCAAGCACCGTCGGCATGAACATCTGGTTGTCCGAGTCCTGCAGGACATAACCCAGCCGCCGGCGGATGTCCGCGAGGTTGTCACGGTTCATCTCCAGACCGTCGATCGTGATCGTACCGGAGACGGTGATGAGCCCCAGCGCCGCCTTCATGAGCGTGGATTTGCCCGCGCCGTTGGCCCCGATCAGGCCGACCTGCTCGCCCTCGGAAACGGAAAACGACAGGTCATTTAAGATCGTGCGCTCACCCGGATAGGCAAACGAAACATGGTCAAAACACAGCATATGCGCCCCTCCTCAGGCAAAAAGTCCGCCCAGCAGCGCCGGCAGATTGTACAGCCGCGCCAGCACGATCAGCGCCGCACACCCAATGGCAAACGGCCACGAGGCCCGGCTCGACGGCCGGCCCTGCGCGTAATGAAACTCCCCGTGATAGCCGCGCAGCTCCATGCTCTCATAGAGCGCGGTCGCGCGGTCCATGCTGCGCAGCAGCAACTGGCCCAGAAACGACCCCCAGGCCGAGATATGCACGCCCTTCTGCCCCGGCGCACGCAAACGGTAGGCATCCGTCATGATGGCCGCCTCGTCGAGCAGCACGGAGATATACCGGAATGTGAGCAGCAGCAGCGACGTGAGCACCTTCGGCACGTGCAGTTGCCGCAGCGCGCGGCAGATATCCTCGATGCTCGTCGTCGCCGCGAGCAGGAACGACGCCATGAGGCAGAAGATGCCCTTCATCATCAACGTCAGCATGGAGATCACACCGCCGCTGACGCCGACCGCGCCGATGTACAGCACGATCCGCTTGTCAAAGAAGGGGTTGAACAGCCCCACCGCGCACACGAGCGGCATGACCACGCGCAGCTTGTGAAAGCACGTATGTACCGGGATCATGCCGACCTGATAACCGACGAGCGGAAAGAGCACCATGACGAACACGCCCGAGATATCGTACTTGTGAAACGAGACCGTCACGACGATGTAGAGCACGGTCACAAAGAGCTTGGACAGCGGGCTGAGCCGGTGCATCGGCGAATCCTGCGCCGCCAGCTCGTCCATGGCCCGCAGCTCGACGCTCGCCTGCTGCGCTTTGTTCATGTGTGCTCACCTCCCCGTTTGTACAAAAACGCCCATTGCGGCAAGCCCCGAGAGGAGCTTGCCGCATGGGTCGTATTTGGATGCCTGGTATCGAGATTATTGATTATTGCGAATGGTTTTTCTTATGCCGGCAGATGCCGCCGACACCGCAGATAAGCGCCGCTGCCGCCGCCACGATGGCAGCGCCCGCGATGCCGGACACGGACGTGCCCGCCGCGGAATCGCTCCCGGCGAAGGAATAGTCCGGCAGGAACGCCGTCTTTTCCTGCACGGTGCCGGCCTTGTCGGCCGCGCTGCTCTGTACGCCGTAGCTGTCCTCGTCGAGGCCCATGTTCTGCGTGTAGCCGGCGTCGCTGTTGCCGAACAGCGACCACTCCAGCCCGTCGGGGTTGCCGCTGGCCAGCAGCGACAAGCCGCCGCCGACGAGCAGCCGCCGCCGACGAGCACCGCCGCGATGGCGATGACCGCGATCGTGCCCTTGAACGAGACCTTGCCGGTGGTTTCGCCGCTCATGCGCACATCGCGCAGCAGCTCCGGCCGCGCCTCATAGAGGAACAGCAGCACCGCCGCCGTGATGAGGCCCTCGATCAGGCCGATGGCCAGATGGATCGGCTGCATGATGGCGCAGAACGCGCCGAACGGCAGATCCGTGATGCCGGAGAGCGTCG
>HF985795.1:12306-49606 GCA_000432375.1 Firmicutes bacterium CAG:103
GAGAGCGTCGTCTCCAGCACGACCGAGAACGCGCCGAGCTGCAGCGTCAGCACGCAGCCGAGCACGGACGCAAGCGTGATCTTGAGGCGGTTCGCCGCCCGCTCACCGCGCCGCGCAAAGCAGCGGCTGCGCATCAGCGGCCGGTAAATGAGAAACTATCCGACGAAGCAGCCGTAAAACGCCATGTTCCAGACGTTTGCGCCCAGCGCCAGCAGACCGCCGTCGGCAAAGAACAGGCACTGGATCGTGAGGATCACGATCATGGACAAAAATCCCGCCCACGGCCCGAGTACGGACGTGAGCAGCAGGCCGCCGCACAGATGGCCGGACGAGCCGGTGCCGGGGATGGTGTAGTTGATCATCTGCCCCGCGAACACGAGCGCCGACATGACGGCCATGGTCGGCAGCTTTTTGGCCGCTGAGGTCAGATCCTGCTTTTCTTCCTTGTGCAGCTCCACGATCGAGGCCCCCGCAACGACCGCAGAAGCGGCATACATCACACCGGCGACCGCCGGCGTGAGCAACGCATCTGCCATATGCATAGGATGCACCGCCCTTTCCCTTCGTTTCTTATGACAAGATGATAACGCACCAGTCGCTTCCTGCACAAGCTCCCAGGGGGGATGCGTTGCTCAACACTTTTCACCGCCGTGATGAAAAACGCAAAAAAGTTGGCGCCGGATGCCCATGCATCCGGCGTCGACCGATTTTTTCAGGGATGGGCAGCGTCGTGCCGCCGGTTATAGAGAAACATGCCGACGCCCGCGCCGCAGATGAGCACATAGCCCAAGACGCTGAGCCAGTCCGGCACATCACCAAAGACGAAAAAGCCCAGCGCCGCGGCAAAGAGCACCTGCGTATAGTCATACACCGAGATCTCCTTGGCCGGCGCGCAGACATAGGCTTTCGTGATGCCGAGCTGCCCGACGCACGCGAACGCGCCCGCCAGCAGCAGATACACGAGCTGGAGCAGGCTCATCGGCGCATAATCCAGCGCCACGAACGGCACGCACACGATGCACGAAAACGCCGAGAAGTAAAACACGATCCGGCTGCCGTTTTCCCCGCGCGCGCCGAGATAACGCACGAACGTATACGCAGCGCCCGCGCCCAACCCGCCGAGCACACCGGCCAGCGCCGGGAGCATCTGGGGATTATCGAAGCTCGGCTTGATGATGCACACGCTGCCGCCGAAGGCGACCAGCACACCAAGGACCTGCACAAGGTTCGGCTTTTCGCGCAGCAGGAAGATCGAAAACAGGATGGCGAAAAACGGCGAGAGCTTGTTGAGCATGTTCGCGTCCGGCAGGTTCAGCTTGCCGATGGCATAGAAATTGCACAGCAGGCCCAGCGTACCGAAAAAGCACCGGCCGAACAGCGCCGGGAGATTGCGCCGCTCCGGCCGGAACGACGTGCGGCTGCGCAGCATGAGGATGGTGATAAAAATGAGCGCGACAAAGTTGCGGAAAAATGCCTTTTCAAACGACGGCAGATCGCCCGCCAGCTTTATGAACATGGACATGAGCGAAAAGCCGAACGCCGCAATGAGGACATAGACGATGCCCTGTGTTTTTTGACTGAGTTTTTGCATAACGGTTCTCTCGATTCCGACGAAGTCACCCTATTATACAGCGCTCCCCCTCCCTGTCAAGTCCGGCCGGACATGAAAAAGGCGCCCGGCCGGACACCGGACGCCTTTTCGATAGGGGGATAAAAGGAAAATGAGAGATGAAAGGATTTAACGATTTTGGTCCTCGATCACTCGATCTCGAGGTGCTTGGACTCCGGCTTTGCCGGGGCTTTCTTGGGCATGGCCAGCGTCAGGACGCCGTTTTCATAGGCGGCCTTGATGCCCTCGACGTCGATCTCGGACACGTTGAAACTTCTCGAGTAAGAACCGTAGTAACGCTCGCGGCGAATGTAATCGCCCTTGTCGTCCTTTTCGTCCTTGCTGTCCTTGTGCTCGGCATGGATGGACAGAATGTCATCGTCGATGTCGATGTGGATGTCTTCCTTGCGGAAGCCCGGCAGGTCGGCTTCAAGCTTATAGCCGTCCGCCGTCTCGGAAATGTCGGTGCGAAACGGATTGACCTGCTGGTCACCCCAGAAATTCTTCTCCATCTGTTCCAGCTCACGGAACGGATTGTAGCTCATACGATAGCTTCTGCGGTCAAAAGGCATGATTTCGAACATTTTATATTCCTCCTAGAATTCTATACACGGTAATCATTTTCTCGAGCGTTCGATTTATTTCTCTCGCTCTTTACGATATATAAATTACTATACAATTATGAATAAATAAAGTATATATCATGAACAAAAAGTAAACGTTAGCACTCTTTTAATTCGAGTGCTAACGTTTTTCATGCTTTCCGGTAGATCAGGAGGGCAAATTCGGTTTCCGTGGTCAGGGTGTCGAGCGCGTGGAGCTTGGCCTGGTCGCGCGCGCCGCTCTTATAGTAATACGGCGTCATGCAAAACAGTGCCTCGATGTCGGCGTTCGTGCGCAGGGTGATCGTGCCGCGCAGCGTCCGCTGCTCTGCGAGTGCGAAGCCGGGCAGCGCCGGGTCGGGAACGGTGTTTTCATACGGGCGGTCGTACACTGCCCGCTTGAGCCCCCAGAGATGGCGCTCGAGCGGGATGACACGCAGCAGCACCCCATGGGGGCGCAGCACGCGCGCAAACTCGGCCGCGTCGTGCGGCGCGAAGACATTGAGCACGAGGTCACAGCTCGCATCCGCGACCGGCAGGTGCGCGATGCTGGCCACGGCCAGCGTCAGCTCCGGCACGCGGCGGTGCGCGCAGATGAGCGCGTCGCGCGAGATGTCCACGCCGCACACGCTTGGGCTTGCCCCCTGCGCCTGCAGCGTGTGCAGGACGTGGGCGGTGTAATATCCCTCGCCGCAGCCGGCATCGAGCACGCCTGCGTCTCCGGAGGTGTATTCCGTCGCGGCGGCAGCGATGGCATCTCGCAGCGGCGCGTAATAGCCCGCGTCCAGAAACGCGGTGCGCGCGGCCACCATGCGCTTATCGTCGCCGTGGCGCTTATCCTTTGATCGGTTCGTGCGCAGCAGATTCACATAGCCCTGCCGCGCGATGTCATAGCAGTGCCCTGCGCCGCAGCGCAGGGATCTCTCCTCCCGGTGCAGCGCGCCGCCGCAGACGGGACAGGTCAGTTCCGGCATTCTGGCTCCTTTCCGCAGAAAACCGCGCAGCCGGTCAGGCTGCGCGGTCGGAATGTCCACTTACAGCACCTTGGCCAAAAAGTCCTGCAGGCGCGCGCACTGCGGGTGCTCAAAGATATCCTTCGGCGTGCCGGACTCGGCGATCTTGCCGTCGGCCATGAACAGCACGCGGTCGCCCACCTCGCGGGCGAAGCCCATCTCGTGCGTGACGACGACCATCGTCATGCCCTCGTGCGCCAGCTCCTTCATGACGTCGAGCACTTCACCGACCATCTCGGGGTCGAGCGCGCTCGTCGGCTCGTCAAAGAGCATGACCTTCGGGTGCATGGCGAGCGAACGCACGATGGCGATGCGCTGCTTCTGGCCGCCGGAGAGCGCGGACGGATAGCTGTCGCCGCGGTCGGCCAGGCCGACGCGGGCGAGGAGCTTGTCCGCCTCTGCATCCGCCTCCGTCTGCGACATGAGCTTCGTCTGCACGGGCGCGAGCGTGATGTTTCTGCGCACGGTCATGTTCGGAAACAGGTTGAAGTGCTGGAACACCATGCCCATCTGGCGGCGCATGGCGTCGATATTCACCTTCGGGTCGGTGATCTCCGTGCCGGCAAAGGTGATGGTGCCGGCTGTCGGCTGCTCGAGCAGGTTCAGGCAGCGCAGGAACGTCGACTTGCCGGAGCCGGAGGGGCCGATGATGACCACGTTTTCGCCGGGGCTGACGTGCTCGGAAATGTCATCGAGCACGAGGTGGTCGCCGAACGATTTGGACAGATGTTTAACGTCGATCACTTTGACGCAGCCTCCTTTCAAGCACACCGAGCAGCTTGGAAAACAGCATGACCAGCAGCAGGTACATCAGCGCGATGCCGAACAGCGGGAACAGGCCCTGATACGTCTTGGCGATGACCGCCTTGGCCGCATACGTCATCTCCTTGCCGCCGATGACGGTGATGAGGGACGTATCCTTGAGCAGGGTGATAAACTCGTTGCCGAGGGCCGGCAGGATGTTTTTGATGGCCTGCGGGATGACGATAAAGCGCATGGTCGTGAAGTAGTTCATGCCCAGGCTGCGGCCGGCCTCCATCTGGCCGGGGTCGACCGACATGAGGCCGCTGCGGACGATCTCCGAGACGTAAGCGCCGGAGTTGATGCCGAGGGCCAGGATGCCGATCATGGTATAGTTGCGGCTGCTGGCGAAGATCACGAGGCTCATGATCAGCAGCTGCACCATCATCGGCGTGCCGCGGATGATGGTCGTATAGATCTTGCAGATGGCGTTGAACACGCCGAGGATCACATTCTTGTGCCCGGCGCGCTGCTGGTCGTGCGCCGTGCGGATGACCGCGACGACGACGCCGAGCACGACGCCCAGCAGCAGCGCCAGGATCGTCGCTTCGAGCGTGGTGAGCAGGCCGTTCAGATACAGTCTCCAGCGTCCGGCGGCCACAAAGCTCTGGTAAAAGCCGACGAAGGCGTTGTCCCAGAAGCCGAGGGCCTGCCCGGCCTGCAGCTGCGCCGTCAGGTCGGCGTAAAGCTGCGCCCAATTACCCATGTAGATACCTCTTTCTTTCTACGCGCAAAGGGCGGCAGTTGGCCGCCCTTTACGTGGTTTGCATTTTGGATGCGATTACTTCGCGGAAATATACTTGTCGATGATGGACTGGATGGTGCCGTCCGCCTTGAGCTCGGCCAGCGCCTTGTTCAGGGCTTCCTGCAGCGCGGTGTTGTCCTTAGCCATGCCGATGGCGTAATCCTCGTTGGCGTACTCGGTGTCCAGAATGGTCAGACCGGCGTTTGCCTTGACGTACTCCTGAGCCGGCGCTTTGTCGATCACGACGCAGTCGACCTTACCGGCGAGCAGGTTCTGCACGGCGGTCGCGCCGTCATCAAAGGGAACCACGCTGTCCTCGCCGTAATCATCGATGCAATAGCTATAACCGGTGGTGCCGCGCTGGGTGCCGATCTGCTTGCCTTCGAGATCATCAATGCTCTTGATATCGGAGCCTTCCTTCACGATGACGACCTGCACGCCGTTGGCGTAACTGTCGGTGAAGCTCATGGTGTTCTGACGCTCGGGCGTGACGGTCACGCCGGCGGCAACGATGTCGCTCTTGCCGGTCTGGACGGCGCTCAGAGCAGAGTCAAAGTCCATATCGTCGACGACCAGCTCCAGGCCCAGCTTCTGCGCCAGAGCGTAAGCGATCTCGATGTCGATGCCTTCAAAGCCGGTGCCTTCGTAGCCCTTGCCGTCGTCCGCAACGGACTCATACGGCGGGAACTGCGCGTTGGTCGACATGGTGAGCTTGCCGGCGGTCACGGTCTTGATGTCCGAGCCCGTCTGAGTGTCTTTCTGGCCACAGGCGCACAGAGATGCGACCATGAGGACTGCCAGAAGCAGTGCAACAAATTTCTTCATTTTATTAGCCTCTTCCTCAAACAAAATAGATTGGGGCTCGCGCCCCGTTTGGTATGGTCGTATGATAGCACGCGAGTGTGAGGCTGTCAAGCATTTTCGTGCATGAATATTCGGATTTCTCCCTTGAATATTCACAAAACACGCGAATATTCAAAATGCGGATGAATATTTTCGGCCCAATTCGCGTTTTTGCACAATGTGGCAAAGAAGCGCGTTTGAAAAATTGACAATTTTGTGCTATGCTCTTTTCACGCATTTTACACGGGAAACGGAGACATTTTATGGATAAGCGCCACCATGTCTATCTTCTGCGCTGCGCAGACGGTTCACTCTACACGGGCATGACGCCGGACATTGCGCGCCGCCTGCGGCAGCACGTGGAGCGTCTGCCCGGCTGCGCGAAGTACACGCGCAGCCACCCGGTCACGGCGCTGGCGCTGCTGCTGACGACCGACACCGCCACAACCGCTCGGCAGCTCGAGGCGCGCATCAAGCGCCTGACACGCGCGCAGAAAGATGCGCTCATCGCAGATCCGGCGTGCCTGCCCGACCTCTGCCCCGCGCTGGCCGGAGCGGACATCCGGCCGGTGCCGGACGCGCAGCTCACAGACTATCTCCCCGACATGACAAACCCGGCAGACGCATGAGCGTCTGCCGGGTTTTCCTTATATCATGATTCCGCTGATTCAGCGCAGACCGCGCAGCTCCAGATAGCGGAGCACGAGCTTGGCAACGTCGCTGATCTCCAGCCCGTCGGTATTGACGCACAGGTCATAGGCCTGCGCATCGCCCCAGCGCTTGGAGGAGAAGAAGTTATAGTACGCCGCGCGCTCCTTATCCACCTGGCGGATGCGCTTTTCCGATTCCGCGGGCGTGGTGTTCGTGCGTGCGCTCTCGCGGCGGATGCGGGCAGCCAGCGGCGCGTGCACAAACAGGTTCACGAGCGCAACGTTCGGATCGTCGCGCAGGACATAGTCCGCGCAGCGGCCGACGATGACGCACGACTCGCGCGCGGCGATCGTGCGGATGACCTCCGACTGCGCCTGAAAGATCTGCACCGGGAACGGCTGCTCGTCGGCGACAACGCCGCCGCCCGTCACGAGCGAATACAGGAAGCTGCCCGGGCGGTGCTCTTCATGCGTCTCGACAAAGCTCTTGGCAAAGCCGCTCGCTTTCGCCGTCTCGTTGATGAGTTCCGAGTCATAGCACTTGACACCCAGCGCCGCTGCCAGTTCGCTGCCGAGCTGGCGGCCGCCGCTGCCGTTCTCTCTTCCGATTGTAATGACAAGATTGGCCATGGTATGATCTCCTCCTGTTTTATTTTCCTGTGACGACGGCATTGACGCGCCACTGGTCAAAGCGGTGCAGGATCGCTGCCGCCTCGGCGCGCGTGGCAACGCCCTGCGGGCGCAGATACGTCGCGTTTTCATCCTGCGCACCTTTAATAAGCGAGTTGGCAACGGCCCAGCCCATCATGGTCTGCGCCCAGGACGAAACGCTCCCGCCGTCCGCGAACGCGCTCAGGTCGGCGACCGCCATGGTGTTGTAATCCATGAATTCGGCATAGCCGTAGAATATTTTCGTCATCTGCTCGCGCGTGACGTTTTGTGCGGGGGCAAATTGCGTCGGGCTCGTGCCGTCGACGACGCCGCAGTTATACGCCCAGATGACGGCGTCCGTGTACCACTGACCGGACGGCACATCCGTGAACGGTGCGGTCATGCCCGCTACGCTCGGCGAGCCGTTCATCCGGTAGAGCACCGTGACAAGCATGGCGCGGCTCATCACGGCATTGGGTGAGAACATCATCGTTGAGGTGCCGACCATGAGCTTGTTCTGCGTGACATAGGCCACGTCCTCATAGTACCACGCGGTGCTGCGCACGTCGCGGTAGGGATTTTTCCATGTCTCGACCGGTTCGGTCTTGGGGAGGAATTCATAGCGCAGCTTGGCACAGCGCTGGCAGGTGTAGGTGATCACGCCGACGGTCTTGTTGGTCGGCTCCTGCCGAGCAGTCTCGGCCCATGCGTGGCCGAGCGCGGGCACATAGCTGCTCTCTTCAATATACGTATCGCCGCAGGCGCAGGTGTAGCGCGTGTAGCCCTGCTGCTCACAGGTCGGCTTTATGACCGTGGGAATGTGGTTGTGCACATGATCCAGCTTCGGGATCACGTCATCCTGCCGCTCGCCGCAGACCTTGCAGATGCGGTGCTTGGCGCCGTCGGTCTGGTCCGTGGCCTGCTTGTCCACAATCCAGTCGCCCCAGTCGTGGCCCAGCGGTTCAACGCGCACTTGATGCACGTCGCCGCAGCGGCCGCACTTATAATAATTCAGGCCCGGCTGTGTGCAGTCCGGCTCACGGCTCTTGTTCGGGTCGCGCTCATAGTTGTGGCCCAGCGGCTTGACGTTCTCCGTATAGGTGTAGCCGCAGTAGATGCAGTTATATTCCTTCAGGCCGCTCGTGGTGCAGGTCGGCTCGACGATCGTGCGGATACCGCTGTCGCCGCTGTAATCATGGCCGAGCGCAGGGGTCTCACTGCCCTGAATAATATAGGTTTTCCCGCACGGCAGACCTTCATCATTGATGCAGCGAAGCTCGGTGTAGCCCTGCTCGGTGCAGGTCGGCTGGACAACGTGCTCTACCATGGTGTGCCTGTGGTTGCCGCCCGGGATGGCATACGTCTCCACCTCGCCGCAGCGCATGCATGTGCGCTGCTTGATACCATCCTTCTTGCTGCCGGCTTCCCGAAGGACATCCCAGTCGCTCCAGTCGTGGCCGAGCGCCGGGGTCTTTTTCTCATACCAATAGTCGCACTGCGTGCACATGTAGCGCTGATAACCGTCCTGCGTGCAGGTGGCATCGTGCCCGGAAGGAACCAGCTTGTGGCCGGTCGCGGGCAGCACGACCCGGTCGGTCGCGCCGCAGTCCTTGCACACAGAGACGATGGAGCCGTCCACCTCGCAGGTGGGTTCGGTGCGGGTCGTCTCCCAGTTATGGTCATTGAGATAAACGAAATTGATATGGAAGCCCGTATCCGTGCGCGTGATCTGCGCATCGTAATGCTGCAGCGTCGTTGTCGTCAGGACATAGGTAATCTCGTTGCCGTAGTCATCGTGGATGGGCAGATTGTCAAAGACGGCCTGTCCGTCCTCGGGATCGGACGAATGATGCGCCACGACCACGGCATCGTTGTTGCGGCTCAGCTCCATGTACACGCTCGTCGGCCGGTCCTTGGTATAGACCTCATCGGGTGCGATCTGCTCGTTCGTCCACTCGAACGTGACCGTGATCGAGCGCAGCTCGCTGGGCTCGGCCGTTTTGTAGTGCAGCGTGTGATCGAGCCGCAGCTTGCCGTTTTCCACGTCGGGCAAAATGCGCGCGCCGTCCTTGATGATATACGCCACCGAAGCGTCGGACGCCGTGCGCGTCTGGATGTAATACGATTTGCCATACGGCACCGTGCCGAAACCGACGAAGCCATAGGCGTCGGACACGGCCGTGCGCTCGATGTGCTTGCCGTTGTCGGACGTGCCGGTGAGTTCAAACGTCACCCCGGCCGGGATCGGCGCGCCGGTCTCCGCGTCGACGGCATAGAACCACGCGACGTCGGACGAGGCGCTCAGCGGCGTGGAGGCCAGCGACGGCTTTTCATCCTGCAGGTAGTCGAACGTGGAGTACATCGTCGGCGACCAGCTCTTGTTCTTGAAATTCGTGACGAGCTCGAACTCGTCTTTGGACTTCTTGATCTCCAATTCCTCGAGCAGCGTCGTCAGGTACGCCGTACCGCCGCGCGTGACGGTGAACGAAATGTTCGCCATGATCTGCGGCGACGTGGTGGCAAACTCGCCGCCCTGCGATGTCGTGAACGTATCGTGGAACTCAAAGTCGCCCACGTTGTTTTTCGTCGAGGGCGAGGTCATGTTCGGGAACTTGCAGCCGTCGGCATTGACCGACAGGCACTGGCTGTCATACAGCACATGGCCCGTGATCTTGTTGACGGAGCCAGATGTCAGCCGGAACCAGTAGGTATACGAAAAAGTGTCGCCGACATGAAATGTCCGCGTTGCGCCGGAGCGCGTGTAGACGACCAGCTCGTCGCCGGTGTCCGCAGACGTGTCACCGTCAGCGGCGAACGCCTGCAGGCCGCAGACGGACACGAGCATGACCAGCGTCAGCAGCAGCGCCAGGAAACGTTTCATTGCATTACCTCCTCTTTCGGTCGTGCCGAATCGTCAGGGATACGGTTTTATCATATCAGGGATTTGCGCATGATGCAAACAAAAGTTGCAAAAAAATGACGAATTTAAAACAAACTCATCTGGCTGCTGTCCGGCATCTCGCCGAGCGCGCCCATGGCGCGCAGCTGCTCCAGGTGCGTCTGGCTGACCTTCGGACAGGCAGCCGAGAGCTCCTCGACCGACACGAACTCCCGCCCGTCGGCACGGCAGGCCACGAGATTCCACGCCGCGCTCTCACCGAGACCGGAGATGGCCACGAACGGCGGCAGGAGCTTCCCGTCGCGGATGAGGAACTTCGTCGCGTCGCTCTCATAGAGGCTCATGGGCGCGAACTCAAAGCCGCGGAGGTTGAATTCGTACACGGCCTCCAGCGTCACGAGCAGGTCCTCCTCCTTGGCCGTGAGCGTGGGCTTGTTGCGCAGCTCGTTGATCTTGCGGCGGGTGTAATCGAGGCCGCGCGTCATCATGTCGGCGTCGAACGAATCCTTCTGGCTGCGGCGGTAGAAATATGCGCTGTAAAACGCCAGCGGCTCGTGCACCTTGAACCACGCGATGCGAAACGCCATCATGACGTAGGCCACCGCGTGCGCCTTCGGGAACAGGTAGGCGATCTTGCTCAGGGACGTGATGTACCACTCCGGCACACCGTGCTCCTGCATCGTCTCGACCCAGCCGTCCTGGAAGCCGCCGCGCTTGACCTTGCCCTTGCGGACGCTCTCCATGATCTTGAACGAGAGCTTGGCGTCCATGCCGCGGCTGATGAGATAGAGCATGATATCGTCGCGGCAGCCGACCGTCTGGTTGACCGTCGCCGTGCCGGACATGATGAGATCCTTCGCGTTGCCGAGCCACACGTCCGTGCCATGCGAGAACCCGGACAGACGCACGAGGATGTCAAACCCTTTCGGCTGCGTGTCGACGAGCATCTGGCGCGTGAAGCCCGTGCCGAACTCCGGGATGCCGATCGTGCCAGTCTTGCCGACAATCGGGTCGTCGTCCGTCAGGCCGAGCGGCGCCGCGCTGCAGAAGATGCCCATGGTGTCCGGATCGTCGAGCGGGATCTCGCGCGCGTTGACGCCGGTCATGTCCTCAAGCATGCGGATCATGGTCGGGTCATCGTGGCCGAGCTCGTCGAGCTTGAGGAGGTTCGCCTCCATGCAGTGGTATTCAAAATGGGTGGTGATGATGTCGCTGTTCGGATCGTCGGCCGGGTGCTGCACTGGGCAGAAATCCGTGACGTCCTTGTCCTGCGGGATGACGACGAGGCCGCCGGGGTGCTGGCCGGTCGTGCGCTTGACGCCGACGCAGCCGAGCGCGAGGCGGTTCATCTCCGCCTTCGGCAGGGTCTTGCCGCGCTCCTCGAGGTACTTGAGGACATAGCCGTAGGCCGTCTTTTCCGCCAGCGTGCCGATCGTGCCGGCGCGGAACACGTGATCCGAGCCGAAGAGCTCTTCGGTGTATTTATGCGCCTTGGCCTGATATTCGCCCGAGAAGTTCAGGTCGATATCGGGCACCTTGTCGCCGCCGAAGCCGAGGAACGTCTCAAACGGGATGTCGAAACCGTCCTTGCGCAGCTTCGCCCCGCACCTAGGGCACACCTTGTCCGGCATATCCGCGCCGCAGCCGAAGCCCGCGCCGGAGTCAAAGTCCGTATACTTGCACTGCGGGCAGACATAGTGCGGCGGGAGCGAGTTGACCTCCGTGATGCCGGAGAAATACGCCACGAGCGACGAGCCGACGCTGCCTCGGCTGCCGACCAGATAGCCATGCTCGAGGGAGTTGGCGACAAGTTTCTGCGCACTCATGTAAATGACGTCATACCCGCGCGAGAGGATGTCATGCAGCTCGGTCTCGACGCGGTCGGTGATGAGTTTCGGCGGGTTTTCGCCGTAGATGGCCGTCATTTTGCCATAGACCAGGTCTTTGAGCTGCTGGGCGGAGTTTTCGATCTTCGGCGGGTAGAGATCCTTCGGCAGGAGCTCGAACACCTCGACGCTGTCGGCAATGGCGTTCGTGTTCGTGACAACGACCTCCTGCGCCTTTTCCGGGCCGAGGTAGGCAAATTCGTCGAGCATCTCCTCCGTCGTGCGGTAATAGAGCGGCATGGCCTTGTCCGCGTCGGAGAATTTCTTGGCCGCCAGCAGGATGCGGCGGAAGATCTCCTGCTCGGGATCGAGAAAGTGCACGTCGCACGTCGCCACAACGGGCTTGCCGAGCTCCTCGCCGAGCTGCACGATGCGGCGGTTGAGGTTGCGCAGGGATTCCTCGCTGCGCACGGTGCCGTTGTCGAGCAGGAAGTGGTTATTCGCCAGCGGCATGATCTCGAGATAGTCGTAAAACGACGCGATGCGCCGCAGCTCCGTGTCGCTCTTGCCGCGCAGCACCGCCTCGAACACCTCGCCCGCCTCGCAGGCCGAGCCGATGATGAGGCCCTCGCGGTATTCCATAAGCAGGCTCTTGGGGATGGTGGGGTTGCGCTTGAAATACTTCAGATACGACCGGGAAATGATCTCGTAGAGGTTTTTCAGGCCGGTCTTGTTTTTCACCAGAATGGAGATGTGGTGCGTGCGGCGCTTCTCCTTCAGGCCGCCGCGCACGAGATCGTTGAAGTCGCCGATCGTCTTTGCGCCCTTCGCCGCGAGCATGGGCAGGAACTTGTCCATGATGCGCGCCACGACCATTGCATCGTCGCACGCGCGGTGGTGGTTGAAGTCCGGCAGGCTCAGGCGGTTCGAGACCTGGTCGAGCTTGTGGTGCTTGAGATCCGGCAGCAGGTACTGCGCGAGCACCAGCGTGTCGAGATACACCGGTTCGAACGGGATGCCTGCCCGGCGGCAGGCCGCGCTCATGAAGCCGGTATCAAAGTCGGCATTGTGCGCGATGATCGGCCGTCCGCCCGCAAAGTCGAGAAACTGGCGCATGGCCTCCGCCTCGTCCGGCGCGCCGGCCACATCGGCATCCGTAATGCCGGTCAGGCGCGTGATCTCGGCCGGGATGGGCATATGCGGGTCGACGAACGTGTCAAACTCCGCCTTAATCTCGCCGCCGGAGAAGAGCACCGCGCCGATCTCCGTCATGCGGTTCGTGTCCAGGTGCAGGCCGGTCGTCTCGATATCGAAGGCAACAAACTCCGCGTCGAGCGGTAGGTCGCTCTGCCCGTGCACGGCGAGCGTGCCGTCCACGTCGTTGACGAGGTAGCCCTCCTCGCCGTAGATGATCTTCACGCCGTATTTCTTCGACGCCTTCCACATATCCGGGAACGCCTGCGCCACGCCGTGATCCGTCACGGCGATGGCCGGGTGGCCCCAGTAGGCCGCGCGGGCCACGAGGTCGGCGGGGTCGGAGATGGCGTCGAGCGCCGAATAGCGGGTATGTAAGTGCAGCTCCACGCGCTTTTGCGGCGCGTTGTCGGGGCGGATGACCTTCTCCCCCTGCACGATGTTGCGCGGCTCGAGCACCATGTCTTCATCGTATTTGCTGTAGTTGATCTTGCCCTGCACACGCAGCCACATGCCCTCGTGGATCATGCCGACGATGCTCTGATCGTCGTCCGAGCGCAGAAAGCGCGACACGCGCACGCTGCTCGTGCTGTCGGTCATGTCAAACGAAAGCACGGCAGAGCCGTACTTTGCGATCTCGCGGCTGTTGACGGCAAACACCTCGCCCTCGAGCGTGACATTGCCGCTCTCGAGCGTGAGCTCGTTCATGGGCGTAATGTCCGCGCGCTTCGGAATGGGCTTGCCCATGAGGACCTTGGCCTTGGCCTTCTTCTCCTCTTTTTTCTGCTCCGGGGCGGGATATTCCGCCTGGATCTGCACGCCGCGCAGCCGAAACTGCGCCGCGAGCAGCTGCTCGATATTCGTGCGCTCGACCGGCGCCGGCATACGCGCAAACCACGTGTGCAGCAGCATCGTCATGCTCTCGCGCTCGATGAGCACGTCAAGCACCTCGGCCTTGTCGAGTCCGCCGCAGCTATCGCGCAGGGACGCGCAGTCCGGGAACATATCGAGAAACGGGATCTTTTCGCTCATAGCTTCCTCACTTTTCGCTCAGGATCAGGTCCACCAGCGCATCGGCCAGCTTGTCCGCGGGGTACTTGCCAAGGATCTCGCCGCGGCGAAACAGCAGGCCGCAGTCCTTGCCGCCGGCGATGCCGTAGTCCGCCTCGCGCGCCTCGCCGGGGCCGTTGACGACGCAGCCCATCACGGCGACCGTGATCTCGCGCTCCAGCCCCTGCAGCCGCTGCTCGACCTCCTGCGCGAGCGCGATGAGGTCGATCTGCGTGCGGCCGCACGTCGGGCACGAGACGAAGCGTACGCCCTCGCGGCGCAGCCCGGCCGCCTTCAAAATGGCGATGCCGGCGCGCACCTCCTCCACGGGGTCGGCCGTGAGCGAAACGCGGATCGTATCGCCGATGCCCTCGGACAGCAGCGTGCCGATGCCGACAGCGGAGCGGATGATGCCGTTGTAGGCCGTGCCGGTCTCCGTGACGCCGACGTGCAGCGGATAGGGAAACCGCTCGGCCGCGAGCCGGTAGGCCGCGATCGTCAGCGGCACGGTAGAGCTCTTCATCGACAGGGCGATGTCGTCAAAATCATACCGGTGCAGCAGGTCAATGTGCCCCTGCGCACTCTCGACGAGTGCCTCCGGCGTCGGGTGGCCGTACTTTTCGAGCAGGCGCTTTTCCAGGCTGCCGCCGTTGACGCCGATGCGGATGGGGATGCCGCGCTCCCGGCAAGCCTCGGCCACCTTGCGGACATTGTCCGGCTCGCCGATGTTGCCGGGGTTGATGCGGATCTTGTGCACGCCCGCCTTCGCCGCTGCGAGCGCGAGCCGGTAGTCAACGGGAGCCGGTAGTCAAAATGGATGTCGGCCACGACCGGGATGGGCGAGGCGTGCACGATCTCGGGCAGGGCATCCGCCGCGGCCTGATCCGGCACGGCAAGGCGGATGATCTCGCACCCGGCGTCATGCAGCCGGGCGATCTGCTCGATGGTCGCGCGCGCGTCCGAGGTGTGCGTGTTGCACATGGACTGCACCGCGACCGGGGCGCCGCCGCCGATGGCAACGGGGCCGACATGGATCTGTTTTGTCTGGGTTCTTTTCATAAACACTCCTGTATCTCCGAGAAGCCTGAAAACGCACGAAAGCCGAGGCGGAAAGATCCGCCCCGGATCAGGTGACAAGTTTGGAAATGTCGTTATACATGACGTAGGCCATCAGTGCCAGCAGCAGCACCAGCCCCGCCGTGTGGATATAGCCCTCATATTTGGGGTCGATCTTTCTGCGGCTGATCCGCTCGAGCACCCACGTGACGAGCAGGCAGAACACGCGCCCGCCGTCGAGCGCCGGCAGCGGCAGCATGTTCATGACCGCAAGGTTCACGGCGATGAACGCTGAGAAATAGGCGATGTTCGAGAAGGCGGCCGCCTTTGTGGCCGACTCCTTGCCGACCTCGTTCATCATGCTCACGATGCCGACCGGGCCGGACAGATCCTTGACGCCGACTGCGCCCGCAAACAGATCGCTCAGGCCCATCCAGGCCATGCGCACGAAGTCCATCGCGCTGTACCACGTGGTCTGGAGCTTGGCGCCGAACGTTGCCGGCTTCGTGCCGAAGTAGAAGCCGTACATTTTGCCGTCCTGCCCCGGATACTCGCGCGCGACGAGGTAAAAATCGTTGAGCGCGACCTTTTCACCGTCACGCTTGACGACGATGTCATGCGTGTCGCCGCCGCGGGCGAGATATTCGCTGACATTGGTCGTAAAATAGATGCGGTGTCCGTCGATGCTCCAGATCGTATCGCCCACCTGCAGGGCGTTCTCTCCCTGATAGGGGCAGCCGTCCATGAAGTCCGTGAGCGTCGGCGTGGAAAAGCTCTTCGCCTGCGCGAACACGATCAGAAGCAGCAGCAGACCGAACACAAAGTTCATGAACGCACCGGCGCAGAGGATCAGAAACCGCTTCCATGCCGGCTGGCTCGTGAACGCGCGCGGGTCGTCGATCGCCTCGTCCTCGCCCGCCATGGCGCAAAACCCGCCGATCGGCAGGCAGCGGACGGCGTAGAGCGTCTCCCCCTTCTGCTTTTTCCAGATGGCGGGGCCCATGCCGATAGCGAACTCATCCACACGCACCCCGCACGCCTTGGCCACGAGGAAGTGACCGAGCTCGTGCACGGCGATGAGGATCCCAAAGACGAGAATTGCGAGCAGAATATACATGCAGGTGTCCTTTCAGAAATGGAAATATGACCGGACGAACGCGCGGGCCTCCTGATCGGCCGCGCGGATGACGTCCAGATCGGGCGCGGCGACCGGCGCGATGGCATCCACCGCCGCCGCCACGCTCTCATAAATGGAATGATACCCAATTTCATGGTCCAGAAACAGGTGCACGGCGACTTCGTTGGCCGCGTTCATGACCGTCGGCGCAGTGCCGCCGGTGCGCGCGCACTGCATGGCGAGCGCAAGGCACGGCAGCGCCTCGAGATCGGGCGCGTAGAAATGCAGCCCACCGGGATAGGCCGTGAAGTCCAACCGGTCGCTGCGGCTGGGTCTGCGCTCTGGGTATGTGAGCGCGTACTGGATGGGCAGGCCCATATCCGGCACGCCGAGCTGGGCGATGACCGTCCCGTCGAGCAGCTCGACCATCGAGTGCACGACGCTCTCGTCGAGTGCGCGACGCTCTCGGGGTGGATGAGCACCTGGATATCGTCCGGCGTGACGCCGAACAGGTGCATGGCCTCGATGAATTCCAGGCCCTTGTTCATCATGGTCGCGGAGTCTACGCTGATCTTCGCGCCCATGCTCCAGTTCGGGTGACGGACGGCCATCTCGGGCGTGACGTCGCGCGTTTGTTCGCGTGTCCAGCCGCGGAAGGGGCCGCCGGAGCCGGTGAGCAGGATCTTGTGCAGCTCGCCCTCCCGGCCGGTCAGGCACTGGAAAATGGCCGAGTGCTCGGAATCGACCGGCACGATCTCCGCACCGCATTCTCTGGCGCGGCGCATGACGATGTCGCCCGCGCACACGAGCGTCTCCTTATTGGCCAGCGCGATGCGCCGTCCCTTTTCAATGGCCGCGAGCGTAGGGCGCAGACCGACCGCGCCGGACACCGCCGTGACGACCGCGTCCGTATCGGAGATGACCGCCGCCTCACACAGGGCATATTCCCCGCCGCCGACGGCGATGTCCGTATCGGCGAGCGCGATGCGCAGCGCCTTGGCAGACGCCTCATCCGTCACGGCGACGAACGCCGGATGCAGGCGGCGCGCCTGCTCCTCGGCGAGCTGAATGTTGCGGTTCGTCGTCAGCGCACGGACGTTCAGCCCCAGATGCTCCGCGACGGCAACGGTCTGCCGGCCAATACTGCCGGTAGAACCGAGAATGGAAATCGAATGTACCATAGTTATGCTCCTTTACTGCGCCACGACCGCGATCGCCGGTGCCAGCAGCACCAGCAGCTCAAGCATGGGCGCGGTGAAGATGGTGCTGTCAAACCGGTCGAGCATACCGCCGTGACCGGGCAGCAGATTGCTGTAGTCCTTCACGCCGTGCTCGCGCTTGATGGCGGAAAACGCCAGGTCGCCCGTCTGTCCGGCAAGGCTGCCGAAGAAACCGTAGATGGCGAGCAGACCGATCTGCACGCGGTAGCCGCACAGGTGCAGTACGAGGCCGTAGAGCATGGCCGCCGCGATCGCGCACACAAAGCCGCCGACGCAGCCCTCGACCGTCTTATGCGGGCTCAGCGCCGGGGCGAGCTTGGTCTTGCCCAGGCTGCGGCCGACGAAAAACGCGCCCGAATCGCTCAGCCACGTGATGACGAACGGCAGCAGCAGATACGGTGCCTTCGGGTCATTCAGACCAAGGCGCACGAGCGACGAGAGCATCCACGGGATGACGATGCCCGCCGTGAACACGAGCGCCAGATCCTGAAACGGGATACGCTCGGGCTTGTGAAACGAGATCATCATCTCGACGAACATGGTCACGAACAACACGTAGGCTGCGATCTTGAACACGAGCTCAGACTTTCCGAACGCCGCGCCGAGCACGATGGCCGCGCCGCACACACCGGCATACACCGCAAAGCGCGGCACGAACTTCGGCATGGCCGTGTGCAGCAGCTCCCAGGCGCAGAACGCCGCCATGATGGCCACCACGATGCCCCAACCCCAGATCGGGGTGAAGAAGATCACGGCCAGCAGCGCCGGGATGCCGATGGCCGCAACGATCAGTCTGTTTTTCATGATTGGTCCCTCCCGTTTGTCTTTCTCTCGGGTACAGCGGTCATTTCACGCCGCCAAAGCGCCGGTCGCGCCGCTGGAACTCCGCCAGGGCCGCGTCCATGTCGCGCTCGGTAAAGTCCGGCCAGAGCACGTCGGTGAAATACAGCTCCGAGTACGCGCCCTGCCAGGGCAGGAAGTTACTCAGGCGCTGCTCTCCGCTCGTGCGGATGATGAGGTCGGGGTCCGGAATGCCGGCCGAATACAGATAGCCGCTGAACACATCCTCCGTGAGCTCCGGCGCAGTACCGGCCTTGTAGGCCTCGGCATACCGGCGCACGGCGTGCAGGATCTCGTCGCGGCCGCCGTAGTTGATGCACAGATTCATCTGGCAGCCGTCGTAGTGCGTGCTCTTTTCCTCGGCCGCGGCCATGAGGCGCTGCAGCTCCGGCGAGAGGCCGGACCGCTCACCGAAAAAGCGCATCTTGAACTTGTCGCGCTCCATGATCGAGAGCGCTTCCTTCATGTATTTATCGAAGATGCTCATAATCGTGCGCACTTCCTCGGGCGGGCGGCGCCAGTTTTCCGTGGAAAAGGCGTAGACCGTGAGGTATTCGATGCCAATGGCCTTGCAGTAGTTGCCGATGCGGCGAAACGCCTCCGCACCGTAGGCATGGCCGGCCGTGCGCGGCAGGCCGCGCTTTTTGGCCCAGCGGCCGTTGCCGTCGAGGATGATCGCCACGTGGCGCGGCAGGCGCGAGAAATCCACCTGCGGCGCGGTCGTCTTATCGTTTGCCATAGTTCCTCCTGCGCCGCCCGGATCGGCGGCGTCTGTAGACAGGATATTCAAACGGGGGGATGAAAAATCCCCCCGTATCACATTTGCGGGTGCGGGCGCTCAGATCTCCATGAGCTCCTTCTCTTTTTCGTCGGCGATGCGCTCGACTTCCTTGATGTAATCATCGGTCAGCTTCTGTAGATCCTTCTCGATGATCTTGAGGTCGTCCTCGGTGATCTCGGACTTTTTCTTCTGCGCCTTGAACTTGTCCATCGCGTCGCGGCGGATGTTGCGCACGGCGACCTTGGCCTCTTCGCCGTACTTCTTGACCTGCTTGACGAGGTCGCGGCGGCGCTCCTCGGTCAGCGCGGGGAAGATCAGGCGGATGGTGCGGCCGTCGTTCTGGGGATTCAGGCCCAGATCGGACGCAAGGATGGCCTTTTCAATGCCCTTGAGCACGGATGCGTCCCACGGCTGGATGAGCAGTGAGCGGGCGTCCGGCGTGCTGACGGATGCGATCTGCTGGATGGGCGTGGGAGAGCCGTAGTAATCGACCGTGATGCGGTCGAGCACGGCGGGGTTGGCCTTGCCGGCGCGGACGGAATCATACTGCTCGGTGAGGACCGAAGCGGTCTTTTTCATTTTGGACTCAAACTCGGTATAATCGGTAGACATGATGTATCCTCCTTATCGGGTTTTCAAATTTGATTTTATTTGGTCACGACCGTGCCGACGGGCTCGCCCATCACGGCACGGACAATATTCTGCGGATCAGCCAGCGCGAAGACGACGACCGGAATGTCGTTTTCCATGGCCAGCGACGTCGCCGTCAGATCCATGACGGCCAGATGCTTTGCCAGCACCTCGTCATAGGTGATGGCGTCGTACTTCACGGCACCGGGATCGACGTGCGGATCGGCGCTGTAGACGCCGTCGATGTTCTTGGCAAGCAGGATCGCGTCCGCGCCGATCTCGGCGGCGCGCAGCACGGCGGCCGTGTCGGTTGAAAAATACGGGCAGCCGCTGCCCGCGCCGAAGAGCACGACCTTGCCCTCTTCCAGATGCGCCACGGCGCGCTCCCAGGTATAGTGCTCGGCAAATGTCGACATTTCGACGGCCGTCTGCACACGCACGGGGATGCCCTTCTGCTCCATGACGTCGGACACGGCCAGACAGTTCATGACGGTGGCGAGCATGCCCATGTGGTCGGCGCGCGAGCGGGCCATCCTGCCCTCGCCGTTTTTCACGCCGCGCCAGAAGTTGCCGCCGCCGATGACGACGCCTACCTGCACGCCCAGTTCGGTGCAGGCCTTGATGACATCGCACACCTGCCCGATGACGCCGAAATCCAGCCCCGTCTTCTGCTCGCCGGCCAGCGCTTCGCCGCTGATCTTGAGCAGGATGCGTTTATATTTGGGTCCTGTTTCCATAAAACTACCCCTCACTTTTTCATATTCGTCGTTTTATTGTAATATAAAACCGCCCGGATGAAAAGGGGGTATTTGTGAAAAGAGCGAAAACAATCGCCCGCCGGCTTCACACGTCCACGAGCCGGGAGACAAATTCGTCCGTATTCGTATCGAAGAGTGCGATGGCGCCCTCGGCGTCCCCCTGCGTGACGAAATAGAGAAAATCCTCCAGCACATCGCCCGCGGCGCGCGGCCCGACCGAGCGCACCCACTGCGCCCAGAGGACGATATTCACATCATGGAAACCGTTGACGATGAGCGGCACGACGTTGTTGCCGCTCTTAAAGCAGATATACCGGTGGAACGAACAGGCCAACTCCGCGAGCTTGTCCACGTCCGCGCGCGGCTGCTGCGCGGCCTGCCGGAAATCACGGATGATCGTGCGCAGCACCGCAATATCATCGTCCGTGCGCTTGGGCACGAACAGCCGCACCGCGAGCCCCTCAATGACATTGCGCGTCTGCAGCAGCGACGCCGTCGTCGCCTTGTCGAGCTTGCCGTCGCGATATTTTAATATGGAGATGAGCGTGTCCACGTTGCCGCACTCGGCCCAGTCGGCAACATACACCCCGTGCCGCGGCGACACGCGCAGAAAGCCCATCCGCTCCAGATTCTTGATGCCGGCGTGCACGGCGCTCTTGCTGATGTGCATATTCTCGGCCAGCTCCGCTTCCGTGGGCAGCTTTTCCCCCGGCTCCACCTGGCCGGAGAGGATCATGCCCTGGATCTGCCGTTCGAACAACTCCGTGATCGTTGGCGCAACGATGGTCTGAAAACGCATACGCAGTCCTCCTTGTATTTGTGATTGAATCAGAATCACAAGAAAATAGTACCAAAAAAGTGACGAAAAAGCAAGTCGATTCTTGACTTGTAGAATCCTTGACATATACTTTTCGCAGTGATTCAAACACAGAAGGAGGAATTGACTTGCGTTTTTACAAAGACCACTATGATGTCGTCATCATCGGCGGCGCGCTGGCCGGCATGGCGGCCGCCCTGCAGCTGCAGGCCAAAGGCGTGCGGGACATTCTGATCCTCGAAAAGCACAACATGCCCGGCGGTGTCGCCACGGACTACATGCGCGACGGCTTTGAGATGGAGGCCTCGCTGCATGAGATGATGTCCATCGGCCCGAAAGGCAAGCGGCTGAAGGTCGGCCAGTTTTTTGACGACATGGGCATTGACATCGACTGGCTGCCGGTGCCGGAGCCGTACCGTGTCGTCGTGCCCGGTGAGGGCATCGACACCGTGCTGCACGACGGCTACGAGCACATGGCGCGCGACATTGACGCCGCCTGCCCCGGCACTTACGACAAGGTGCTGGAATTCATCCGCCTCTGCCGCCGCGTGTACGACAGCATGGACGTCATATCCGTGACGCCGATGAGCAAGCTGCGCATGCTGCGCGAGCACCCGGACTTTGTGCGCGTGGCGGGCTACAGCGCCTCGGAAGTCATCCGAACCTTTGACCTGCCGCAGAAGGCGGTCGATATGCTCACGCCGTACTGGATCTACGTCGGCGAGCCGATGGACAATCTCCCGTTCACGATCTACGCCTACTGCATGGCGGACTATTTTGCCGGCAGCTATGTGCCGCGCCACCGCTCGCACGAGATGAGCATGCGCATGCAGCAGAAGGTCGAGGAAAACGGCGCGCAGTTCGAGCTGCGGCAGGAAGTCGAAAAGATCCTCGTCAAAGACGGCAAGGTCCGCGGCGTGCGCACGAAGCGCGGAGACGAGATCGCCTGCGACTACGTCATCTGCGGCGCGTACCCGAACCGCGTCTACACGCAGATGATCGAGCCGCTGAGCGAAGTGCCCGCCGGCGCCATTCGGTTCGTCAACGGCAACCGCCTGAGTGTCTGCCCCGTGTCGGTCATGCTCATTCTCGAGGGCACGCCCGAGGAAAACGGCATCACGAACTACAACACCTTCTCCGGCGACACGATGGACACGAACGCCATCTGGCGCAACAACTGCAACCTGACCGAACCGTACAACTTCCTGACGACCGTGTGCCTCAACTATGCCAACCCCGACTGCGTGCCCGCCGGCTATACGCACCTGTCGATCACGAATCTGGTGCCGGTCGACCCGTTCCTTGGCGTCAAGGAGGAGGAATACTACGATCTCAAGCGCCGCCTGGCCAATGAGATGATGGAGCAGTACATCAAGATCGGCGGCGTGGACTTCCGCGGCCGCATCGCCGAGATCGAGGTCTCCACGCCCATGACGATCTCCCACTACGTCGGCGCGTGGAAGGGCAGCATCTACGGCTACTCGCACTCCATGGACAACCACGTGGTCGCCAAGAAGACCATGATGGCGAAAGATCACTTCATCGACGGGCTGGAGTTTGCCGGCGCACACGCCGTGGCCGGCGACGGGCAGGGCCCGCAGATCACCAACGGCAGAGCCGCGGCCAAGGCCGTGCTCGACGCGATGGCAGCAAAGGAGGCAGCGAAATGAGTATTCGAGTCAAGAGCTTTCTGAAAGACGTCGGCGGCGCGGGCCGCGTCACCGAGGCGCGCCGCGAAAAGCTGAAAAACGCATCCGCCGTGCCGGATCCGAAAGACCCCATCCGGGATCTGGCCGACAAGCTGCACCCGAGTGAGATGCAGCTGCGCGTCACGGACATCCGCGATGCGTCCCCGACGGCAAAAACGTTCCGCTTCGAGGCCGCGGACGGGCACATTCCGGTGTTCCAGTGCGGCCAGTTCGTGAACTTCCGCCTGAAGATCGGCGAGAGCCTGCTCACGCGGCCGTATACGATCTCCTCCGCGCCGTACGAAGCGCGCGGCGAGCACCCGTTTTTCGAGATCACCGTGCGCCGCAACGTACCGTACCTCGTGCCGGACTACTTCTTTGAAAACGTCCATGTCGGCGATGTGCTCACGGGCGCGCTGCCGTTCGGCACGTTCTATTGGGAGCCGCTGCGCGACACGACCGAGCTCGTCGCGCTGGCCGGCGGCAGCGGCATCACGCCGTTTTACGCCATGGCCAAGGAGATCGCCCACGGCAAGATGCACGGCTGCAGGCTGACGATCCTCTACGGTTCGGTCAAGTCGGACGATATCGTGCTCAAGGACGAACTGGATCAGATCTGCGCCGAATGTCCGGACGTCAAAGTCGTGCATGTGCTCTCCGACGACCCCGACTGGCCGGGCGAGCACGGCTTTATCACGCGCGAGATCATCGAAAAATACGCCGCGCCCAACAGCACGTTCCTGTTCTGCGGCCCGCTGGCCATGTTCCGGTTCGTGCGCAAGGCGCTCGAGGACATGGGCGTGCCGCAGCGCCGCTTCCGCCACGACGTGGTGAATAACCCGGCCGATATCTCCACCCTGCCGGGCTACCCGAAGGGTACGGAGGAAAAGATGTTTCGCATCACCGTCGTGCGCGGCATTCACGAAGATGTGATCGATGCCAGGGCGAGCGAATCCGTCGCCGTCGCGCTCGAGCGCAGCGCCATCCCGGTCGATACCCACTGCCGCAACGGCGAGTGCGGTTTCTGCCGCAGCCAGCTGCTCGGCGGCGACATCTTCGTGTCCCCCATCGGCGACGGCCGCCGCGCCATGGACAAGGAACTCGGCTGGTTCCACGCCTGCTCAGCCTACCCGCTGAGCGATCTGAAGATCAAGATTCCGATTATGTAAACCGGTTTCAAACATTATGTAAACCAATTCACGTTTCCTTCCCTGAAAAACCCGCACACGGCTGCGCCGTGTGCGGGTTCGTTTTCTCGGAAGGGAACGGAAAAGAGCCCGGCTGACGCCGGGCCCTTTTCCGCTGGAATGAGAGGATATAAAAAGAAGACAAAACGAACATTACATCCAGCCGCCGGAAACATTCATCACATGCGCCGTGACGTACTTCGACTCGTCGGAGGCGAGATAGAGCGCCATGTAAGCAATGTCGATGGGCTCGCCGAGGTGCTTGATCATGCAGTTGGTCGTGTAGCGCGACTGCGTCTCGGGCGTGAGATGCTTGGCGACGGCCTCCGTGGCGATGATGCCGGGGTTGAGCACGTTGACGCGCACACCCGCGTGCGCGACCTGACGCGCCATCTGGCGGCTGAGGTGGTTGATGCCGGACTTGGCGACACCGTAGCCGACCTGCGTGCGGTCGGGGCACACGGCAGCGACGGAGCCGATGTTGATGATGCTGCCGGAATGCTGCTTGAGCATCGCCTTGTTGAGCGCCTGCTGGCAGGCGTTGAACACGGTCGAGAGATCCACGCAGACGGTCTTTTCAAACTCCTTGTAGGTGCACTTGGTGATGTCGAGGTCCTTGCGGGGGTTGGATTCGCCGAAGTTGTTGACCAGCACGTCGAGGCGGCCTTCCTTGGCGATGCACTCGTCGATCATGCTTCTGTGCGTGGCGGGGTCGTGTGCCTCAAAGTAGACAAGCTCGGCCTGACCGCCGCGGGCTCTGGCGGCCTCA
This sequence comes from Firmicutes bacterium CAG:103, assembly GCA_000432375.1. Taxonomy (GTDB): domain Bacteria; phylum Bacillota; class Clostridia; order Oscillospirales; family Oscillospiraceae; genus CAG-103. Next base: position 37,053 of record HF985795.1, read on the forward strand.
ACGGCAGCCTTGCCGGTCTCCATGTTGCGGCAGGCATAGTAGACCTTTGCGCCCTCATCGACGAACAGGTCTGCGATCGCGCGGCCGATGCCGCGGGTGCACGCCGTGACCAGCGCGACTTTTCCTTCCAAACGGTTACTCATAACAGTACACTCCCTTTCATTTTGTGTGCGCGGTTTTGCAGCTTTGCGCCGGTGTGCGCGCACCGGCGCAGCGTATCAGAGGTTTGCGCCGTAATCGGCAACGAGCGCCTGACCGTTGAGCGGCGCAGAATCGTCGCTGCACAAAAACAGCAGGATCTTGGCAATGTCGAGATCCGAGCACGTGCCCACGTCGAGCGTGGAATGCTTTGCGGTGGACGCCTGCATGGCCTTGGCGGCCTTCGTGTACTTGCCTCTGGCCTTCATGGCGCGCATGGTCATGGGGGTCATGACCGTGCCGGGGCACACGCAGTTGGCGCGGATCTTCTGCACGCCGTTGGCAAAGCGCAGCGCGATGTGCTTGGTCAGCGCGACCTCCGCGCCCTTCGAGACCGTGTAGGCTGCGCTGCCGTTGCCGTTCACGCCGCCGACGGAGGCGACGGTCGCGATCGTGCCGTAGCCCTGCGCGATGAACTGCTTGACAGCCGCGCGGGTAACGTACATCGTGCCCTTGACGTTCACGGTCAGGGTCGTGTCGAGATCGCTGGTAAGAAAATCGTCGATCGGCCGCATGGCGACATCGAGCACACCTGCGATATTGGCCAGCGCGTCGATCTTGCCGTACTTTTCCACACCGGCCGCAAACGCCGCCTTCACAGCGTCATTGTCGGTGATGTTGACGACAGCCGTCATGACCTCGCCGCCTGCTGCCTGAATGTCTGCCGCGACCTTGCTGAGGTTTTCCTCATGCATATCCGCCATGATGACGCTTGCGCCCTCGTGTGCGAAAAGCTCGGCAGTCTTGGCGCCAATGCCGGAACCGGCGCCGGTGACGAAACAGACTTTTCCATCAAGTCTACCCATTTGTTTCTCCTTTGCTGATATAGAATGCGGCGGACGGACTGTGTGAGCCGCGGCCCGTCCGGTATGTTGGGATCACTCGTCCTTGAGCGGCCACTCCATGCCGATGCGCTCACACTGGCGCTCGGTATCCCAGAAGAAGCCCCAATCGGGCAGGTGACGGATGCGGGCGGTGTCCGCCGGCGTCCACGTCACGATCTCGCCCTTCTTGTAGAGGTCGTCGATCTCCTTATCGGTGTATCCGAACTCCTGCAACACCTCGCGGTTGTGCTCGCCGAAGCACGGCGCGGATGCCACGATCTGCGAGGGGTTGTTCTTGAAGCGGTTCGTGATACCGATGCCCTTCATCTCGCCGAAGATCTGGTCTTCCCACTCGACAAGGTTCTCGCGCTCGGCGTACTGCGGGTCGTTTTCGATATCGCCCGGCTCATAGGCGCGCTGGTTCGGAATGCCGACCTTGTTGAAGATCTCCTCGAGCTCGGCGCAGGTGTGCTGCGCGCAGAAATCCGTGAGCGCCTGATCCGCCTTCTGCCCCATGGGGGTGTTGAGCGGGAAGCCGGGGATGCCCTTCGGCAGACCCGGCGTCACGCCCGGCGTGCCGACGCCGATGATGGGATAGCCCTTCTCGACCGGGCCGGGGCCATTGATGGCGACAAAGAGCTGCTTGTTGTCCTTCGTGGTGTAGAATGAGAAGCAGGCCGCAAGGTCGGAGTGGTTGCCGGTTCGATACGGCACGGGCTCGCCGTCCTTCGGATAGCCCTTGTTGTACCAGAGCACCGGGTAGTTATCCAGCAGGCGGAACATGGTATCGTACTGCGCGACGTCGCACGATTCACCCTTGCCAGTCTTGAGCGCGTGGATATATGCCGAGAGCGCGGTCATGCAGGCGTTGTAGGCCGTGACATAGTCAGACAGATAGGGGTTGACCTTCAGCGGCACATCCGTCGGGGACACGCCGTTCATGTACATATAACCGCCCATCGCCTGACCGGAGACATCATAGGATGCCTTGGACTTATACGGGCCCGTCTGACCATAGCCGGAGACGTGCACGATGCACAGCTTGCTGTTGACGCCCCAGCACACCTCGTCGGTGAGCCCCATCTTTGCGTACGTGCCGGCCTTGCTGGACTCGATCCAGATATCGGCCCACTCGAGGCACTTTTTGAAGATCTTCTTGCCGGCGGGCGTGCGCGGGTTGCACGTGATGGAGTACTCGTTGCGGTGGTTCTGCGACCAGCTGGTCGTCCCGCGCGTACCGCAGGAGATCTTGGGCGCCTCGGACTGGAGCACCTTCGCACCCATCTCGGCCATCAGGCAGCCGGCGAAGGGGCCGGCGATGGCCGTGCCGGACACAAAGACCTTGACGCCGTTGAGAACGCCGAAGTCGGGGTATTCGCTGAACTTCTGCGTGAGGTTGCAGTCAATTTTTTTGAAACTCATGTATGCTGTGCCTCCTTTTTGTTGTGTTTTTCTACAGATTCCTCCGGATTCAAGATAAGCTGCCAACATGGGCAAAAGCCCATGCTGACAGCTTACCGTCTATTTGCGCTAAGATTTACTTTTTCGGGGGATACTCCAGGCCGATGCGCTTGGCCTGACGCTCCGGATCCCAGAAGAAGTGCCACTCAACGAAGTTCTTGATGCGGGCGGTGTCCGCCGGCGTCCAAGTCGCGAGCTCGCCCTTCTTGTAGAGCGCGTCGATCTCCTCGTCGGTGTAGCCAAAGTCCTTGAGAACCTCGCGGTTGTGCTCGCCGAAGCACGGCGCGGAAGCCACGATCTGGGACGGGTTCTTCTTGAAGATGTTCGTGACGCCGATGCCCTTCATCTTGCCGAAGCACTGATCATCCCACTCGACGATGTTCTCGCGAGCCTCGTACTGCGGATCCTTCTCGATGTCGGCCGGGCCGTAAGCACGCTGGCACGGAATGCCGGCCTTGTTGAAGATCTCCTCGATCTCGTCGCAGGTGTGCTCGGCGCAGAACTTCGCGCACAGCTCATCCGCCTTCTTGCCGCGGGGGTCAAACAGCGGGAAGCCGGTGCAGTTCTTCGGGATGCCCTCGGTGACGCCGGGCTTGCCCATGCCGATGATCGGGTAGCCGCGGGTGACAGGGCCCTGACCGACGATCGCAACGAACATGGCGTTGCCTTCCTTCGTGTCGTAGAAGGAGAAGCAGGCAGCCTGGTCGCTCTTGTTGCCGGTGCGGAACGGCACGGGCTCGCCCTGCTTCGGGTAGCCCTTGTTGAACCAGTTGGCCGGGTAGTTGTCGAGCAGGCGGAACATGGTGTCGTACTGAGCGACGTCGCAGGAGTCGCCTTCGCCACTGTTCTTCGCGTTGATGTAGCCGGCGAGGGCCACCATGCAGGCGTTGTAAGCGGTGATGTAGTCGGACAGGTACGGGTTAACCTTCAGCGGGCCGGACGTCGGGGAGACGCCGTTCATGTACATGTAGCCGCCCATGGCCTGACCGGAGACGTCGTAGGAGGGCTTGTTCTTGGCCGGGCCGAACTGGCCGTAGCCGGACACGTGCACGATGGCGAGCTTCTTATTGTGCTTCCAGCAGACTTCGTCGGTCAGGCCGCGCTTGGCATAGGAGCCCGGACGGCCGGCCTCGATCCAGATGTCAGCCCACTCGACGCACTTGAGGAAGATCTTCTTGCCGGCGGGGCTGGCGGAGTTGATGGTGATGGAGTACTCGTTGCGGTGGTTCTGGCTCCACGCGAGGGTGCCGCGGGTCTGGCAGGCGATGGTCGGAGCCTCGGCCTGCAGGACCTTCGCGCCCATCTCGGCCATGAGGCAGCCGGCGAAGGGGCCGGCGATGTTCGTGCCGGTCACGAAGACCTTGACGCCCTTGAGAACGCCGAAGGAAGGATACTCGTCGAATTTCTGAGTCAGTTTGTTGTCGATTTCTTTCATGTTAGGATGACAATCCTTTCTGTGCGTATCGCACTGAATGAGGTTGATTGGTCGGAAGAAATTACTCTTTGGCAGCTTCTGCCTTCTTGTGCACGCTCGGGATCAGGAAGCAGACCACGATACCGACGATGACACAGATGAGCTGCACGAGCGCCACGGAGTGCAGCGCGCTGGCGGCAGCTGCGGGCACTGCCATGCCGGTGGCGGCCTTTTTGGTCATGCCCGTGACGAACATGGGCACGAAGATGGCAACACCGAACGGAGCAGTCATATCACGGAACACGTTGTACGTGCCGGAAGCGGAGGAGGACTCAGCCGGAGCAACACCGGACAGGGCGACCTTCATGAAGATGGTGCCGTTGCCGCCGATGCCGAGACCGACAAAGAACAGAGCGCCGCCCATCATGAGGATGCCGGCATTCTCGCCGATGAAGAGCATGATCAGAGAGCCGATGGCGACAAACACGAGCGCGATGGCAGCCACGACCTTCGGCTCCTTCTTGTCGGCCATGGGGCCGAGGACGACGGTGCCGATCGCCATGCCGAGGTACTCAATGCTCATGGCAACCGCAGCGACGGTGGCCTTGTCGATGGCATAACCGAAGCGGATGATCTCGGTCAGGCAGGCGGTCATAAGGCCCTGGGTCAGGAGCATGACCAGCACGGGGAGCACAAAGTTCTTACGAGCCATGAACTTGCCGTTGAGGATCGGGTTGGAGGCCTTCTTCTCAACCAGGAAGAGGACGATGAGGCCAACGACGGCCACGCCGATGGATGCGAGCGTTGCGACGCTGGCCCAGCCGTTCTGCTGGCCGAAGGTGGGCACGCAGACGAGCGCACCGAACATGAGCAGGACGAACACGGCGCCTGCCCAGTCAAAGCCCTGCATGGTGCCTTTGGGGATGTTCGGGTTATCCTTGACCTTTGCAAAGCAGATCAGGAACGTGATCACGCACAGCGCGACGCAGACCCACATGACGATACGCCATGCATTGGCCGTTCCGATGACCTTCATGATGATGCCGCCGACGGTGGGTCCAAAGATGACCATGCCGCAGGCAACTGCCATGTAGACCGTGAAGCCCTGGCCCATCTTCTCGGGCGGGAACTCCATCATGATGTAGGACATGACGACCGGGGCGATGCCGGCAGCGCCGATACCGACCATGAAGCGGAACACGAGCAGCAGCGGGATGTTCTGCGGGCAGATGGCGATGAGAGCCTGGCCGACCGTGTAAAGGCCCATGGCACTCAGCAGCATCTTTCTGCGGCCGATCACGCCGCCGAGCTTGCCCAGGATCGGCGCCATGGCGGCGGCAGCCAGGGAGTAAGCCAGCGTGATGAAGGTCAGGGATGCGTCAGCGTCCCAGGCCGTGGAGATGGCGGTCGGCACCGAAGCGGTGAAGCCGCCGCAAAGGCTCAGGATCGCCGCCGCAATAGCGTAGGGCACAAAGCCTTTCATATAATTTTTGTTGTTTTCCATGAGTACATTCTCCTGTCTAGTGATTCCGGCACGAAGCCGTGTGACAGTTGGTTTCTTCTGCGTGCTCAATAGCCTTTGGCGAGGCTTTCCTCGACGAGCTTGCTGCGCACGACTTTCCCGTTTTCGTTCACGGGGATGTGATCCACCAATTCAATGGATTTGGGAATCTTGTACGGGGGGAGATAATTGAGTGCGAAGCGGATCAGGTCCTTATTTCCGACCGGGCCGTTCGTCTCCACGATGGCGTGGATACGGTGGCCCCAATCGGGATCCGGCAGGCCGATGACCACGGCGTCGACCACCTTGGGATGCTTTTTGAGCACCATCTCGACCTCGGCGGCAAAGACATTTTCTCCGCCGGTGACGATCATGTCGCTGCGGCGGTCGGCAAAGTACAGGTAGCCTTCCGCGTCCACATAGCCCATGTCGCCGACGCTGCGGAAGCCCTCGCTGTCCGTCGGCAGCGGCGGGATGTTCTTATATATCACGCGCGGGCTGTTGTCGCCCCAGGACATAAAAATCTCGCCGATCTCGCCGGTGGGCAGTTCGTGGCCGTCCTCATCGCGGATCGCGATCCGGCCGCAGTGCATCTTGCCGACGCTGCCGGGGTGGCGCAGCCACTCGTCGCCGCGGATGGACGTCATGCCGATGCACTCGGTCATGGCGTACATCTCGTAGAGCCGCTCGGGCGGGATGATCTGAAGCCACTCGCGCTTGAGATCCTGCGAGCAGACGCCGCCGGTATGGCAAAGCACCTCGAGGCTCGCAAGGTCTTCCTTCCGGAAGCCGGGCATGCGGCTGATGCGCTGCATGAGCGTCGGCACCATCTGGACATACTCGATGCGGTACTTTTTGATGAGCCGCACGATCGTCTCGGCGTCGAGCTTGGCCGGCATGACGAGCGTGTTGCCGCAGTAGAGGCCGTTGAAGGCCGCCGAGTGCGGCGCGCCGTGAAACAGCGGGCCCGCGAGCAGCTGGCGCATCTCAAAGCGCATGCCGGACACGGCGAACCAGGTCCGCAGACCCTCGTCGCTCTCCCCTGCCGGCATGTCCTGCTCGATGACCTTCGTCTTCCCCGTCGTGCCTCCGGAGCAGTTGGCAAGATTGGGGATAGCGAGCACATCGGGGGGCATGTCCGCGGGGCAGTCGGCACACAGTGTTCTGAGTTCCGCCGTGCTCAGGCCGGGATAGCCGTCCGGCTTTTTGCGGTTCGTGATGACGAGCGCCGGAGACACACACGCGCAGATCTCCATCAGATTGCGCTGCGGCGCGCGGTTGGACACCGGCACGTAGCAGGCGCCGGTCTTCCAGATGCCAAACGCGAGCGCGATGTGCGTCGGGATGTTCGGCAGCGCGGCGAGCACGCTCTTACCCGGGCCGACGCCCTGACCGAGCAGGTGCCAGGCAATGCGGTTCGAGAGCTCGTGGAGCTCCCGCCACGTCATGACGGACTCCTTGTTTTCCGGGGAAACGTAAATGACCGCCGGCGCATCCGGCTTCACGGCGGCGATGTTCGCCAGCTGCGTGCCGGGTGTGAAGAAGCTCTCCGTCCCGGTATTGAAAATGTTAAAATGCTGCGTGCGCATCTCCATCACTTCCTGACAGCACTGAATTTTGCATACGCCGATCCCGCCCGCCCTCAGCGGGCGGGATCAGCGGCTTTGGAAAATTACTTCGGCAGGTTGTTCGGACGGTAGCCGCCGTCGATCTGCAGGCAGACGCCGGTGACGTAGGACGCGGCGCTGGAGGACAGGAACAGGATGCCGTTGGCAATGTCCTCGGGCTCGGCAAAGCGCTTCATCGGGATGGTATCACCGACGGAGTCCTTGGCGAACTGCGGCATATTGGCGACCATGTCGGTGTTGACAACGCCCGGAGCGACCGCGTTGACACGCACGCCCTTGTTGGCGAAGGAATAAGCGACGGACTTGGTCATGGCGATCAGGGCAGCCTTGCTGGCGGGGTACGGCAGGCCGGTCGGGCAGCCATAGACACCGGCGACGGAAGCGGTATTGACGATGCAGCCCTTGGTCTTGACCAGGTGCGGGATCGCGTACTTCATCATGGTGTAGGGGCCCTTCATGTTCAGGTTGCAGACGGCATCCCACTCGGACTGCTTGAGCTTGGTCAGCCAGGTGCTGTTGTCGGTGCCGGCGTTGTTGACGAGCACGTCCAGACGGCCCCACTTGGCAATGATCTCTTTGTACAGTTCCTGAACGGCCTTGTAGTCGCACAGGTCGATGGCCTTGGTCATGACTTCGTAGTCGGGGTTGATCTCCTTGAGCGCGGCCAGCGCCTTGGCGCCAGTCTCTTCATAGTGGCTCAGGAAGTACACCTTCGCGCCCGCAGCAAGGAAGCCCTTGACGGCTGCGAAACCAATGCCGCGGCTGCCGCCGGTTACCAGAACGACTTTGCCTTTGAATTCATTTTCAAACATGATTCTTTGTCCTTTCTTAACGCAAATCTTTGACCTTTTCCGGAGCTTTCCCGTCACCCCGGACACACACCAGCAGTTATGCTTTTGTTAAGGAACGATAATATTTTAACATTAGATTCGATTTTCTTCCGGGCGTTGCCTTCTGTTTTGCTATCGCTAAAAACGACAAAAAATAAGATTTCACAACAGATTTCGTGGCAAAACTGACAAAGCCTCAAAAGACGACCGCTGTCGCTTTTGAGGCTTTGTCCACATTGACGATATTTTCTGTTAATTCTCACTTTCGACCGGGTATCTGGTGAAAATATTCCCGCGGCATCTTCTCGGTCACGATACCGAGCAGATCCATCATATAGCAGAAGCACAGCTGGAGCTGATCGGGCGACTGCCGCTCCGTCTCCGCGAGAATGCCGCTCATGGCATCATTTGCGATCTCGGCATACAGCCCGTGCAGCGCCACGACCGGCGGCTCGGACGGGACATAAAACTGCTCGAACTTCATATAGGGGTTCGCCACGAGGTAGACATATGTGCCGCTGTTCATGCGGCTCTCAGCGATCTCAAGCGTCTCCCCCTTGTCCGGCTGATAGCGGTAGCGGTGAAACGGCCCGAGGTTGACGAGGGTGTCCGGCTTCAGGGGGTAATCCAGACCGTTGACCGTGAGTGTACCGTGGCCGCTGCGCACGAGCAGGAACGTCTCGTCGTGATTATTGACATAGAGCGTCGGCGCCTTGATCTTGCGCACGCACGCCTTGATATCGCTGGGCAGGACATTGTTGACAAAATAGTCATGCGCGCCGGCCAGAACGGACTTCTCGTCCTTGGAGCTGAAAAATGCCGTGCCGGATGAACGTTCGTTAGCCATGCTGCTTCCTCCCCTGTCCTCTCTGCTTGCGGAACTCGCCTGGTGACATCTTGTTGAGCGCATAGAACACGCGGCCCATCGTGCGGTCAGAGCCGAAGCCAGTCTCCATGGCGATGTCGACTGTCGGCAGCTCCGTCGTCGTGAGCAGCGCCTCGGCATAGCGGACACGGAACATCGACAGAATCTGCTTGTAGCTGGAGTTCAGGCGCGTCTTGAGCTGCACACGCAGGATATTCTCCGAGGTGTAGAGATCGTGCGCGATCTTTTCCGCGTCGATCGGCTCGGACATATTTTCATACAGATAACTGATGGCAGAGATAAGCGTCTCACTCAGGATCATGCCGCGGTAGACCCGGCCGTCCTTCCCGTCGCTGAGCATATCGTTGAGGTACCCTTGCGGGGTCATGCCGGTCAGCGCCTTGAAGCGGCGGAAAAACGTGATGCTCATATGAAAGCCGGAGATGGACGACACGTAGTCAAACGGCAGGCTGTCATACAGGAAGTACGACATGGCCAGGATCAATCGCACGCGGTTGACATACTGGCTGAAATTCAGCCCCGTGGCAATCAGCAGCGCGTGGTTGAGTGCCGTCTCATCCGCGTCGGACGAGACCGCCTCGGCGACCGAGGCCGCCGTGAGCTCCGCCGTGCTGTGCGTGGCGATATAGAGGCTGGCGCGCCGGCCGAGCGGCATCTCCAGCAGCGAGTACTGCTCCTTGCGGCGTGCAGCGGCGCGGTTATACAGCAGCTCGATCTTGCGCAGGTAGGAGCTGCGGATCACAGCCGAGCCGCAGCTGTTTTTCGCGCTCAGGTGGCGAAACTGCTCAAACTGCCGCGCGATCTGGCGAACATCGTCCCCTTCCGGCCCGATGACCGGCAGGCCGGTCACGATCTCGACCTCTCGCAGGTTGGTGATCTGATTGAACATATAATAGCTCAAAAGCTGATAATCAAAGGCAGCGACCCAGAGCGTGAGCGTCTCCCCGAATTCGGGGCAGATCGTCAGCACCTGCGAGCACTGGATCCAGGCAACGCAGCCCGCCTGCACGGGGAATTCCTCCCCGTTGATGATAAAGCTACCGCTGCCGCTGCGGACAAGCACAAAATAGCTGTCCACCTCCATAACGGGGAACAGCTCCTCACTAATGGTGTGCTCCTGAAGACGGAGATACTTATCCGGCCCGCAAAAATACCCGCTGCGCGGTGTCTCGCAGAGCGGCCTGTTTTTTCTCTTCAACGTGCTTAGCCCCCATTCGTGGTAACAATACGGCTTGCAAACCGGCAACCGACAATACTTCTGTTTATAGATTAACAGCTTTTTGTGCAAAAAACAAGTGAACGAATTCCAAACTTTAAACATTTTCCCCGTTGTGTTACAAAAAGCGAAAAGTGGCAAAAGGCCCGCCGGTGTGCATCCGGCGGGCCTTCGCGCTGTGATAAGATTGAAAGGAGTAAGAGGATGAAAAGAAAAATAGCAAAGAGAATTGACGCTGACTTACAGCTCGTAGCCGACGTGGAAGCCCTGATGCATGGCATCGCTGGACTGGCCCGGCTTGATGGCGTCGCCGATCACGTGGACTTCCGGCACGAACGCCTTGAGCTCTTCGGACAGCGGATCGTACTTGCGGGAGCCGAGGCCGAGGACAATGTAGTCAAAGCCCTTGAGCCACTCTTCCGTGCCGTCCTTGTGCTGGATCTTGACCTCGTGCTCGGTCACTTCGAGCACCTTGGAGTTGATGTAGCTCTTAACGCCCTCGCGGCGCAGGCTGGCGAGCGCAATGTTGCGGTTCGGCAGGCAGACGCCGGTCATGAGCTGCGGCTGCATCTCCACGAGCGTGACTTCCACGTCGCCGATGCTGCCGGTGGTGGCAAAGGAATTCGGACGCGCGTCGGCCATGAGCATTTCGGCCGTCTCGCAGGCGACTTCGCCGCCGCCGAGGATGCAGACCGTGCCCTTCGGGATGGTGACCTTGCGGCTGAGGATATCGTGGGTGGTGATGATCGGATAGTCGCCGACGCCCTTGATGAAGGTCGGGATGAGCGGCGTCGCGCCGGTGGCGACGACGACGGCATCGGGCGCGAATTCCTTCACGTTCTCGACCGTGGCTTCCTTCTTGAACTCGAACTTCACGCCGGCCTTCTTGGCACGGTAGTTCAGGTGCGTGAGCCACTTGCACATCTCCTGCTTGCCGGGAGAGACGACCGCCAGATTCAGCTGACCGCCGATCTGCTTGCTCTTTTCCCAGACGGTAACGTCGTGGCCGCGCTCGGCCGCAGTGACAGCGGTGTACATGCCGCCGGGGCCGGCGCCAATGACGAGGACCTTCTTCGGCTTGTCGGTCGGGTTGAACGGATAGTCATACTCGTGGCCGACGAGCGGGTTGATGTGGCACTTGCAGACCGGATGATGCGGATCTTCCGGCGTGATGCACCGGCCGCCGCAGGAGCCGCAGGGCGTGATGTCATCGAAGCGGTTCTCGTAAGCTTTCTTCGGCAGGTCGGGGTCTGCGAGCAAAGGACGGCCCATAGACACGCCGTCCACCAGACCACGCTCCACCAGATCGGCGGCGTAGCGCACGTCGTTGATCTTGCCGACAACGAAAACCGGGATGTTCACGACCTTCTTGATCTCCGACGCCTCGTAGACGTTCATGCCGATCTTCTGGCTGTGGGAAGGAAGGATGTTCTGAAGGCCCTCATATTGGACGCCGCCGGAGACTTCGAGCATGTCAACGCCCGCAGCCTCGAACTTCGGGGCGAGGTAAAGCATTTCATCCAGGGAGTTGCCGCCCGGCTCACGCTCGGAACCGGAGACACGCAGCACGATCGGGAAATCGCGGCTGATGTTGCGGCGGCACTCTTCAATGATCTCCAGGATCAGGCGCGCGCGGTTGTCGATGCAGCCGCCGTACTCGTCCATGCGCTTATTGCGCAGCGGGCTGAGGAATGCGCCCGGCAGCATATAGGCGTGCGCGACGTGCAGGGCAATGCCGCCGCAGCCGGCCTCTTCGGCGCGGCGCGCGGCCTGGCCGTACTGCTTGACGACCTTGTGGATCTCGTCAATGGTGATCGGGCGGCTGACAGCGCCGTTGGCGTTCGTGTTCACGGACGGGCCGAGCGGCGTGATGCCCTTGAGCGCACAGATGGACTCAGGGCCGGGGTGAATGAGCTGCGGGAAGAGCGTGCTGCCGGCATCGCTCACGCGCTTGGCAAAGGCGGCAAACTGCGGGACGAGGGAGTCCTTGTCCAGCGCGGTCGTCTTGCCGATGTACCAATACTTATGATCGACCGTGACTGCGTCGATGACGACGTAGCCGGCGCCGCCCTCTGCGCGGCGCACAAAGATATCCGCGAGCTGCTTGGGCACCGTGCCGTTGGTCGCCTCATAGTGCATGCTCATCGGCGCCATGGCGATACGGTTTTTCAGCGTCGTTCTGCCCAGCTGCAGGGGCGAGAAGATTTTCGCATCTTTCATATCGGTTATCATGTGATTGCCTCCTGAACGATTATTAAATGTGTATCCCACGCAACGGCCGCCCGCCGGACATGCCGGCCGGAGGGCGCGCATGGGTGCTCCGGATGGTTTGTGCTTTCAGTATAAAGGAAACGGCGCGGCCATGTCGCACATTTTCTTGTTAAATAATCCACATTTTCAAAAAGAATTTCAGAAAATGATGGCGCGCAGGCAGACACTTTTTTCGTTTTCACTACATTTTGCACCCATTTTGTCGAAATTGTCCGTCGATAAAATGCCGAAAAAGCGCAGCGATCCCCCGGCGTTCTCTGTGGAAAGAAGCGAAACTGCACAAGAAATCGCAGCCGATTTTGTATATTACGCCACACTTCGTCCG
>HF985795.1:49623-65521 GCA_000432375.1 Firmicutes bacterium CAG:103
ACACTTCGTCCGCCATGTGACAATAAAACTGAAGTTTTTGTACATTTCCCGCGCATGATTACGCCACATTCTTTCCGACACGTTTTGCGGCCTAGTGTTAAAATTTCTACAATAGCTGATGCAGAGCGGAATCCGGCCACCAGCGGCCGGTCTCCGCCGGATCATTCCCGGGTCCGTCGGACATGATTAAGGAACTCCGCTCTCAGGCAGACGTGTAGGAAATCAGATTCGGATTCATTCCAATGAAGAAAGGTGTATTTCATGAGTTACGATGCATTGTTTTCTCCCATCAAGCTCAGAGGGCTTGAGCTGAAAAACCGTGTGGTCCTGCCGGGTATGAACACCAAGATGGTCAAGGACAAGAACGACGTGGGCGAGGATCTGCCCGCCTACCATGCGGCGCGCGCAGCCGGCGGCTGCGGCCTGAACATTGTCGAGCTCGTCTCCATCTGCCCCGAGTGCCATGCATACCTGTACCTCGGCCTTTATAATGAGCACCACAGAGACCAGCTGCGCAAGATCACCGACGCGATCCACGCGGCCGGCGGCAAAGCAGGCGTGCAGATCTGGCACGGCGGCTTCGTGCCCGAAGAGTTCTTCGACAAGACCAACAAGCTTGAGACGCCTGACACGCTGACCGTCGAGCGCATCCACGAGATCGTCAAGCAGTTCGGCTACTCCGCCAAGCTCGCTGTCGAGGCCGGCTTTGACGCACTCGAGTTCCACGGCGCACACACTTATCTGCCGCACGAATTCATGAACCCCTCGCTCAACAAGCGCACCGACGAGTACGGCAACCAGAGCCTGGAGAACCGCTGCCGCTTCAATCTCGAGGTCATCCGCGAGATGCGCAAGAACATGCCGGAAGACATGCCGCTGCTCATGCGCCTGGACGCCATCGACGAGATGCTCCCGGCCGTGACCACGCAGGACGAGACCGTGCAGTTCATCAACTGGGCCGCCGAGGCCGGTGTCGATGCGATCGACCTGTCCCGCGGCAACGCCCGCAGCCTTGCGACCGTGTATGAAGTGCCGCCCTACAATCTGGAGCCCGGCTTCAACATGGACAACATCGCCGCCATCAAGGCGCGCGTGAACATCCCGGTCATCGGCGTCGGCCGCATCGTCGACCCCGCTCTGGCCGATCAGCTCATCCGTGAGGGCAAGATCGACATGGTCGCCGTCGGCCGTGCGCAGCTCGCCGATCCCGAATGGTGCAACAAGTCCATGGAAGGCCGCGAGGCGGAGATCCGCCGCTGCATCGGCTGCACCGAGGGCTGCTATGACAAGGTCATCGATCCGAAGGCCAAGCACATCACCTGCACCCGCAACCCGGCGCTCTGCCTGGAGTACAAGGGCCTCCCGAAGCCGGAGAAAGCCAAGAACGTCATGGTCATCGGCGCCGGCATCGGCGGTCTGATGGCAGCCGAGTACCTCAAGGCTCGCGGCCACAATCCGACCGTCTATGAAGCCACCGACGCCCCGGGCGGCCACTTTGTGCTCGCCGGAAAGGCCCCGAAGAAGCAGGCCTTCACCGACGCCGTCATGTGGGACGCTGAGGAGTGCAAGCGTATGGGCATCGAGATCAAGACCGGCGTGACCGTCACGCCCGAGCTCATCAAGGAAGTCAAGCCCGATCACGTGATCGTTGCCACCGGCGCGCACTTTGTCGCCCCGAACATCCCGGGTCTCGACACCGCGAAGGACGTCTACGTGGCTGAGGACGTGCTGGCCGGCAAGGCCATGCCGCACGGTGAAACCATCATCCTCGGCGGCGGCGGCGTTGGCTGCGAGACCGCGCAGTTCCTCATCGAGCACGGCGTCACCGATGTGCGCGTGATGGATTCCAAGCGCGTCGGCAACAAGATGGGCATGCTGCGCACGATGTTCCTCGACATCGAGTACCCCGGCGAGACCATCAAGAAGAGCCGCGGCTCTAAAATCNNGCCGCGGCTCTAAAATCACCGCCGTCGGCGATCACGAGATCACCTATGCGTTCACGAACAAGGCCAAGAAGACCGTCGAGAAGACCCGCCACTTTGACTCCCTCGTCATCGCCACCGGCATGCACTCCCGCCCGACGCAGGAGCTGACCGACGCATGCAGCGAGCTCGGCATCCCCTGCGACGTGATCGGCAGCGCCAAGAAGGCTGACATGGGCATCGAAGCCACCGCCGACGCTTACGCCGCCGCCATGAAGGTCTGATCGCAAACGTCAAACACAGATAACAAGTCAGGAGGTTATCATTATGACAGTTGAAGAACGTCTCGAAGCACTCGAGAAAGAAGTGCAGCGTCTCAAGGACGTGCAGGCCATCAAGGAGCTCAAGAGCAAGTATTTCCGCGCGCTCGACACCAAGAACTGGGACGAGCTGGAGACGACCATGACCCCGAACATCTCCACGGCTTACTCCAACGGCAAGCTCGTTTTCCACGGCCCGAAGGAGATCACCAACTACTTCAAGGAGTCCATGCCCCATACCGAGATCACCCTGCATCAGGGCCACAACCCGGTCATCTGGTTTGAGAGCGACACCGTTGCCTACGGCAAGTGGTATCTGCAGGACAACCTGATCTTCGCCGAGGGCAACCCCTACTGCGGCACGCAGATTCAGGGCTCTGCCATCTACACCGACAAGTACGTCAAGGTCGACGGCCAGTGGCTGATCGAGGATACCGGCTACCTGCGCGTGTACGAGGAGTCCTTCCAGCGCGACAACACGCACCGCATCCGCATCAATATGTTCCGCCCGAAGAAAAAGAAAGTCGTCAAGAAAAAGTAAAGAAACCCGCTTTATTCAAGCCGTCGTACATTCGATGTATGGCGGCTTGAACCAAAATGAGTGAAAAAATCCCTGCGAACGGAGCGTGATCCCCGTGCTGAAAAAACTGCGGCGCAAAGTCTACCGAAAGATCCGTTTTCAGACCTGGTACCGCAAGGCATACTACTACCACCGCAAGCGGCGGGATCTGGACAAGACCATCGCCCAGTACCGCGGCGTGGATGTACTGAGCGACAAAAAGCGCCTGTACCGTCTGCGGCGCGACATGATCCGGAGCCTGTTCCGGTACGGCTCGTACTACAATGAATATTTCCTCTTCGGCTACGAGGGGAAGGACGCCGCCTACCGCGACAGCTTCATCACCGAGGGCGTGCGCATGAGCTACTACCCGCGCATGAACGACCCGAAGAACACGAACCTGCTCGAGAACAAGTACCTGACGTACCAGAAATTCCGCGACTTTTACGGCCGCGATGTGCTGCGCATCAAAAAAGGCGCGCAGCCCACGCCCGCCGCGCTCGAGGCGCTGCGCGATTTCACGCAGGCGCACCCGGATTATATCGTCAAGCCCATTTACGCCGCCTTCGGCAAGGGCGTACATACCGAGTCCATCCGCGACTACCCCTATCTCGAGGCTGCGCACGCCGCCTACAGTGCGCACGGCGCCATCCTCGAGCAGATCATCGAGCAGGGCGAGGCGCTCTCCCGCATCCACCCGCAGTCGGTCAACACGCTGCGCATCCCGACAGTCGTTCTGGCCGACGGTGAGGTGCGGCTGTTTCACCCCACGCTGCGCGTCGGCCGCGGCGACGGCATCATCGACAACTTCAGCGCCGGCGGCATCAGCGCACTCATCGACCCCGAGACCGGGTGCATCTGCTCCGACGGCGCGGACAAAAAGGGCCGCCGCTACGCGGCCCATCCGGACACCGGCGTGCGCTTTAACGGCTACCGCCTCCCGGAATGGGACAAAGCCGTTGCCATGGTCACAACGGCGGCGCACATGGTGCCCGGAAATCACTATTGCGGCTGGGACCTTGCCTACAGCACACACGGCTGGTGCATGGTCGAGGCCAACTGCACCGCGCAGATGGGCGGCATGCAGATCATCACGCAAACCGGCAGAAAGGCAGAGCTGGAAGCGCTCATCGCGCAGATGTGACGCCGCTGCCGTAAATAAACAAAGGAAGCCAACAAGGACAACATCGAAAGGAGAAAAACCATGACTGAACTTGAAAAACTCGTAGAAAAAGACGCAATCCGTGACCAGTATTACGTTTACGCCCGCGCACTGGATCGCATCGACAACCCGCTCGGCAAGACCGTGTTCGCCGAGGACGCACAGGTCGACTACGGCCCGACCTACAAGGGCACCGGCTACGGCTTCATCGACATGATGCTCAAGATGCACCGCAAGATGGTCTCCACGCACCACGTCATGACCAACATCCTCATCAAGCTCAACGAGGACGGCACCAAGGCCGCCGCCGAGGCGTATATGTACGCCGCCTGCAAGTACCGCAACGGCATGGTCGTCGTGGCGCGCTGCCGTGACATCGACCTCTGGGAGAAGCGCGACGGCAAGTGGCTCGTTGTCAAGCGCACCGTCGCCGGCGACAACACCATGATCCTGCACCCCGATTTCGCGCCCGACTACAACAACGGCCGCGACAAGGTCAAGGATCCGTCCTACGACTACTTCGAGACCATCGAGTAATCCCGCCATGGCGACGAGAAACATCCCATTCCCGGACAAAGTCCGCGACATGGTGCTCGATGTCATCACGCACGTCCGCCGTCAGGAATACACGCCCGAGCAGCTGTGCCAGCTCCAGAAGATCATCGAATGCAAGTACTTCTACTGGTGGTGCATGGACATGAAAAAAGAGGAGTATGTGATGGAGCTGTTTACGGACGACTTCCGCTACTACCTCAATGGCCATCTCGCCGTCAAGGACAAGCTCCTGCAGGCGCGCAACGCCAAATGGTGCAACAAGGACATGCAGACGATGCACATGGGCCATCAGCCGATGATCTGGCTGATCGACGACACGCACGCACGCGGGGTATTCCAATACGAGGACCATATGTGCTATTATGATAACAGCGAGGTCCTGCAGGGCTGGCTGGTCTACTGCGACGATTTTGTCAAGGGCGACGACGGCGCGTGGCGCATCCAGAAGCTGCGCATGGCCTATCGCGAGATGGACGGCAGCTTCCGCAGCACCATGGTACCCAAGGACTGGGTGCCGGATGAATGGGACACACCAAACTACTAAGCAAACGAGGAAGCCGCACATTTGTGCGGCTTCCCTGCCGCCTCATTTTCTCAAAAGCATCCCGGCGGATGCCTTTGAAAAGCTGAGGAAGCCTCAAATCAGACGCAGGAGAATGCAACATGGAACAAAAACGCACACTGAGCAGCTGGATCTCCGCACGCAGATACATCCGCGACTTCGCCGCGGATTACGCTGCCCGGCACGGCGAGAACGCCGCCGAGATCGAAAAGGACATCCTGCAGGCCAAGAAGCGCAGCCACATCTCGCTCAACGAATATGAGTGGGTCGGCTATCACGACCGCACGGAGGCGCAAAAGCGCACCATGTCCACGCTCTGGACGCGCGCGGAGTTCCGCAAGAACTTCACCGACCGCCGCTACATTGCGATCCTGATGAACAAATACATCTTCTCCAAGGTCTTTTCCGACTTTTACGGCCGCCGCTGCGTGCAGGCGTCCGCCGTGGACGCGGCGCTGCTGCGCGCGCTCGCCGGTGACGCCGGGAAGGTCGTCTACAAGCCCAACTGCAAGGGTCAGGGCACGGGCGTGCGCATCCTCCCGGCGGCGACCGAGGCCGAACAGGCAGACACACTCGCGTATCTGCGCGCAAATTCCGGCGGCATCGTGGAAGAATACATCCAGCAGCATCCGACGCTCGCGCAGCTCAACCCCGGCGCCGTGAGCATCGTGCGCTTTTACACCGTGACCGCGCCGTCCGGGACGTATCTGTTTGCCCCGGTGCTCACGACCGCCATCGAAAAGGACATCTCCAACGGCTGCCAGGACGCACTGACCGCGATGATCGACATCCGCACCGGTGTCGTGCTCACGGACGCCGTGGATCAGAACAATTTCATCGACTATCATACGCACCCGGTCACGGGCGTGCCCTTCCCCGGCCTGCAGCTCCCGTTCTGGGAGAAAACCATCGACATGATGCGCCGCGCCGTGCCGCTGGCAAGCAAGATCTCCAACATCGGCTGGGACGTGACCATGACCGCGGACGGCCCGCTCATCATCGAGGCCAACACCATTCCGGGCTTCAACACCGCGCAGTACCGCAACTATGCCTGGGTCACGGACGGCTATGGCTATCAGCCGCTGTTCGACGAGCTCAACGGCCGCCCGTTCGTCAATAACGACCACTATGCGCGTGTGCTCTTGAAGCTCGACTAACATCTCACGGAGGTTCCGGTATGGAAGCTGTTCTCTCAGTCGCTTTCGGCGTCTGGATCGTCATCACCGCATTTGTCTACCGGGCCGTGACGGACCCGAAGCGCGGGGACGGGCGGAAAAAATGAATCTGTATTTCCTGGGGATCCTGGCTGCGCTCGTCGTGTTCTTCGCCGTCGGCATCGGCGCGGGGCGCATGGTCAAGGATACGAACGACTACTACGTCTCCGGCCGCAACGCGCCGACGCTGCTGATCGTCGGGTCGCTCATCGCGTCGTTTCTTTCAACAGGCGCGTTTCTCGGCGACACGGGCGAGGTCTACTCCGGCTTTTTCATCGGCATCGTGACCGTCGGCGTCATTCAGGCGACGGGCTATATCTACGGCGCGGGCTTCTTCGGCCGGTACATCCGCCGGAGCGAGGTGACGACGCTGCCGGAGTATTTCGGCCGCCGCTTCTGCTCGAAGCATCTGCGCCGGCTCTCGGCCGTGATTTTGCTCGTGTCCGTGAGCGCATATCTGCTCAGCGCCATTCAGGGCGTGGCCACGCTCATGAGCAGCATCACGGGCTATGACTACCGCCTGTGCGCCGTGATCGTGTGGCTGGCGTTCACCGCCTTCACGATCTATTCCGGCTCGCCGGGCGTGCTGCTGACGGATACGATCATGTTTCTCGTCTTTCTCGCGGCGGCGCTCGTCGCCGTGCCGTTTCTCATCCGTGCGGGCGGCGGCTGGTTCGCCGGCATCGAGGCGCTCGCCAACAGCGACACCATGCCCGGCATCCTCTCCTGGGCCGGAAATCCGGACTACCTCTATCCTGACGGCGTGAGCAACACGGTCTGGGCCGTAACGTACGGCATCGTCTGGGCGCTCGTCGTGGCCATCAGCCCGTGGCAGACCAGCCGCTACCTCATGGCAAAGGACGAGCACGTCGTCCTGCGCTCATCCGTGTGGTCGTCCATGGGCGTCATGGTCGTGACGATCGCGCTGTACTTTTCCGCCGCGTTCGTGCGCAACATCAACGGCAGCCTTCCGGGCAGCGAGGCCATGATCTGGGCGGCCACGCACGTGCTGCCGCCGGTCATCGGCATGCTGCTGCTCATCGGCATCAGCGCGGCCGGCATCTCGTCGGCATCGACGTTTTTGTCGCTGATCGGCTTTTCCGTCGTCAACGACATTCTGCCCGAGGCCGAAAGCGACCGCAAAAAGCTCGCCCGCTCCCGCTGGGCGATGCTGGCGGTGAGCCTTGTCGTGCTCGCGCTCGCCTACCTCAATCCACCGCAGATCTTCCTCATCATGTACTTCGGCGGCACCGTCATCGCGGGCGCGTGGAGCCTCGTGGCCTTCGGCAGCGTGTGGAGCCGCCGCCTGAGCCGCTGCGGCGCGTATCTCGGGATGCTGCTCGGCTTTCTCGGCTGTGTGGGCGCGAAGGCGATCTACGCCCTGCGCGGCATCACGCCGCCGGTCTGGGCGGATGCGTTTTTCATCGGCATCGTGCTGAGCGTGCTCGGCGCGGTGATCGGCTCTGCGCTCCGGCCGCCGACGCAGGCAGAACAGCTCGCGCGCGAACGGCTCTTCGATGCGCCCACCGGCCCGGAGGAGGCCGCCGCCTGCCGCAAAGACCGGCGGCTGTGGCGGGTGTACCTCGTGTTTGGCCTGTGTGTGGGCCTGTTTTTCCTGTTTTTCTATGCCATTCCCTACAGCCGCGCGCTGTGATCTTCCCCGGAGGTGACCGCCATGTCGGACACGCTGAATCTGTACTATGCCCGCATCGCCAACATGGGCGATCTGCTCAATCCGCTCATCATCGAGCGCTGCTTCGGCTACCGGGTCGAGCGCTGCTCGTTTCTCACCGGCGACCTGTGCGCCATCGGCAGCGGTCTGGCGCAGTATAAGCTGCACGGCAATCCGCTCATGAAGCTGCAGCAGTGCATCAACGGACGGACGCACCCGCACGTAGACGTCTGGGGCTCCGGATTCATCAACTACGACGATGCGCAGGGGCGCTTTTTCAAGCGCGACATGCGCTTTCACGCCGTGCGCGGCGAGCTGACGCGCCGCAGCGTCGAGCGCATGACCGGCCGCACGCTCGACATTCCGACCGGCGACGGCGGCATTCTCGCAGACGAGCTGCTGGACACGTTGCCGGAAAAGCGGTATGATATCGGCATCGTGCCGCACGTCTGCGACCTGAATGATCCCGCCGTGACGGATCTGCTGGGCCGGTACGAAAACGCGAAGTTCATCAACGTCAAGGATGACCCCATCGCCGTGCTGACCGAGATCGCGCAGTGCCGCTGCATCCTCTCGAGCAGTCTGCACGGGCTGATCGCGGCCGACAGCTTCCACATCCCGAATCTGCACATCGTCTTTTCCGACCGCCCGCTCGGCGACGGGTATAAGTTCGATGATTACTATTCCGCCTATGGCGTGCAGCATTCGCCGCGCGACCTGCGCGTGAGCGCAGCGCCCGCCATCGCCGAGATCCGGGACGGCTGGCGCATCCGGCCGGAGCAGGTCGAGGAGAAAAAGCGCCAGATGCGCGCGGCTTTCCCCTACCCGGCCGTGAATGGAGGCAGCCTATGAATGATCTGATCTCGGTCGTCATCCCGACCTATAACCGCAGGGACAAGCTGCCGGCGTGCATTGCAAGCGTGCTGGCGCAGACCTACCGGAACATCGAGGTCATCGTCGTGGACGACGCCTCGACCGACGGCACGGAGCGCCTGTTCGACCGCGGCACCGACCCGCGCGTGCACTACGTGCGCTACGGCGACAACCGCGGCGCGTGCTATGCCCGCAATCTCGGCGCGCAACAGGCACGCGGCAGCATCCTCGCCTTTCAGGACAGCGACGATCTCTGGCACCCGGACAAGCTGCAAAAGCAGTATGATCTGCTCACGGCCACCGGGGCCGATCTGTGCTACTGCGGCATGAACCGCGTCGCCGCGGGCGGCAGCTCGTTTTATTATCCCGTGCACGCGCCGCACCCCGGCCGCGCGCTGGAGGATTTTCTGGCCGAGAACCGCGCCGGCACCCAGACCATGCTCATGCACCGCGCCGTGTGGGAGGCCGTGCGCTTCGACGAGACCATCCGCCGCTATCAGGACTGGGACTTTGCCATCCGGGTGGCCGAGCGCTTCCGGCTCGTGTACCTGCCGGAGGCACTGGTGGAGTCCGAGGTCGGCGGCGACAGCATCTCCGCCGTCGTCAAATCCTACCCCCACCTGCTGCGGCTGTATGAAAAGCACGCGGCGCTCTACCAACGCTTTCCGCGCAGCGACGCCGTGATGAACCGCCGTCTCGGCAAGCGCAGCCACCCGACCGACCCGGCGCGCGCCGCCGCGCACTTCCGCAAAAGTTTCCGGCTCAGCCACAATCCCTATGACCTGAGCTATTACCTCGCCAACTGCCTGCGCGCCCGCCGGCAGCAGAAAGGACAGACACCATGACCGCATTCGTCATTTTGCATTACCGCGCCATCGACACGACCCGCAGCTGCGTCAAGAGCATCCGCGCGCTCGCGGGCGACAAGCACATCGTCATCGTGGACAATGCCTCCCCGAACGGCACGGGCGCTGTTCTGGCGGAGGAATTCGCCGCGAGCCCGGATGTGACCGTGCTGCTGCACGGCAAGAACGACGGCTTTGCCCGCGGCAACAACGTCGGCGTGCGCTGGGTGTGCGAGCATCTGGACGCGGACTTCACCGTCGTGCTCAATAACGACGTCGAGATCCCGCAGTACGACTTCATTCCCCAGATCGCGCGCATTTACGCGCAGCACCCGTTCGACCTGCTCGGGCCGGACATTGTGTCGGTGTTCTCCGGCATTCACCAGAGCCCGAAAACGCTGCACGGCTGCACGCTCGAGAGCGTGCAGCACAAGCGCGCCTGCGTTGCGCGCAGCAAGAATCCCATCCTCCTGCTGCTGAGCAGCGGCGAGAAAAACAGCCCCGCCATCTGGCGGCTCGTGCAGATCCGCAACCGGAAAAAGCAGCACATTGACACCACGTGCCCCGCGGAGGGCGTCGTGCTGCACGGCTCGTGCGTGATCTTCTCGCAGCGCTATCTTGCCCGCCACTCCGAGCCGTTTTACCCGAAAACGTTCATGTACTACGAGATGGAGATCCTCGACTGGATCTGCCGCCAGGAGGGCAGCGTCGTGCGCTACGACCCGTCGATCTCCGTGCTGCACTATCAGTACGTGGCCTCGAAGATGGAGTACCGCTCGATCGTGCGGCGCTCAAAATTCGTCATCGACTGCCTGCTCGACTCGCTCGATGCGGCCGAGGAGCTGATCCTTGCATCCGAGGCGGCAGAGCCCGCGGCAGCGCAGCCGGTAAACACCGTCGCGCTCGCGGACGCCTGAGCGCGCAGAAAGGCGGCACCGCGCCATGAAAAAGAAAAAGACCCGCCGCGCGACCCGGGCGTTTTACGCCGGGCTGTCCTACCTCTCGCCGCGGTGGAACACAAAACTGTTATACCTGCGAAAGTTCGGCCGTCTGCCGGATCTGAAGCACCCGCAGACGCTCAACGAAAAGCTGCTCAAGCAAAAGCTCGAGCGCTTCGGCACGGACCCCGTCGTGCGCCGGTGCGCGGACAAATACCGCGTGCGCGACTATGTGGACGGCTGCGGCTGCGGCGGCACGCTCAACCGCCCGCTCGCCGCTGCCTCAACCGCCTGCTCGCCGTGTACGACCGGCCGGAGGACATCGACTGGGACGCGCTGCCGGAGCGCTTCGCCGTCAAGTGGAACTTCGGCTGCGGCTACAACCTCATCTGCACGGACAAAAGCGCGCTCGACACGAACGCTGCCGAAAAGCAGCTGCGCGCCTGGGGGCGCGAGCCGTTCTGGGCGTATTACTCCGAGCTCCAGTACCGCCATGTCGAGAAAAAGCTGCTCGTGGAGGAGTACATCGGCAGCGCGGACGGCATGCTGCCGGAGGACTATAAATTTTACTGCTTCCACGGCCGGGCGGATTGTGTTATGCTCTGCGTGGGGCGCGACGAGGGCTGGCCGAAGTTTTATTTCTTCGACCGGGACTTCCGGCTCCTGCGCATCAACCGCGACTCGCAGGCCGCACCCGAGGACTTCACGCTGCCGAAGCCGGCAGGGCTGGACGAGGCCTTTGCC
Source organism: Firmicutes bacterium CAG:103 (assembly GCA_000432375.1). Taxonomy (GTDB): domain Bacteria; phylum Bacillota; class Clostridia; order Oscillospirales; family Oscillospiraceae; genus CAG-103. Next base: position 60,990 of record HF985795.1, read on the forward strand.
ATTGCCGACCGGCTGAGCAAGCCGTTTGACTTCGTGCGCGTGGATCTGTATCTCACGCCGCGCGGCGTGCGCTTCGGTGAGCTGACATTCACCCCGGCGGCCGCGCTGGACAACAAGCGCCTGCCGGAGACCGACCTGCGCTTTGGCCGCAGGATGGAGGAAACACTATGAACATTGCCATTCTCGGCGCAGGCAACAGCGGCTGCGCACTTGCGGCCGACTACGCCGCGCGCGGCCATGAGGTCACGCTCATCAAGACCTCGCACAGCCTGCACGACGACAATTTCTCGCACCTGTGCGCGACCGGCGGCCGGATGCGCATCCACGAATTCGGCACGGACACGGACTGCGTGATCGCGCACCTGTCGCGCGACGTGGCGGATGTGCGCGGCAAGGACATCGTGCTGCTGTGCACGCAGACGGGCTACCACCCGGACGTGCTGCGGCGCGTCGTGCCGTTTCTGACGCCGAGGCAGATCCTGCTGATGATTCCGGGCTACCTCTCCACCGCCTATGCGCTCTGGCTGCACCCGGCCGACGGTGTCATCTTCGCCGAGGCGGAGAGCAACTTCATCGACGGGCGCATCGGCGCGCCCGGGGAGTTTCAGGTGGGCTTTCGCAACGTGCGCAACCCCATCGGTGTCTACCCGCACAATGCGCTCCCGGCGGCACGGGAAGTGCTCGACCGGCTGGGCACGCCGTTTGTGTATCTCAAGAGCGTGGCCGAGGCCGCGCTGCACAACCCGAACATGATCGTGCACACGGTCGGTGCCGTGATGAGCATCCCGCGCATCGAGGCCACGCACGGCGACTTCTGCATGTACCACGAGGCGTTCACGCCGTCGACCTGGAACCTGCTCGAGGCGCTCGACGGCGAGAAAATGCGCGTGCTCGAGCACCTTGGCTGCGACCCCGTGCCGTATGTCGAGGCGTGTAAATTCCGCAACAGTCTCGACGATGCGCGTGACGCGAAGGAGGTCTTTTTCGCCTACGCCGCCATGCCGGAGCGGGCAAAAGGGCCGCTGACCGTGCGCTCGCGCTACATCACGGAGGATGTGCCGCAGGGGCTCGGCCTGCTGGAGTCGCTGGGTGCGGCGCTGAGTGTGCCGACGCCGGTGTGCTCGTCGCTGATCGAGATCGCCTCGGCGGCGCTTGGCTGTGACCTGCGCGCGCAGGGCCGCACGATCGAGCGGCTCGGCCGGGACAACATCCGGGCCATTCTGGACGATGCAGAGAGGGGCGCTGAACCATGTCCCGCTGGAACGCACTGAAAAAGACTTACCGCATGTGCACGCGCCTACGCGCGCAGCGCGGCGGCAGCCGGACGGGCTATCTGCTCGACGCGCTGTGGTGCAGTGTGCGGCACGGCGCATCGCCGGAAAACTACTTTGTGCTCCGCTTCTTTGCCCTGCCGGACTGGCAGCGTGCGGCCTTCCTCACATCCGGCCGCTCCGGTGCGCTCGACCGGGCGCTCAACCGCAATGCCGCGGCGGCGGAAAAGGAAGCCCTTGCAAGCAAGGCGCGCTTTCTCACGGTGTTCGCGCCCGATGTCCGGCGGGCACACGTCTACGCGCCGGAAGCGGACTTTGCCGCTTTCTGCACCTTTCTGGATGAGAACGACACGTTCTTTCTCAAGCCCGTCGGCGGCACGATGGGCCGCGGCATCGAGCGCCGCCGCAGCGCCGCTATCCCCGACCGTGCCGCATTTTACAACGACTGCCGGGCGCAGCGGCTGCTGCTCGAGGCGTCCATCCGGCAGCACCCCGCGCTCGAGGCACTCAGCCCCGGGTGCGTCAACAGTGTGCGCGTCAACGCCGCGCGCGGCCGCGGCGGCCGCGTCCGGCTCATCGGCGCGTGCCTCAAGTGCGGCGGCCAAGGCGCCGCGACCGACAACTTCCACACCGGCGGCATCGCCTACCCGCTGGAGCTGGCGTCTGGCCGCGTGTCCGGCCCGGGCCGCAACAACACCGATCTCGGCGACTATACCCGCCACCCGGCATCGGGTGCGTATCTGCCCGGGTTCAAGATCCCGTTCTGGCCCGAGCTCACCGCGTGCGTGCGCCGGGCCATGGACCGCGTGCCCGGGATGGGCTACGTCGGCTGGGACATTGCCGTGACGCCCGACGGGCCGGAGCTCATTGAGGGCAACTGGCACTGGCCGGGCGGCAACATCATTCAATTCGACGGAGTGGGCAAATATCCGCTGCTCCGGGACTGTGCAGGTGAAACCGATGAAAAACATCCTCACTGAAAATAAACTGGTCAAAAATCTCCGCGCCTATCCCGTGCTGCACAAGCGCTGGTGCGACTATATCAAGGGCGTCCGCGAGCTGCCGGAGGGCTTCACGGCCGAACAGCTCTTTCACGACTACCTCAAGGTGCGGCGCAGCAACCCGGAAAAGCGCGTGTCCATGTCCGAGTACATGATCTTCGGCTTCTACGGCCTGACGACCGCGCAGCAAAAGCAGTACCTCACCGACGTGGAGGCGACGTTGCTCATGCGCCCGTACAACAGCGCCGCCGAGCCGTATCTCAAGAGTAAGGTAACATTCCTGAAAAATTTCACGCAGTTTGTCAGCCGCGGCTGGCTGTACCTGCCGGAGAGCGATCTTGCGGCCTTTGACGCCTTTGTGCGCCGGTACCACAGCATCGCGCTCAAGCCGCAGTATTCCAGCTGGGGCATCGGTTTCCGCAAGCTGACGGAGGCTGAGTGGAACGCAGCACCCGACCGGCAGGCGCTGTTTGACGAGCTGTGCGCGGGCAAGTATCTGGCCGAGGAATTCATCCAGTCGGATGCCTCCCTCGCGCGCTTTCACCCGGAGTCGCTCAACACGCTGCGCGTGATCACGTTCCGCCGCGGCGAGCGCTTTGAGGTCTTTGGCGCGGGCCTGCGCGTGGGCAACAACGGCCTGCACGTTGACAACGCCCACGGCGGCGGCATCTTCTGCGAGATCGACCCGACCACCGGCGTCATCATAACCGACGGCCTCGACGAGCACGGCAACAGCTACATTCTGCACCCGATGACCGGCGTGCGCTTTCGCGGCACGCCCATCCCGCAGTGGGAGGAGATCTGCGATTTCTGCCGCAGCGCCGCGCAGACGCTGCCGTGCCTGCGTGTCGTCGGCTGGGACGTGGCCATTCTGCCCGGCGGCAAGCTGGAGCTCATCGAGGGCAACCACAACCCCGGCATGAACATCGTGCAAGCACCGGCCAAGCACGGCGTGCACGACAAGTTCGCGCACATGCTGCTCGACTTTTACGGTGACCCGGCGCAGTACGCCTACGAGACGGTGAAGCAGCCATGAGCAATTTCACCTTTTCGCCCACGGATATTCCCGGCGTGCAGATCGTCGACGTAAAGAGCTTCGGCGATGCGCGCGGCTATTTCATGGAAACCTTCAGGGCGGCCGACTTTGCCGCTGCCGGCATCACGGATGCGTTCGTGCAGGATAACCAGTCCTGCTCGCACCGCGGCGTGCTGCGCGGGCTGCACTTTCAAAAGCGGCACCAGCAGGCAAAGCTCGTGCGCGCGATCTCGGGCGAGATCTTTGACGTCGCCGTGGATCTGCGCCGCGGCAGCGCGACCTACGGCCGCTGGGTCGGCGTCGTGCTCAGCGCGGAAAACCGCCGCCAGCTCTACATCCCGCGCGGCTTTGCCCACGGATTTCAGGTGCTGAGCGAGCAGGCAGTCTTTGCCTACAAGTGCGGCGACGTGTACCACCCTGAGGACGAGGGCGGTCTGCGCTACGACGATGCGGACATCGGCATCGTCTGGCCGGGACAGGACACGCCCATCCTCAGCGAAAAGGATCAAAACTGGCCGGCGCTGCGTGCGCTCGGCATCGAGCTGTGATGTAGCAAGCGCTGCGGAGGTGAGATCATGAACATACTCGTCACCGGTGCAAACGGCCTGCTCGGGAGCTCCGTTATGACGGAACTGCGCCGGCGCGGTCATCACGGCATCGCCGTCGGGCGCGCGCCGCAGTGCCGCAGCACAGACGCGGCGGCGTATGTGCAGGCAGACCTCTGCGATGCATCGGCTGTGCAGGCGCTCTTTGTCGGCGTGCAGCCGGACGCGGTCATCCACTGCGCCGCATGGACGGACGTGGACGGTGCGGAGCTGCCGGAAAACCGCGAGCAGGTGTTTGCCGTCAACCGGGACAGCACGCAAAACGTGGCCAAGGCCAGCCGTGACCACGGCTGCAAGCTGCTGTATGTGACGACGGACTATGTCTTTGACGGGACGTATCCCGCCCCCTACCCCGCGGACTACGACCGCTTTGCCCCGCTGAATGTCTACGGGCAGAGCAAGCTCGACGGTGAGCGTGCCGTGTGCGGCACGCTCGCGCAGCACTTCATCGTGCGCACCTCATGGCTCTACGGCGCGGGCGGCAAAAACTTCGTGCGCACCATGCTGCAGCTGAGCCGCACGCACGATACGCTGCGCGTCGTATGCGATCAGGTCGGCACGCCGACCTATGTCCCCGATCTCGCGCGGCTGCTCGCCGACATGGTCGAGACCGAACGAT
>HF985795.1:65533-80333 GCA_000432375.1 Firmicutes bacterium CAG:103
CGCCCGATACGGCCGCTACAACGCGGTCAACAGCGGCGGCTACGTGAGCTGGTATGACTTCGCCTGCGAGATTTTCCGCACCGCCGGCATCCCCATGACCGTGCTGCCGGTGACGACCGAGGAATATGGCCGCAGCCTTGCCGTGCGGCCGCGCAACAGCCGCCTCGACACGGCCAAGCTGGCAGCCGCCGGTTTCCGGCCGCTGCCTGACTGGCAGGACGCGCTGGCGCGCTATCTCGCCGCAGAACAACCATAAACGACCGGGGCGTCCCGCACCAATGTGCGCGGACGCCCCGGTTTTCTGTTATTCAGCGCTTGGGCTTGATGAGCGACACGAACGACCGGATGCCCGTATCCTGCGAGCCGCGCGGATAGACCAGCAGCGTGCGCGCCTTCGCCTTGAAGCCCTGCACCGGGCGAAACACCACACCGTCGATCCCCCAGCAGGCGACGCTCGCCGGCATAATGCTGAAGGCGATGCCGGTGTTGATGATGAGGGCGATGCTGTAAAAATCGTCGGCATACATGCGCTTATTCTCCCGCAGGCCCATGTTGGCATACATGTCCGCAATCAGCCCGGCCGAGGGCTGACTGTCCTGCGCGCGGTTGAGCACGATCGGCATACCCTTGAGTTCTCTTGGGTGGATCTCTTTTTTCGCCGCCAGCGGGTGCGAAGCGCTGATCATGACCATGCACGGATCCGAGAGCGTGACGCGGCTGTCGAGCCCCTTGCCGAGCTCCACGCCGAAGCCGGAGAGCACCGCCATATCCAGCCGCCCCTCGGCCAGACCGCTGAGCAGGCTCTGGTTGCTGCCGAGCTGGAACTCGATCTCCGCCTCCGGGTGCTGGCGGTGATATTTGCGGATCTGCGAGACGATGGTCCACAGCTCATAGGCCCCGGCATAACCGATGCGCAGATCCGTCGCGTTGCCGAGCGCAACCTTCTTGCCCTGCGCCGCGGCGTCGTTGTAGCGGATCATGAGCTGCCGGCACTGCCGGTAGAACACCTCGCCCGCCGGCGTCAGGCTCACGCCGCGCTTGCCGCGCACGAACAGCGCATATCCAAGCTCCTGCTCGAGCAGCTTGATCTGCTGGCTGACTGCCGTCTGCGAGATGCACTGCTCCTCGGCGGCACGGGTGAAATTGAGGTGCTCTGCAGCCGATAAGAACACCGGAAGGCGCTGAATGCTCACAGTTTCCACACTCCTTGTCGAATAAGCAACGCTCAGCAGTGAAATATTGCTTTCTTTTATTATATCCATAACTTTTTCTTCTGACAAGGTCATAAAACGATATTGGACTGCGCTCTATAAAAATGATACAATTTTAACAAGGCAAGCATCAAGTCACACCCGTTCAAGGGTCATCAAACATTCCGTTTCATAAGGAGGACAAATACCATGGAAAAGATGCGTTTTGAAGGCAAGGTCGTCATCGTGACCGGCGCGAGCTCGGGCATTGGCCGCTCGACCGCGCGGCTGTTCGCCATGGAGGGCGCCAAGGTCGTCGCCGCGGCGCGCCGCCTGAAACGGCTAGAAGACCTGCGCGACAAGGTCGCGGGGGAAAACCAAGGTCGCGGCGGAAAACGCCCCCGGCGTCATCCTGCCGGTCAAGACGGACGTGCGCGACCCGGCACAGATCGAGGCCATGTTCGACACCTGCCTCAAGGAGTTCGGCCATCTGGACATCCTCGTCAACAACGCCGGCGTGCTCGACGGTCAGCTCCCCATCCACGAGACGACACCGGAGGTCTACGACATGATCTACGAGACCAACCAGCGCGCCGTGTTCCTGTGCTGCCAGCGCGCGATCAGGATCTTCCTCGAGCAGGGCACGCCGGCGAACATCGTCAACGTCGCCTCGGCAGCGTCCCTGCGCGGTCTGAAGGGCGGCGCGATGTACGTCACAACCAAGCACGCCGTGCTCGGCCTGACGCGCAACATCTCCGCCTCGTTTTTCGAGCGCGGCATCCGCTGCAACTGCATCGAGCCCGCGAACATCCTCACCGAGATCAACAAGGTGCCGCGCGAAAAGGGCATCGGCATCCTCGAATGGCAGATGCGCGCCGGCAAGGCTGCTCCGCTGCACACCATCACGAAGCCCGGCGAGAAGAAGCCCATCCTCGGCAAGCCGAAAGACTGCGCCAACGCCATCGCTTACTTGGCCGACGACGTTGCCGCGCGCTACATCTCCGGTGCGGAGCTGAAGGTCGACGCCGGCTGGCTCAACATGTAACCGCCCACATCTGCTGAGAAAGGAAACGCTACTATGTCGACGCATTATAAAGATTACTACGGCACGCATATGCCGTTCGGTCAGTTCCCGAAGTTCGGCGTTCTCTCGAGCGTGAAAGTGCTCATGACGGGCACGAACATCGCCGGCCCCTTCGCCGCGAGCATCATGGCCGAGATGGGCGCGCAGGTCGTGCAGGTCGAGTCCCCGAACATGCCCTGCCAGACCCGCGGCAACTATGGCTACTCGCAGGATCACCGCAACACGTACTCCATCACGCTCAACACCCGCACCGCCAAGGGCAAAGAGGTGCTCGAGAAGCTGATCGCGTGGGCGGACATCTGGATCGAGTCCGGCCGTCCCGGCACGTATGCCAAAAACGGCCTGAGCGACGAGCATATGTGGAAGATCAACCGCAAGCTCGCCATCGTCCACGTCTCCGGCTACGGCCAGACCGGCCCGGACAAGAACAAGGCGGCCTACGACGTCTCCGGCCAGGCCATGGGCGGCTACATGTACATGAACGGCACGAGCCCCACGTCTCCCCCGCTGAAGGTCAACCCGTACCTGTCCGACTACGCCACCGCCTACAACGCCTGCATCTGCGCGCTGTCCATCATGACCAACGCGCGCATCACCGGCGAAGGCGACGCATGCGACGTGTCGCAGTATGAGACGATGTTCCGCCTGCTGGGCAGCTACCCGGCCGAGTGGTTCAACAAGGGCTACCCCGGCCCGGGCGAGCCGGTCAAGTACCGCACCGGCAACGTCAGCGACATCGCGGCCGGTTTCTCGTTCTACGACTGCAAGGACGGAGGCACGATCTTCATCGGCATGGTCGGCGCCGGCAACACGAAAAAGGGCTACCCGCTCGTCGGTCTGCCCACGCCGGGCGACGGCACGGACCCCGACTTCCCCGAGGGCATGACGGGCTCGCTGAAGTCCCTGCCGCGCGGCCAGCGCATCGAGGCGGCCATCACGAAGTTCTGCGCCGAGCGCACCGTCGATGAGGTCGAGGCCATCATGAACAAGGCCGGCATCCCGAACCAGAAGGCCTTCGGGCCCGCGGACATCGAAAAGAGCGCGCAGTACGCCGCCCGCCACGACATCGCCACCTGGACCGACAGCGTCTACGGCGAGATGAAGGGCATCGGCATCACGAACAAGTTCAAGAAGAACCCCGCGCAGATCGTCGCCTCCGCGCCGACGTTCGGCGAGCACAGCCGCGAGGTGCTGGAGTTCCTCGGCTACACGGAAGCGCAGATCGACGACATGTACGCCAAGGGCGTGACAGCGACCATGGATCCGCGCGAGACAGCCATCCAGTGGCACCTCAAGGACTGGCAGTTCTTCTGGAGAGACGACCAGGCCGAAAAGCTGGATCTGTAAAAGCTCCTATAACCATATAACCATAAATCAAAACGGAGGTTCCAAATATGGCTAGTTACAATCCCGGAACCTACGAGGGCACCGGCCGCGGCTACGGCGGTAAGCTCATCGTCAGCGTGACGGTATCGGAAAATCGGATCGAATCCATAAAAGTGACGCAGCACAAGGAATACCGCGGCATTGCCTGGGGCCTGAACACGACGCCGATGGAGCGCTACCCCAAGCTGATCGTGGAGTACCAGACGCTGAACATCCCCACGGTCGACGGCGCGGATCTGACGTGCGCCGCCATCCTCGACGCGACGGCGGCAGCACTCAAGGCTGCCGGTGCGTCCAAGGAGGACATTGCCGCGCTCAAGGCTGCTCCCGCCCCGAAGGCGCCGGAGTACCAGGACGAAGTGCGCACGGTCGACGTGGTCGTGTGCGGCGCGGGCGCAGGCGGTCTGGCCGCAGCCATTGAGGCGAAGCTGGCCGGCGCGGAAGTCGTCATCGTCGAAAAGCAGGGCATCACCGGCGGCGCCACCGCGAGAAGCGGCGGCAAGCTCCTCGGCGCCGGCACGAAGTGGCAGAAAAAGCAGGGCCTGTACGACAACACGGACATGGTCTATGACTACCTCATGGACGTCGGCAACCGCAACGGCAAGTTCATGGACGAGTCGAAAAACCGCTATCTGGTCGATCACCTCAACCAGACGCTCGACTGGCTCACCTCCATCGAGGCGACCGTGAAGGGCGACCCCGCGGAAGTGCTCGCAGAGCCGTGGCAGCCGCTGTCCAAGCCCGTGGAAAAGGACGGCGTGCTCAAGACGCACTTTGACGTGCTCGACGTCGAACCCATCCACGTCAGCCTGCAGCCGTGGCGTGTGCACAACTCCCCCGGCGGCGGCGGACAGACCAACGGCGAAGGCGGCGAGATCTCCACGCCCCTGACGCTGTACTATGAAAACGACCTCGGCGGCGAGATCATCTACGACACCGCCATGAACGAGATCATCACGGACGAGGCGGGTGTCGTCACCGGCGTGACGTGCACGCGCAAGGGCGGCGCCAAGCTCACGCTCTACGCGAGAAAGGGCGTCATCCTTGCGACCGGCGGCTATGCCCGCAACAAGGAAATGGTCGCGCGCTACCCCGTCGCACATTACTTCAGCAACGTGCCGCACGGCAACGTCGGCGACGGTCTGACGGCCGCCGAGAAGATCGGCGCGCTCAACTACGAGCATCCCGCCGTGCAGGTCGTGTACACGAGCCTGACCTGCGGCATCGGCATCAACGACGAGTCCGGCCTCATCGTCAACGACCGCGGCGAGCGCGTCGTCAACGAGTGGAGCTATCAGTACACGGTCAGCGACGCCATCGCCCGCTCCGGCAGCAACTGCGGCTGGTATATCACCAGCGGCAAAGAGCCCTACGGCGGCGTGCAGTACGGCTACAAGTCCGCTGTCGCCGGCAAGTCCAAAGATCCCTGCGCCACCTCCATCGAGGGCCTGGCCAAGAAGATGGGCTGCGACCCGGCCACGCTGCAGGCGACCTATGACCGCTACTGCGAGCTGGTCGAAAAGGGCGTCGACGAAGACTTCGGCAAGCCGGCCGAGTTCCTGCACCCGATCAATGGGCCCAAGTTCGTGGCCCTGCGCATGCACCCGTGCGTGACCGTCACGTTCGGCGGTCTCGAGACGGACGTCTCCGCGCGCGTCATGAAGCCCGACGGCTCCGTGATCCCGCACCTGTACGCCGCGGGCGAAGTTGCCGGCACCGGCATGTACGGCACGCAGTACCCGACCTGCGGCACGTCGATCGGCAGCGCCCTGTTCTATGGACGCATCGCCGGCCGCGCCGTCACCGATCAGGCTTTGCTGTAATCCCCCCCTTACAGCATCCCAGATACGCAAGCGCCTCAGAGCTTCCCTCTGAGGCGCTTGCCATTATGCACGATATGAAAAAGGAAGCATCCGGTTCGGATGCTTCCTTTGTGGTACGCCCGAGCGGATTCGAACCGCTGGCCTACAGAGTCGGAGTCTGTCACTCTATCCAGCTGAGCTACGGGCGCATATTCAGCAAGAGATATTATAGCAAAGTCCGGACAAAATGTAAAGCAGGATTTTCTGTTCCCATTTGACGGTGGATATGCTATACTGGTCGCAAGAAACCTGTATCGGAAGGACACACCCTCTATGAACCATAAACGCCTGCATACCCGCCTGCTCGCACTGCTGCTGTGCTGTGCGCTCGTGCTGCCGCTGAGCGCCTGCGGCGAGGACAAAAGCACCACGCAGCAGATCTTTGCCATGGACACCGTCATGGACCTGACCGCCTACGGCAAGAAGGCCGACGACGGCATCAGTGCCGCCATCAGCATCATCAACAGCATGGACACGCTGCTCGACCCGGAAAATGAGCGCAGCAAGACCTATGAGATCAACCACGCCATGGGCGGCTCCGTCGTCGTCAACGAGCAGATCGCCAAGATGCTGCGCACGGCGCAGACCGTGTACGAGCGCTCGGACGGCGCGCTCGACCTGACGACCTACCCCCTGAGCAAGCTCTGGGGCTTCATCAACCAGAACTACCGCGTGCCGTCGGACGCGGAGATCGAGCGTCTGCTCCCGTGCGTGGACATGAGCAAGGTACAGCTCTCGAGCACGGACGACAGCGCAAACTCGCTCGTGACCATGCCGGCGGACATGTCGCTGAGCTTCGGCGCGGTGGCCAAGGGCTGTGCGTCGGACTATGCCATTCAGGCCATGCGCGCCGCCGGCGTCACGAGCGGCGTGGTGTCCCTCGGCGGCAACGTGCAGACGCTCGGCAAAAAGCCGGACGGCAGCGACTGGAACATCGCCGTGCAGGATCCGAACGACACCGGCAGCTATCTCGGCTACCTCACCGTGGGCGAGACGGCCGTCATCACCTCCGGCAGCTACCAGCGCTTTTTCACCGAGGGCGGGCAGAAATACCACCACATTCTCTCCCCCAAGACCGGGCGGCCGGTGAACAACGGCCTGCTGTCCGTGACGATCGTGTGCGAGGACGGCACGCTGGCCGACTGCCTGTCGACCGCGATGTTCGTGCTCGGGCCGCAGGCGGCGCTCAACTACTGGCGCACCTACGGCGGGTTTGAGATGGTGACGGCGGGTTTGAGATGGTGCTCGTCAAATCCGACGGCCATGTCATCCTCACCAACGGCCTGTACGGAAAATTCACGCCCAACGGCGACAACTATGTCGTCCAGTATGAAAGCTGATGGATAGGAAACTGCAAGATCGGGAATTTTTCCGGCGCGACGTACTCTGCGTCGCNNNNGCGACGTACTCTGCGTCGCGCCGGACCTGGTTGGGCGCATTCTGGTGCGCCGGCTGCCGGACGGCACGCTGCTGCGTGCGCGCATCACGGAGACGGAAGCCTACCGCGGCGCGCAGGACACGGCCTGTCATGCCTGTCACGGGCGCACAAAGCGCACGGAGGTGCTCTATCACGACGGCGGCACGATCTACGTCTACCTCTGCTACGGCATGCACTGGATGCTCAACATCGTGACCGGGCACGTGGACGAGCCGCAGGCCGTGCTCATCCGCGCGTGCGCAGACGGCGCGAACGGCCCCGGCAAGCTGACCAGGCGACTGCAGATCGACAAGGCGTTCAACGACGGCGATATCACGACCTGCCCGGAACTCTGGATCGAGGACGACGGGCGGCACTTCGCGCTCGAGACCGATACGCGCGTCGGCATCGGCTATGCCGCGCCCGAGGATCAGGCGCGGCTCTGGCGCTGGAAATGCGGCGCACAGGAGGATTGCACATGACCTACACACCGGACACCCCACTCGAGGCGCTGGCCGGCATCGGGCCGAAAAAAGCGCAGGCATTTCAAAAGCTCGGCGTGGCGACGCTGCGCGATCTGGCGGGATTGTACCCCCGCCGGTACGAGGACCGGACGCAGTTTCGCACGATCGTGAACGCACAGCCCGGCGAGGCCGTGTGCATCCGCGCCGCGGTCGCGGCCGAGCCGCGCGCGCAGTATGTCCGCAGCGGGCTCACGCTCGTCAAGGTGCGCATCGCAGACGACACCGGCGCACTAGACGTGACCTACTTCAACCAGCCCTACCGCAAAAACAATCTGCACGCGGGCGAAACGTACATCTTCTACGGAAAGGTGGAAGCCAACGGCTTTCGCAAGACGATGACGAACCCCGTCTGCGAGCAGGCGGCGCGCTGCGGCAGCGTGACCAACTGCTTTTACCCGGTCTACCCGCTGACGACCGGCGTGACGCAAAACGACATCCGCAAGGCCATGACGCCCGCGCTGCACGCCTGCATCGGGCAGCTGCAGGACGTGATCCCGGCGGACATCGCGCGCGCCTATCAGCTCGCACAGCAGGACTATGCCCTGCAGAACATCCACCAGCCGGCCGATGCGCAGGCGCTCGACACGGCGCGCAAGCGGCTGGTGTTCGAGGAGCTGTTCGTGCTCTCGACCGCCATGGCGCGCATCCGCTCGCAGCGGCGCGCCGAGGGCGGCATCCGTATGAAAGCCGCCGACCTCGAGACATTTTACCGCACGCTCCCCTTCTCGCCCACCGGGGCGCAGCGGCGCGCCGTCGCCGCCGCCGTGCAGGATATGATCTCCGGCGTGCCGATGAGCCGCCTCGTGCAGGGCGACGTTGGCTCGGGCAAGACGCTCGTCGCCGCGGCGTGCATCTGGTTTGCGCACGAAAACGACTGCCAGAGCGCCTTCATGGCGCCGACGGAGATCCTCACCGAGCAGCATGAACACACGCTGCGTACACTGCTCGAGCCGTTCGGCATCCGCGTTGGCCGGCTGACGGGCGCAATGACCGCGCGGCAGAAGCGTGAAGTAAAAGAGGCGCTCGCCGGCGGTCTGCTCGACGTCGTCGTCGGCACGCACGCGCTCATCAGCGACTCGGTGACGTTTTTCCGTCTCGGTCTCGTCATCACGGACGAGCAGCACCGCTTCGGCGTCGAGCAGCGCGCCGCGCTTGTGCGCAAGGGCGAGCAGCCGCACACGCTCGTCATGAGCGCGACGCCCATCCCGCGCACACTGGCGCTGCTGGTGTACGGCGATCTGGACGTGTCGATCATCGACGAGCTGCCGCCCGGCCGCCAGCCGGTGCAGACCGTGTGCGTGGACGAGCGCTATCGAGCGCGGCTCAACGCCTTCATCGACAAGCTCATCGGCGAGGGGCGGCAGGTGTTCGTCGTCTGCCCGAAGGTGGAGGAGACAGACGACGTTCCGTCCGATCTCAAGTCCGCCGAAGAGCACGCGCAGGTGCTGCAGCGGACGTTTCCGCAGCACCGCGTGGCCTGCATCCACGGCCGCATGAAGGCCAAAGACAAGGACGCCTGCATGGCCGCCTTCGCCGCCGGAGAGACGGACATTCTCGTCTCGACGACGGTCATTGAGGTCGGCGTGGACGTGCCGAACGCGGCGCTCATGATCATCGAAAACGCCGAGCGCTTCGGCCTCTCGCAGCTGCACCAGCTGCGCGGGCGCATCGGGCGTGGGCCGTTTCAGTCGTACTGCGTGCTCGTGTCGGACGCGCACACGGACGAAGCGCGCGCGCGCCTGAAGGTGCTGTGCGACACGGCCGACGGCTTTCAGATCGCGGAGGCCGACCTGCGCCAGCGCGGCCCGGGCGACTTCTTCGGCAACCGGCAGCACGGTCTGCCGGCGCTGCACATCGCCGACCTCGGCACGAACATGACCGCTGTCAACGACGCGCGCGACGCGGCCCGCACGGTGCTCGCCGCCGACCCGACGCTCTCCGCGCCCGAGCACGCGGCGCTGCGCGCCCAGTGCGCGCGGCTCTTCGCCGCCAACGACGGGCATTTTAACTGACATCCAACGGAGGCATCCCATGACCATCGCACAAATTCTCAGCAAAATGATTGCCGCATCCAATGGCAATATCCACGACATTGACCACCTCCTGCGCGTCTGGGCCTACGCCCGCACGATCGGCGAACTGGAGGGGCTGGACGCGGAGACGCAGTATCTTCTGGAGGTCGCCGCCATCACGCACGACATTGCCTGCCCGCTCTGCCGCGAGAAATACGGCAACACCAACGGAAAATATCAGGAGCAGGAAGGCGCTGTGCTGGTGCGCTCGTTTCTCGCCGGCACTGGCATGACGGAAGATCAGATCGCGCGCGTGGCCTACCTTGTGGGCCATCACCACACGCTGCGGAACATTCACGGCCCGGACTACCAGATCCTCATCGAGGCGGACTACATCGCAAACGCATCCGAGAACGGATACAGCAAGCAGAGCGTCATGCACTTCATGGATACGGTCATGAAAACCGCGAGCGGCAAGCACCTCGCCGCCTCTGTTCTGGGCATTTGCGCAAGTAACCTCGGCTGCGCCGGCCGCTGACGGCGAGCACGCTACGAAACACACAGGAGGCAACGGTATGAAAATCCTGCTTTTGAGCTGCAGCACCGGCGAGGGGCACAACCACTGCGCGCTCGCCGTCAAGGAGGCGCTCGACGCGCGCGGACACGAGACATCCTTCCTCGATATGCTGCACATGTTCGGCGACCCCGGGCCGTTGAGCTTTGACAAAATCCTCAACCGCATCTCGACCAAGGCGCCGGACGTGTTCGGCATGATGTACCACGCGGGTGCGATGTACAGCGCGACCGGCGTCACCTCGCCGGTCTACATGGCCAACATCCGCCACGCACGGCAGCTCAACGCCTTCATCCGCGACAATGGTTACGACGCCGTTGTCTGCTCGCACCTGTTCCCGATGGAAACGCTCACGTTCCTGCGCCGGTGGGAGCGCTGCGAGGTGAAATGCTGCGGCATCCTCTCGGATTATACGTGCATCCCGTTTCTCGCCGAGACCGACCTCGACGCTTACTTTCTGCCGCACAGCGAGGTGCGGGAGCTGTGCATTCAGGCCGGGATGCCGGCCGAAAAGCTCATCGTGTCCGGCATGCCGGTTTCGGCGCGCTTTCTCGCGCCGATGGACAAGGCCGCCGCGCGCGCCGCGCTGGGGCTGCCGGCAGACAAAAAGATCTACCTCATCATGACCGGCGGCATCGGCTGCGGCGACGCCGTGTCGCTGTGCGACGCGATCCGCCGCGTGCCGGATGAAAACGCGCTGCTGTGCGTGCTACCCGGCCGGAACGAGGCGCTGCGGCAGGCGCTCGAGGACGCTTATCATGGGCAGGGCGTGCTGACCGTGCCGTTCACGGATCAGGTGCCGGCCTATATGCACGCGGCCGACGTGCTGCTGAGCAAGGCCGGCGGCATCTCCAGCTCCGAGGCCGCCATGCTGGGCGTGCCGCTCGTGCACACGATGGCCATCCCCGGTGTGGAGACGGAAAACGCCGCGTTCTTCGCGCGCCACGGCCTGTCGTTTTTCGCGCGCAGCGTGGACGAGGCGGCGCGCTTTGCCGACCGGCTCATCTATGACCCGGCATGTGCCGAACGTATGCTGGCCGCGCAGGCCGCCTGGCTGCCGCGCAACGGCGCAGAGCAGATTGCCGCTGCCGTCACGGCACAATGAAAAGCGAAAACAGCGCCCTGTGCGGGAAAACGTTCCTGTACAGGGCGCTGATTCTTTAGATATCGCTTCCGTCCAGCTCGAGCGTCTCGGCCAGCCGCGCGGCAAAAGCCTCCGGCTGCCCGGCGACAAACTCCGCGTGCGCGCAGTCCGGAAACGCGACGAACGCCGTCTCCGGCAGCAGGCGGCGCACATGGCGGATGTCCAGTGCACGCTGGGAATATTCCTTGCTCCCATACCAGTACGACACACGCGCCGCCGTTTGCAGGCGCTTTGGCAGCGGATAGTGGAAACAGGAGTCAAACACGCGCCAGACATCGCGCCGGTCCATCCGCCCCAAGATCATGCAGACATCCTCCACCGCCGCCTGACCGAAGCGCTGCGCCGGAAACGCCCGGCGGATCAACGCCAGGTGCCGCTGCGCAAACCGGATGACGAGATAGTTGCGCAGGGAAAAGCCCCGCGTCAGCCACCGCGGCGCGCGGTACGGCGTGATGGCCGCGTCGAGCACACACGTGCGCACCGCCACCTTCCCGTCCGCCAGCAGCCGCAGCGCGACCGCACCGCCCATGGACACGCCGTACAGCCCCCAGAGCGCGCTGATGCCCCGCTGCGCCAGCCAGTCGCCCAGCTCGGCCGCGATGGCCTCCACGCTCGTGTAGGGCGTCTTTTCGTCCGGGTCATGCGCCGGCAGCGCCGGTATGATGAGATGGTACTGCGTCTGCAGCCGCTCTGCCACCGGCTGGAACATCCGCCAGCTCAGGCAGGCGCTGTGCAGCAGCAGGACAGTCTTTTCGTGTTCGGTTCCGAATTCATGTATGCGCATAGACGCCCCTCCCGGATTTGCACTCTGAATTATGATAGGCAGATATGCGCCGCGTTGTCAAGCGCGGGCAGAAAAAAATCGTCCGCCCGGAAGGGGAATCCGGCGGACGATTCTTTGTTGGGGACAGCGGTCACGCACAGGCAAAGTGCGTGGTGTCACACCGCTGCAGGGAATGGGGGAAGAGAAGAGAGGTGAGGTGATTTGGCTTGATGCGTCTGTTGTTGGTATCGGTAACCGGAGAGATTCCGGGTACGATCGAAAGAAATTAACCGACGAGCGCCTTGCCGAGCGCCTGGCAGGCCGCGAGGGCCGCGTCATCGGGCGCTTCGTTGCAGATCACGCTGTCGCACGCGAGCTGGATACCGGAGCTGCGGCAGTCGCGCTCCCAGTTGTGCATCCACTCGCCGCCGCCCCAGCCGTAAGAGCCGAACAGGGCGACACGTTTGCCTTTCAGGCTGGACTTGCAGCCGTCGAACATTGGCTCGAACTCCATGTCCTCCAGAACTTCAGAGCCCATGGCCGGGCAGCCGAGCGCCACGGCGTCATATCCGCCGATGGCGGAACCATCCACATCGGAGGCGGTCAGAAGCACCGCGTCCGCGCCGGCACTTTTCATGCCCTCGAGCACGGCGTTGGCCATGGCCTCGGTGTTGCCGGTGCCGCTCCAATAGATGACTGCTGCTTTTTTCATGATGGTAACATCCTTTCCTTTTGTGCTGTATTTCGCTGCTGCACGTTCACGGCGAGCTGCGCAATGCTCGAGCCCGCGTGCAGACGTTGGCAATAGATCTCCGTGCACCGCTGGTATTTTGCAAAGAGGTCGCGCGCCCGCTGCTCGTCGCCGTACACCTTCCAGAGGCCGGCGTACTTGAAATCAGCCGCGTGGTGCTCGATGAACCCTTTGACGTCTTCCGGCGGATAGCTCAGAAACAGGCCGATCTCGTGGGGGAATTCGTCGTACGCGCGCAGCCGCTCGATGAGCTTCATCAGGCACTGCTCGCTGCTGCCGCAGACATAGCCTGCGTGCCGCAGAATCTCTGCTGCCAACTGGTCCTGCAGATCCCGCTCCAGATCGCGTGGGCGGTACAGATACAGCAGTGCGCTCTTGTCCGTGAATCGCAGCGGGAGGAGGCAGAGTCCTTTGGGAACCAGCACCTGGTTATACTGGCGGATCTCCATGAGCAAAGTCTCCCGGTTTTCATACGGACAGGGGAACAGGCTGCCGGTCTTGATCCCGGCCAGTGTCGGCGCGCAGAGCCGTACGACGTTTTCCTCCGACATGGCTTGCCTCCTTGTCTGTGGTTGTTTACCGGTTTTCGCGCAGTGAGCAATGCTGCGCGATTGATAGTTAAAGTTGCCTAACTCATGTGTGAAAAGCTGCGCGTTTTGTTGCTTTCTGATGCTATGATACTGCATGATACACCCGGCATCCGCTCCAAATCATCGGAACATGGCTCCAAAATGAAAAATGTCGTCCGCCCCGCCGTCAGACCGCCGGCGCCTCCGGCGCGCAGCTGTCGCAGTCGATGCCGCTGCGGTAGGCGTTGGGCGAGACGCCGATGACGTCCCGGAACGCTTTGGCGAACTTGCTGCCGTTATCATACCCAAACTGGCCGGCAATATCCAGCACCGTGCGGTCGGTCTGCCGCAGGAGCCGGGCAGCGCCATGCATTTTCTGCGCGCGCAGAAACGCCGCCGGCGACATGCCGTACACGCCGCGAAAGCTGCTGTTGATGAGCGTGGCCGAGGCGCCGAAGCGCTGCGAGAGCTCCGCGACCGTCAGCCGCCGCTCCGTGTTCTCGAGCAGATATGCGCCGATCTGCTCGGCGAGCTGCACCTGCGCCTGCGGGTAGCTGTGCTGCGGCTGGGCCGCCTGCACGGGGAACGCGCTCAAAAACAGCAGCAGCTCCAGGATCTTGACTTTGAAATAGCCCTTGCGGATGGCCTCCGGCACGGAGTAGAGCTCGGCAAAAATGTGCGCCACGCCCTGTGACGAGCGCGTGACAAAGCAGGCAGAGTCCGCGCAGAATTTTTCGATGAGTGCGCTCGGCCGCACCTCAACGTCCTCGAGAAAGCACGACAGGCAGTCCGGTGCGCGTGCCGGGTCGATCGATACCGTGATGCCGTGGTAGTGCCCGGTCGGGAAGCGCGCCGGGGCCGCTGCCGCCGAGCGCCGCACGATCGCCAGATCGCCCGGCGAAAGGAAAAAGCATGCGTCGCCATACGGGTAGGCGATGCGCCCCTCGCGGCAGTGGTGGATCTCCAGACAGCCGGGCGCGCGTGTGCGCTGCATGGCGCAGACCGTGGCGTGCACGTCGTGATACACGATCTCAATGCCCGGGAAAACCGGGTAGACCGTCTGCACCACTTCCCCATCGGCGCCACCGAGACGATAGACCGTGTGCTCGGCATCCTGATGCAGCACCGTCGCCAGTGTGTCCGCGAAAGTTTCGTTTTGCTTTGCTGTGGCCATTGCGCCGCACCTCCTGTTTTTAGTTAGATGTGTCTAATTTAGTAGGAAAATAAAAGCGCCGTTCCAAACGGCTCTATGCATACTTTATTATACCGTGCCCCTGCCGCCGCGTCAAGCGGCAGAGTACAAAAATGCCCTGCGGCCAAAGACCACAGGGCGTTTCTGGAGCTAGTGATGTGACTCGAACACACGACCTGCTGATTACGAATCAGCTGCTCTACCGACTGAGCTACACTAGCACATTTCTTACAGCTTGCACATTCTATCACATGTCTCCATGGATGTCAACAAAAAAGTTCGACGATTACTATTTGTTTTCATGCATGAAAAAATGTCGCATTCCTGCACAA
>HF985795.1:80347-105101 GCA_000432375.1 Firmicutes bacterium CAG:103
CATTCCTGCACAAGCTGTCGATTTTTTTCGTTTCCTGTCAGTTGTGCAGAATTTGCACTGTTACACCACCCCGAAAAACACGCGCTGTTTCAGGCTTTCCCGCCCGCGGAGAAGATCAAAGTTCTTACATTTTCGTGACAATGTGTTTACATAACTTTTTGCCGGCTTCCTGTTTGCTGTGAGTTATCAACATTTTCAACCGACTTTTCAACACCGGATTTTCTTTTCTATTTCAAGTGTTTGCTCCGATTCTGCATAAATAAGGAAACGTCGGAAACGGACTTTGTGGATTTCGCAAAAACCGATTTTATTACCATAACACAAATCTCTCGCAGCCGCGAGAGATTTGAAAAAAAGCTTGACAGGCAAAATGCAGGATTTGTGCCGCTGGTGATGATTCAGAGCAGGCCGCTGTCGGCAAACGACACATAATCCTCGCCGCAGACTATGATATGATCCGCGAGCGTGATTCCTACGAGCAAAAGTGCGTCCCGGATGCGGCGCGTCGTGAGCTCATCCTCGCGCGACGGCAGCGCATAAGCGTCCACGTGGTTGTGGCTGAGGATGACGGACACCGCCTTCTGCGACAGGGCCGTCTCGACGATGGCGCGCACGGACACTTCTGCGGCATTGACCACGCCGCGGCCGACCTCCTTACAGCTGATGAGGCCGCACTTGGCGTCCAGACACAGGAGGTAGACGACCTCCGTGCGCTCATACAGGTACAGCGGCACGAGATAGTTCCCGGCGTCCTCGCTCGAGCGCAGGATCGTCTGCTGGCGGCGCTTGGCCATCTGGTACCGGCGGCCGACCTGCGGGATGAGCGTGAGGAGCGTGGCCACGTTCTCCCCCACGCCGGGCACGCGCATCATGTCCTCGTAGCTTGCCTCAAAGACCGCGTCGAGCGTGCCGAAATGATCCAGCAGCGCGTGCGCGAGCTCGTTGACATCGCGCCGCGGCACGGCGTAAAACAGCAGCAGCTCGAGCACGCTGTGGTCATCGAAATTATCGAGCCCATTGCGCACGAAGCGCGCCTTCATACGGGCGCGGTGGCCGTCATGCACGCCCATAAAACGGCACCTCGGAGATCTCCATATTAGCCCAGGCGTTGAGTTCGCTGCCGGCGCGCGCGCCGCGCAGATACTCATAATACGCCTGGCAGCCGATCATGGCGGCGTTGTCGCCGCAGAGCTTCAGCGGCGGGACGAACAGGCGGATGCCGGCCGCGTCACACGCGGCCTGAAAATCGCCGCGGATGCGGGAGTTGGCCGCGACGCCCCCCCCTTGGCCGCGACGCCGCCCGCCACGGCGAGCTTGTCATAGCCGAGCTCGCGGACCGCCGCCATCGTGCGCGGCACGAGGCTCTCGCTCATGGCGCGGCAGAATGACGCGGCGAGCGAGGGCTTATCGAGCGGCTCGCCCTTCTGCTCCGCCGTGTGGGCAAGGTTGATGACGGCCGTTTTCAGGCCGCTGAAGCTCATGTCATACGGGCAGCCGTCCACGTGGCCGATGGGGAGCTTGTACTTCCGGTCGTCGCCGGTCTTGGACAGGTCGTCGATGGGCTTGCCGCCGGGGTACGGCAGGCCGAGTACACGCGCGGTCTTGTCAAAGCACTCGCCGGCCGCATCGTCGCGCGTGGCGCCGAGGATGCGCAGGTCGGTATAGTCGCGCACGTCGCAGATGAGCGTGTTGCCGCCCGAAATAGCCAGGCACACGAACGGCGGCTTCAGCTCCGGGTAGGCGATGTAGTTGGCCGCGATGTGGCCTCGCACATGGTGCACCGGGATGAGCGGCACGCCGAGCGCGAGCGCGGCGGACTTGGCAAAGTTCACGCCGACGAGCAGCGCGCCGATGAGCCCCGGCGCGCAGGTGACGGCCACGGCATCGATGCGGCCACGGCATCGATGTCGCCGCGGGTCAGGCCGGTCACTGCCAGCGCGCGGTCGGCCAGCTGGGAGATGACCTCCACGTGCGAGCGCGAGGCGATCTCGGGCACGACGCCGCCGTAAATGGCGTGCAGGTCAGCCTGGGAAAAGACCTGATCGGTCAGCACCTCGCGCCCGTCGCGCACGAGGGCGACGGCCGTCTCGTCACAGGAGGATTCAATCGCAAGAATAATCATATCGTCTCTGCCTCTCTCCGGAACCAGGTCATGAGGAGCGCGTCCTCGTCCGGCTTCTGATAGTAATTTCGGCGCTGACCGACGGTCTGAAACCCGTGCTTGCGGTACAGCGCGATGGCGGGCGCATTGGATGCGCGCACCTCCAGCGTCAGGAATGCGAGATCGAGCGCCGCCGCCCGCGCGCACAGCGCGTCGAGCAGCGCGTCCGCGATGCCCTGCCGCCGGTGCTCCGGCGCAACGGCGACATTGCCGATGTCGCCCTCATCGAGCACGTGCAGAAAGTTTGCGTAGCCGAGCACCGTCTCCCCCGCAGCCGCGATGAGAAACACGTGCCGGTCGTCCGGCAGCTGACCGGCCAGCTGCGCGCGCGTCCAAGGCGCGGAAAAGCACGCGCACTCGAGCGCGGCGAGCTGCGGCAGGTGCGCCGCTGCGGCGTCGCAGATCGTGTAGTCCATCAGTGCGCCTCCGCCCAGCTCGCGCCGATCTTTGCGTCCACGAGCAGCGGCACGCGGTAATCGACCACGTGCTCCATCTCCTCGATGAGGATGGCGCGGACCGTTTCGGCCTCCGCTGCCGGGCACTCGACGATGAGCTCGTCGTGCACCTGCAGCAGGAGCTTTGCCTCCAGTCCTTCGGCGCGCATGCGCGCGTCCACGCGCACCATGGCGGCCTTGATGATATCCGCCGCCGTGCCCTGAATGGGCATATTGAGCGCCACGCGCTCGCCAAAGCTGCGGAGGTTGAAATTCGACGATTTCAGCTCTGGCAGGTCGCGCCGGCGGCCGAAAAGCGTCGTGACGTAACCGTCGGCCTTCGCCTGCTCGACAATGCGCTTCATATAGTCGCGCACGCCGTGGTACTTGGCAAAATAGCTGTCCATATACGCCTTGGCCTCGCTCTGGAACACGCCGATATCCTGCGCGAGGCTGAAGGCCGAAATGCCGTAGACAATGCCGAAATTGACGGCCTTGGCGTGTGAACGCTGCAGCGGCGTGACCTCGTCGAGCGGCACACCGAACACCTGCGACGCCGTGACGGCGTGGATGTCCTCCCCGCTGCGGAAGGCCGCGATCATGGTCTCATCATCGGCAATATGCGCCAGCAGACGCAGCTCGATCTGACTGTAGTCCGCGTCTACGAGCACCTTGCCGGGCGAGGCCACGAACATGTTGCGGATCTGCGCGCCGAGCTCGCGGCGTACGGGGATGTTCTGCAGGTTCGGCTCGGTGGACGACAGGCGTCCTGTCGCCGTGACGGTCATCTGGAAGTTCGTGTGGATGCGCCCGTCGGCCGAGATCTCCTTGAGCAGCCCGTCGGCATAGGTGGACTTGAGCTTCGTGAGCATGCGGTAGTCGAGGATCTGGTCAATGATCGGGTGCTTGCCGCGCAGCTTTTCGAGCACGGCGGCATTCGTGCTCCAGCCGGTCTTGGTCTTTTTCCCGGCCGGGAGCATGAGCTGGTCAAACAGCACGTGGCCGAGCTGCTTCGGCGACTGGATGTTGAACGGCTCGCCCGCGCAGGCCCAAATGCTCTGCTGCAGTTGCTCGATGGCGCTCGTGAGGCTCTCGCCGAAATCATACAGCGCCTTGCGGTCCACGAGAAAGCCCGTGTGCTCCATGCGCGCCAGCACCGGGCACAGCGGCAGCTCGATGTCCGTATAAAGCGGCAGCATGCCGAGCGCGTCCATCTTTTCCCGCAGCACCGGCTGCAGCGCCCAGACGGCCTGCACATCCGGCGCTTCCCCGCCGAGATACGCCTGCGCGAGACGCGGGAGATCATAGTTCCCGGCCGTGGCGTCGAGCAGATAGGCCGCCAGCGCCGTGTCAAACACGAACCCGTCCGTCGGCAGACCCTCGGCGAGCAGCGCGCGCATGAGGTCTTTGATGTTGTGGCCCGCCTTGCGCACGCGGTCGGAAAACAGCAGGCGCAAAAATGCGTTATAGTCATCGCCAAGCTGCGCCCACGCGAGCGCATAACACGCCTTGCCGTCGCAGAGCGTGAGCGCGTCGAGCCCTTCGGACGCGAGCACCGCGACATACGGCGCCGCCGTGACCGCCTGCTCAAGCGCGTGCAGCGCTGTGCTGTCCGTCACGTCGACGGTCGGCAGGGGCGGCAGCGCATTTTCCGGCGCGGCCGCGCCGTCAGCCGGCTGCAGCCCCCACTTTTCCGAGAGCTTCAAAAAGCCCAGCCGCCGGAACCAGTCATAGAGCTCGGGGCGGTAGTCCCGGTCCCAGACGGCGGATTCGGGCGCGAAATCAATGGGCGCGTCCGTGCGGATGGTGGCAAGGTCGAACGACAGCTGCGCGCTCTCGCGCCCTTCCGTGAGTTTTTTGCGCACGCCGGGCTTGATGTCCAGCGTGTCGAGATCACGGTAAATATCCGCCACCGTGCCGAAGCGCACGAGCAGATCCTTCGCCGTCTTTTCGCCGATGCCGGGCACGCCGGGAATGTTGTCCGAGCTGTCGCCCATGAGCGCCTTGAGGTCGATCATGTGGATGGGGTCGAAGCCGTACTCGGCGCGGAAGACTTCGGGCGTGTATTCGATCGTCTCCGTCTGGCCCATGCGGGTCTTGACATGGCAGACATGGGTGGTGTCCGTGATGAGCTGGAGGCTGTCCTTGTCGCCGGTGACGATCTCGCACGCCCAGCCGGCGGCCTCGCAGCGTTTGGCGACCGTGCCGAGCAGGTCGTCCGCCTCCCACCCGGCCAGCTCCAGCCGCCGGATGCCCATGTGGTCGAGCGTCTGCTTGAGCAGCGGCATCTGCACGACGAGTTCCTCCGGCATGGGCTTGCGCTGGGCCTTATAGAGCGCGTACTGCTCGTGACGGAACGTCGGCGCGTGCACGTCGAACGCCACACACACCGCCTGCGGCTGCTCGAGCTCGAGAATGCGCTGGAAAATGGTCAGAAAGCCGTAGACCGCGTTCGTCGGCGTGCCGTCGGGCGCGTTGAGCATGCGGATGCCGTAAAAGGCGCGGTTGACGATGCTGTTGCCGTCGAGAATCATGAGTTTCATTCGGGTGTCCTCCTTGCACGTCACTGGCCGCGCAGCTCAATGAGCCGGTCACGCAGCACGGCGGCGTACTCATATTCGAGCATTTTGGCCGCCTTTTTCATCTGCGCCTCGAGCCGCGCGATCTCGGCCCGGCGCTCGGCCTCCGTCATCTTCACGCCGTCGGCGCGTTTGGGCGCTTCGACGTCGCTCGAAATTTCGAGCAGCTCGCGCACGCTCTTGACGATCGTTTTCGGCACGATGCCGTGCGCCTGATTGTACGCCGCCTGCTTGGCGCGGCGGCGGGGNNNNTGGCGCGGCGGCGGTTCGTCTCCAGGATGGCCGCGTGCATGGCGGCCGTCTCCTGATCCGCATACATGATGACCGTGCCCTCGGCGTTGCGCGCCGCGCGGCCGATCGTCTGGATGAGACTCGTCTCGCTGCGCAGGAAGCCCTCCTTGTCCGCGTCAAGGATCGCCACGAGCGACACCTCCGGCAGGTCAAGCCCCTCGCGCAGGAGGTTGATGCCGACGAGCACGTCAAACGCACCGGTGCGCAGGTCGCGGATGATCTCCATGCGCTCGATCGCGCCGATGTCATGGTGCAGATAGCGGCAGCGGATGCCCGCATTCGTGAGGTAAGCCGAGAGATCCTCAGCCATTTTCTTCGTGAGCGTCGTCACGAGCGTGCGCTCGTTTTTGGCAATGCGCGCGTTGATCTCGCCGATGAGGTCGTCGATCTGTCCCTCAATGGGCCGCACGAAGATCTGCGGGTCGAGCAGGCCGGTCGGCCGGATGATCTGCTCGGCGATCTGGCCCGCGTGCTCGCGCTCATAGTCGCCCGGCGTGGCCGAGACGTAGATGGCCTGATGCACCCGCTGCTCGAACTCCTCAAACTTCAGCGGGCGGTTATCATACGCGCTCGGCAGGCGGAAGCCGTACTCGACGAGCGAGTCCTTGCGCGCACGGTCGCCGCGGTACATGGCGCGCACCTGCGGCAGCGTGACGTGGCTCTCGTCGACGAAGAGCAGAAAGTCCTTCGGGAAATAGTCCAGCAGCGTCATCGGCGCGCTGCCGGGGGCACGGCCGCTGATGATGCGCGAATAGTTCTCGATGCCGGAGCAGTAGCCAAGCTCCTGCATCATCTCAATGTCATAGTCCGTACGCTGGCGAATGCGCTGCGCCTCGAGGAGCTTGCCCTGCTGCTCGAACGTTTTCACGCGCGCGTCGCACTCGGCGCGGATCTCGCCGATGGCGCGCTCCATCTTCTCGTGCGTCGTGACGTAGTGCGACGCGGGATAGATCGCCACGTGGCTGAGCGTGCGGATGGGCGCGCCGGTGACGACGTTGATGTCCGAAATGCGGTCGATCTCGTCGCCGAAGAACTCCACGCGCACGGCATGGTCCGAGGAATAGGCCGGGAAAATGTCGATCGTATCGCCGCGGACGCGGAACATATTGCGCGCGAAGGCAATGTCGTTGCGCTCGTAGCGGATGTCGATGAGCTTGCGCATGAGCTCCTCCGGGTCGCGCTGCTGGCCGGTGCGCAGGGAGATGACCATGTTGGCGTAGTCGATCGGGTCGCCGAGGCCGTAGATGCAGGACACGGACGAGACGACGATCACGTCCCGCCGCTCGAACAGGCTCGACGTGGCCGAGTGGCGCAGGCGCTCGATCTCATCGTTGATGGAGGCGTCCTTTTCGATGAACGTGTCCGTGTGCGGGATGTACGCCTCCGGCTGGTAGTAGTCGTAGTAGGAGACGAAATACTCCACGGCGTTGTTCGGGAAAAACTCCTTGAACTCGCTGCACAGCTGCGCCGCGAGGATCTTGTTGTGCGCGAGCACGAGCGTCGGCCGCTGGACGCGCTCGATGACCTTGGCCATCGTGTACGTCTTGCCGGAGCCGGTCACGCCGAGCAGCACCTGCTCGTCGATGCCGTTTTCCAGCCCCTGCACGAGCGTGTCGATCGCCTCGGGCTGGTCGCCCGACGGCTCGTAGGGCGAAACAACTTCAAAATCCGGCACGAAACGGCCTCCCTTCGTGAAAAATCAAATCAGAATATTATACCACCATCCGCCTTGTTTCACAAGCGGAAAACGCCCGGAAGCGGCTGCTTCCGGGCGCACACATGTCTGCAATTATTCGCCGAAATCGAGCACACGGCGCATGCGGATGAGCGTCAGGCGGTTGCGGATGGCCGCCGAAACGCTGAGCATGTCCTCCGACAGGGCCGGATCGATACCGATCTGCTCGGGCTTGTAGAACGCGCCGAGCTTCTCGCACAGCGCGGCCAGCTCCTCGGCCGAGGGGATCTCGGCGATGATGGCGCGGATCTCGTCCCAGTGGTCGACGATGTTCTGCGGGTCGAACGTACCGAGCACGTCGTTTTCGTTCTCCTTCATGATGCCGTCGGCGAGCGGGCCGAACTTCTCGTCCACCCACGCGCGGCTCAGCGGCTCAAAGGGCTTGGCCTTCGGCGTCGGGAGCGAGGCGAGGTAGTGGTACTCCTTCGCGCACAGGTACGTGCCCACGCCGACGCACTGGCCGTGCATGCCGTGCGCATTTTCAAACCGCGGCGGCTTCATCTCCACCAGATGCGCCATCAGGTGCTCGGCGCCGGAGGCGGCGCGGGAGTGGTTGAGCAGCTGCATGGTCAGGCCGGAGATCATCTGCGCCATGGTCATGGCCTCAAAGTCCGGCTTGCCGCCGGCCGCCATATCGTCGGCCGCCTTGCGCATGATGGTCAGCGCCTCCTGCGCGAGGTCGGCGACCATCGGGCAGTAATACTCGCCCGAGACGAGGTGCGCGATCTTCCAGTCCGCGAGGGAAATGTACTTGGCCAGAATGTCCGAAATGCCGCTCACGGTCAGCCACAGGGGCGCGCCGGAGACGACGTTCAGGTCGCAGACGACGAGCGCCGCCGCCTGCATGGGGATGGACTTTTTCTGTCCGTCGATGATGATCGAGCAGATGTTGGCCGTGAAGCCGTCGGAGCTCGCCAGCGTCGGTACGGCGACGAACGGAATGCCGAGATGGTAGGCCGGGTAGCGGCCGAAGTCCATGATCGTGCCCGAGCCGACCGCGACGATGACGTCCGGATGGTCAAGCTGGCGCATCATGTCCTCGATCATGCCCTTTTCGGAGTGCAGGCCCTCGGCGTTGAGGACGATCTCCTGGTCGGCGCGCACGTGCCTGAGCGTCGGGAGGTTGTAGGTGTTCGTATCGTAAATGACGGCGCGCTTGCCGCCCAGGCCGACCTCGTCCATGTACTGGTCAAACTTGTCGAGCGCATTATACTCCACGACGACCTTCTTCGTCTCCAGTGTGTGCTCGCGGCCGCAGCGGCACGGGCCGACATATTTGCTGCAATCGAGAATCATGCAAACATCGCTCCTGTTCCAGATAGAATTTTTCCTTACCAGCATATTGATTTTTCCCGGCAAAGTCAAGCCCTCCGGCCGGATATCGCGCCCAAAATGCAGAAAACATTCTATTTTCGTTTTCATTGAAAAACATTCATCCAAAATTTTAAGGGTCGATGCCGCCGGTAACGGTTGCAAAATCCATGCGCACGGTGTAAGATTGCAAAGTCGCTTTACAGAGATTTTAAATCCTTTTTACACTCTGGCGAACTTTTTCGTCTTTTCTATAGATATTCTTTGTACCTGGACGGTGATTTCTTATGGAACTGACTGCGATCGCGCAGTGGCTCAACACCGCGTTTGCGGGCTATGACTACGCCATTTTGCAGGCGCTGCACAATCTGGCCGAAGCGGCCGGCGGCTTCTTCACGCCGCTGTGCCGGGCCATCACGCTGCTGGGCGAGAAGGGCATCCTCTTTCTCGTGCTCGGCATCGTGCTGATGCTGTTTCCAAAAACGCGCAAGGCGGGCATCTGCATGTTCGGCGCCGTGTGCTGCGGCGCGCTCATCACGAACTTCTGGCTCAAGGACTTTGTCGCCCGGCCGCGTCCGCTGACGGTAGAGCCCTTCCACACCTGGTGGCAGGCCGCCGGCGCGTATGCCGAGAGCGAGTACTCCTTCCCCTCCGGCCATGTGACGGCCGCGATGGCCGGCGTGACCGCGCTCGTGCTCACAGGCAAAAAGCCCGCGCGCTGGTGGGCCTATCTGTTCGTGGCAGCGATGGGCGTGGCGCGCAACTATCTCATGGCGCACTACCCGTCCGACGTGCTCAGCGGGATGATCGTGGGGCTGATCGCCGCCGCGATCGCTTATGCGATCACGCTGCTGATCTACCGCATCGTGTCGGCGCACCCGGACAATCGCTTCTGCCGCTTTGTGCTCCACGGCGGCATCTGCGGCAAAAAAGAGCGGCAGGCCGCATGAGCCTGCCGGACAAGAAAGCCCGCTTCGCACGGCCGTGCGAAGCGGGCTTTTTTTGTTCTTATGTCTCGGCGGGCGGGTTCTCCGCAGCCTTGGCGCGGATGGTATCGATGACCTTGCGGCAGCGCGCGGCGTTGTACACGACCGGCACCGGATAGTTCGGGTTGGCCTCGGCCAGCGCCCAGGTGATGATCTGCGGGATGTCCTCTTCCTGAATGAAGTCAAAGCCCTTCGGGATGCCCATGCGCTCGTTCATGGCATAGATCTCCGCGATGAAGGCCTGCGCCTTCTCGGCGTCCGTGCCGTCGGCCTTGACGCCGGCGATCTCGCACAGGCGCGCGAGCTTCGGATACACGGCCTCACCGTAGTCCTCGAGGACGATCGGCAGGATGACCGCGTTTGCCAGACCGTGCGGCGTGTTGTACAGGCCGCCGAGCGTGTGCGCGATGGCGTGCACGTTGCCGACGCCGGCGCGGGAGAAGGCAAAGCCGGCCTTGAAGGCAGCGATCATCATGTTCTCGCGGACCTTGAGATCCTCGCCGTGCTGGTATGCCAGCTCGAGATTATCGAAGATGAGCTTGACGGCCTCTTCGGCGAGGCGCAGGCTCTCCTTGGTGTTATACGTCCAGCTGATGTACGCCTCGATCGCGTGCGTGAGTGCGTCCATGCCGGTGGTCGCGGTCGTGCGCGGCGGCAGGCCGACAGTCAGCTCCGGGTCGAGGATGGCATACAGCGGCATGAGCTTGAGATCCATGAGCGCGTACTTGTGGTGCGTCTCGCTGTCGGTGATGACGGCGGCGATCGTCGTCTCGCTGCCGGTGCCCGACGTCGTCGGAATGGCGACGATGGGCGGCACGGTCTTGCCGACGCGCATGACGCCGGCCATATCGTCGCAGGTCTTTTTCGGGCAGGCGACGCGGGCAGCCGCGCCCTTGGTCGCGTCCATCGGGCTGCCGCCGCCAAGGGCGACAAAGCCGCTGCAGCCAGTGTCCGTGTACTGCGCGCGGATCTTCTCGACCGTGTTCACCGAGGGGTTGGCCTCGACCTCACTGAACACCTCGTAAGGCATGCCGGCGTCCTCAAGCGCGGCAAACAGCTTCGGCCCGAGCGACTTGACCACGTGCGAGCCGGTGACGACCATGACCTTCGTCACGCCGCTCTTGCTCAGCACATCCGGCACCTGCCGGATGCAGCCGGCGCCGGAGATCACGATCGGCTTGCGCCAGTGCAGGCAGCGCATACCAATGTCAAACACCTGCTGGTAGGTACGGTAATATGCTTTTTTCAGTCCATCCATAAACGATTCCTTCCCTCCGCCGGGGCGGATATATCCGTTTTCCATCCCTCTTATAGTACCGGATCGCAGAAATTTGTCAAGCATTTTTGTGCAGAAACTGACAAGGCCTCCCGCTGCGGATCAGAGCATCCCGGCGAGCTTGCGGCCCATGAGCACGCCCATGGCCGAGGCCATCATCAGGCCGCGCGTCCAGCCGGAGGAGTCGCCCAGGCAGTGCAGGCCGGGCACGTTCGTGTTCAGGTCGGCGTCCATGGCGATGCGGTTGCTGTAGAACTTCAGCTCCGGAGAGTACAGCAGCGTCTCATAGGCGGCAAAGCCGGGCACGACCTCGTCCATGGCCTTGATGAAGTTGATGATATTGAGCATGGCGCGGTACGGCATGGCAGACGTGATGTCGCCCGCGACGGCGTCCGGCAGCGTGGGGCGGACGTTCGACTGCATGAGCTCCTTCTGCCAGGTGCGCTTGCCGTCGAGGATATCGCCGAAGCGCTGCACCATGATGTGGCCCGCGCCGAGCATATTCGTCAGCTCGCCGACCTTCTGCGCGTAGGCGATCGGCTGGTTGAACGGCACGGAGAAGTTGTGCGAGCAGAGGATGGCCACGTTCGTGTTGGGCGACTTGAGCTCCTTGTAAGCATGGCCGTTGACGACGGCGAGGTCGTTATCATAGTTCTCCTGCGACACAAAGCCGCCGGGGTTCTGACAGAACGTACGCACCTTGTTCTTGAACGGGGCCGGGTAGCCGATGAGCTTGGACTCGTACAGCACGCGGTTGACCGACTCCATGATCTCGTTGCGCACCTCGACGCGCACGCCGATATCGACCGTGCCGGGCTTGTGCTCCACGCCGTTCTCGAGGCAGACCTTCTCCAGCCAGTCGGCGCCGCGGCGGCCGGTGGCGATGACGGTGTGCCTGGCCTCAATGGTGTAGTCCTGGTGCCCATCGTGCGCCACGACGCCGCAGCAGCGGCCGTCGCGCAGGATGACGTCCTCGCACGTGCAGCCGAAGAGCATCTCCACCCCGTGGTCGCGCAGGTAGTTTTCGATGCCGAGGTAGACCTCGTGCGCCTTTTCCGTGCCGAGGTGACGGATCGGGCAGTCGACCAGACGCAGGCCCGCGCGGATGGCGCGCGTGCGGATCTGCTTGATCTCCTCCGTATTCTCCAGACCCTCGACGTGCTCGTCCGCGCCGAACTCCAGATAGATGCTGTCGGCGTAGTCGATGAGCTCCTGCGCCTTCTGCTCGCCGACGAGAGTGGGCAGGTCGCCGCCGACGTCGCTGCACAGTGAGAGCTTTCCGTCCGAAAACGCGCCCGCGCCGGAGAACCCGGTCGTAATGTGGCAGTACGGCTTGCAGTTCATGCACCGGCCAGTCTTGGCCTTCGGGCAGCGGCGGTTTTCAATGGCCTGCCCCTGCTCGATCATGACGATCTTCTCCGGGGTGCCGCGGCGCAGCAGTTCCAGTGCCGTGAAGATTCCGGAAGGGCCCGCACCGACAATGACAACATCTGCGTTCATGAAGGTTCCTCCTTAGATTGTGTTTTCTTTCTCTGGGTCTGACCAAAAACGCGCTGCTGAGCGCAGCAAAGCACAGCAAAAACACCGCACTTCGTGCGGTGTTTTTGCTGTGTGTGGTTCTCAATCTGGAGCGGGCAACGAGATTCGAACTCGCTACCTCCACCTTGGCAAGGTGGCGCTCTGCCAAATGAGCTATGCCCGCATTTCGTGAATGCAAGCGTTATTTTACCACAAAAAGCCGACTTGTCAAGCCTTTTTTGATCTTTTTTGCGAATCCGGTGTTACAGCTTCTGTCCCTCGCGCCAGATGAACGACTGCGCCGTACAGGCCGGGCAGCCCTCCGCGTCCCACTGATAGGTGCTGCGCATGCTCTCATCGCTGCGCAGCCACAGCGTCTCCGACTGCATGGACAGATCCAGATGATAGTAATTGCCGCCGACCTGCACGATGTTCCAGCAGCGATCCGTCCCCTGGAAGCGGCCGCTGACGACCTGGCACGGGATGTTCAGCGCGTCGCAGACCGCCTTGTAGGCCATGGCCAGACCGTAACTGTCGGCAGAACCGTTCACGAGCGCATCATACGCCGTGCTCACAGGTGCGATCCGCTGCTCGCAGGCGCGCATGACGACGAGCGCCGCCTGCAGCGGTGTCTCCTGCTCGCCTGTCGTGAGCGCAGACGTGAGCGTGCGCACGCGGCCGTCGAGCTGGGTGCGGCGGTCATTGACCGCGGATTCGCTGACACTGTACTGCAGCGTGATGCCGAAGATCTTCTGGCTGTTGCTGCTGCCGCTGTAGACCGTCACGTCGATGCTCGGGAAATCCACAACGAGCTGCGGCTGGTTCAGGCACGCCGAGCGCACGAGCGCGGCCACATCGTCCGCTTCGAGCGTGCTGGTGCTGATCTGGATGGCAAACTGCGTCTTTTGCCGGTCGAGCGCATCGACCACGCAGTCGAGGATGCTCTTTTGCGTCTGGGCGCTGTAAATGGAGCGCACCTCGCTCTCCGGCCGGTTGTAGGTGATGGTGATGCTCGCCTCGCAGTAGGCGATCACCTGCTCGGTCTCATAGCTGACGCTCTCGATACAGTACGCGCCGATGGCAGTACCGGTGCGCAGCTCCTCACAGGCGGCGGCCAGATCGTCGGCAATGATGCCGTCATAGTCGCCGAAGGCCAGCACGAACGAGCGCTCGTACTGCGCCGCCATGGTATTGAGCGCGCGCATGAGACCCGCATAATTGCGGATCTGCGTCGTGTCGGCATCCGTCAGGAGGTTCGACGGCTCCTCATACGGGCGCACCGACAGATATTCCTTGTCAAACACGGACGTGCATCCGCACAGCGACACCAGCAGTGCCGCCAGCAGGATGCCGGCGATGCAGCGTTTGTGCATACCCCGCTCCTTTCAATCGTCGCCGTAGATGTTTCCAAAGCCGCGGCCAAAGACTTCCTTGGCCTCGGACACGATGACAAATGCGTGCTCGTCCACCGAGCGCACGACCTCGCGCAGCTGGGCGATCTCCGGCCGCTTGACCACGCAGAGAATGACCTGCATTTCCTTGCCAGACCACGCGCCCTCGCCGCGCAGCAGCGTGACGCCGCGGCCCATCGTGCAGGTGATGGCGCTCTTGATGGCGTTAACGTTGTTCGTGATGATGTAGCACACCTCCGACACGCCGGGGCCGTAGAGCACAAGGTTGACGACCTTCGAGCTGATGAACATCTCGATCATGGTGTACATGCAGCTGTCGTACTTTTTGAACAGAAAGGCAAACGTCAGCACGACCACGACGTTCATGCCGAACAGTAGCGTGCCGAAGTTGATGTACGGATAGCGCCGGCGCAGCATCTTGGCCACGATGTCCGTGCCGCCGCCGGTCGTGCCGGTGGTATAGATCAGGCCGTAGCCCGCACCGTTGAGCACGCCGCCGTAAACTGCGCCGAGCATCGGCTCGTCCGTCACGACAAGGCCGGTCAGCGCGAGCGCGTCGATGAGCACGGAGATGAGCGCCATGACGCACAGCGCCAGAACGAGCCGGCGCGTGCCGAGGCGGTGCCGCCAGCCGAGATAGAAAATGGGGATGTTGATGAGGATCGACAGCACGCCGACGGGGATACCGGTCAGCAGGCGGATGATCTGGGCGATGCCGGTCACGCCGCCGGAGACGATGCTGTTCGGGAACGTGAAGAACTGGAACGCCGCGGCCACGAGCGCCGAACCGACGACCAGCTTCATATAATCAAAAGCGGAAAAACGATGCAGATCCATATCTCTCTCTCCTCAGATCAGGCTCATCTGCTCCTCGCCGCGGTCGTCCTCGCGCAGCAGCGCGCCGGCGGCCGGCAGACTCCTGGCGCGGTAGCGCGCATGGTTGCGGATGAGCGTATCGGGCGCAAACTGTGCCTGCGTGACAACGGCCTTTTTCTTCAGCGCCATGACGGCGACGCCCTGCGTCGTGCGCGAGGCCTTGAGCGACACGGCCTCCGGCGGGAAGAGCAGCGCGCGCCCGTCGGACGCAAAGAGCACGACCTCGCTGCCCTCGTACAGCGGCAGCACGGCCACGAGCGGGCTCTTGTCCGAATACGCGCCGGTCAGGCGGCGGCGGTTCGTCTTGGTCTCATACGCCGAGACGGGGATGCGCGCGGCCTTGCCGTTTTCGAATACGAGCAGCAGCTCGCCGCGGTAGTCGCCGGGGTCGACCATGCACAGGACGTGCTCGTCGGCGTCCATGGACAGCACCGTCGGCAGGTACACGCCGAGCACGGACGCCTTCGTGTCCGCAAAGTCGCAGAGCTTGGCCTTATACACCTGTTGACGGTCGGTGAAGATGAGAAGTTCCCCGCGGTTCGTCGCGCCGAAGCTCTGGCTGAGCGCGTCGCCGTCCTTATACTTCTGCTCGCCGCTCATGCGCAGCGACTGCGGCGTGATCTTCTTGAAATAGCCCTCGCGCGAGAGGAACAGCTGCACCGGGTAATCCGGCACAAGATCCTCGGCCGGCATCTGCGCCACGGACTCCGCCGCGACGATGCCCGTGCGCCGCGGCGACGGGTACTTGCGGATGATCTCCTTGAGCTCGCGGATGATGATGCCGCGGATGCGGCGCTTGCTCTCGAGCGTCGCCTCAAGGTCGGCAATGTCTTTTTCCAGCGCGTCGGTCTCGGCCGTGCGCTTGAGGATGTACTCGCGGTTGATGTTGCGCAGCTTGATCTCGGCCACGAAGTTTGCCTGCACCTCGTCGAGATCAAAGCCCGCCATGAGGTTCGGCACCACGTCGGCCTCGCGCTCGGTGTTGCGGATGATGGCGATGGCGCGGTCGATATCGAGCAGGATCTTGCCGAGGCCCTGCAGCAGGTGGAGCTTGGCGCGCTTTTTCTGCAGGTCGAAGAACACGCGCCGGCGGATGCACTCCATGCGCCAGGCGATCCACTCGTCGAGGATCTCGCCCACGCCCATCACGCGCGGGTTGCCGGCGATGAGGATGTTGAAGTTGCAGGCAAAGCTGTCGCACAGCGGCGTGAGGCGGAAGAGCTTTTGCATGACCTGCTCGGGGTCTGCGCCGCGCTTGAGGTCAATGGCGAGCTTCAGGCCGCTGAGGTCGGTCTCGTCGCGCATGTCGGCCACCTCGCGCAGCTTGCCCGCCTTGACGAGTTCGGCCACCTTGTCGATGACGGCCTCGACGGTCGTGGAATACGGGATCTCGTAGATCTCGATGATGTTTTCCTTCGGCAGGTGGCGCCAGCGGGCGCGCACCTTCACGCTGCCGCGGCCGGTGCGGTAGATCTGGGCCATCTCATCGCGGTCGTACAAGATCTCGCCGCCGGTCGGAAAGTCCGGCGCCGGGAGCGTCGAGAGCAGGTCGTGGTTCGGGTCCTCGAGATAGGCGATCGTCGTGCGGCAGACCTCCTCGAGGTTGAAGCCGCAGATCTGGCTGGCCATGCCGACGGCGATGCCGAGGTTCGCCGACACGAGCACATTGGGAAAGCGCGTCGGCAGCAGGGCCGGCTCTTTCATGGAGCCGTCGTAGTTATCGACAAAATCGACGGTGTCGCTGTCAATGTCGCCGAAGAGCTCGGCGCAGATGGGCGCGAGCTTCGCCTCCGTATAACGCGAGGCGGCATAGGACATATCGCGCGAAAACACCTTGCCGAAGTTGCCCTTCGAGTCCACAAACGGCGTCAGCAGCGCGCCGTAACCCTTCGAGAGACGGACCATGGTCTCGTAGATCGCGGCATCGCCGTGCGGGTTGAGGCGCATGGTCTGGCCAACGATGTTGGCCGATTTTGTGCGCCCGCCCGTGAGCAGATTCATCTTGTACATCGTGTACAGCAGCTTGCGGTGGCTAGGTTTGAAGCCGTCGATCTCCGGGATCGCGCGCGAGACGATGACGCTCATCGCATACGGCATATAGTTTTGCTCCAGCGTCTCGGTGATGGGCTGGGAGATGACCTCCGCCTTGAGCCCGACGACGTTGGGGTCAACGGTTTTCTTGATTTCCGGTGCTTTTTTTCTCGGCATAACGTTACCGTTCCTTTACGCAGGTTTTTCTCAGGAAATATCGGCCAGATCGAGAAACTGGCTGCCGCACTCGGCGATGTGCGCCTTGCGCCCGGCGAGATTGTCGCCCAGGAGCAGGTCAAACACCTGCGCCGTGCGCTCGACGTCCTCCGGCATGACACGGATGAGCTTGCGCGTGTCGGGGTTCATGGTCGTGAGCCACATCATCTCGGGGTCGTTCTCGCCGAGACCTTTCGAGCGGTTGATATCCGCCTTTGCGCCGCCGAGGCTGTCGACGATGGCCGCCTTCTCACGGTCGGAATAGGCAAAGTAAGTCTTGCCCTTGCTCACGATCTCATACAGGGGCGACTCGGCAATGTACACATAGCCATCGCGGATGAGCGTTGGTGCGAGCCGGTAGAGCATGGTGAGAATGAGCGTGCGGATCTGGAAGCCGTCCACGTCGGCATCGGTGCAGATGATGACCTTATTCCAGCGCAGGTTCTCGAGATTGAACGCCGAGAGATCCTTGGCTTGCTTGCTCTGCACCTCCACGCCGCAGCCGAGCACGCGCATGAGGTCAGTGATGACATCGCTCTTAAAAATGCGCGCATAGTCCGCCTTCAGGCAGTTGAGGATCTTGCCGCGCACGGGCATGATGCCCTGGAACTCCGCGTCGCGCGAGAGTTTGCAGGCGCCGAGTGCGGAGTCGCCCTCCACGATGTAGATCTCGCGGCGGGAGACGTCCTTCGAGCGGCAGTCGACGAACTTCTGCACGCGGTTGGCGAGGTCAACGTTGCCGGTGAGCTTTTTCTTGATGTTCAGACGCGCTTTTTCCGCCGTCTCGCGGCTGCGCTTGTTGATGAGCACCTGCTCCATGACGCGGTCGGCCTCGGCTTTGTGCTCGATGAAATAGATCTCGAGCTGGGCGCGGAAAAACTCCGTCATGGCCTCCTGGATGAACTTGTTCGTGATGGCCTTTTTCGTCTGGTTTTCGTAGGACGTGATGGTCGAAAAGCAGTTCGTGACGAGGATCAGGCAGTCCTGCACGTCCTGAAAGCTGATCTTGCTCTCGCTCTTCTGGTACTTGCCCTGCTGCTTGATGTAGGCGTCGATGGCAGAGGTGAAGGCGCTCTTCGCGGCCTTTTCCGGCGCGCCGCCGTACTCCAGCCAGGACGAGTTGTGGTAGTATTCAATGTCATTGACGCGGTTGGAAAAGCAGAACGCCGCCGAGATCTTCACCTTATACTCCGGCTTATCCGCGCGGTCGCGGCCGCGGCGCTCGGTCTCGATGAACGTTGGGACGGTCAGCGCGTCCTCCCCGGCCAGCTCCTTAACGTAGTCGAGGATGCCGTCGGCGTAGCAGTAGTCCGTCGTCTCAAACGCGCCGCCGCGCTGCACGCGCAGGCGGAACGTCACGCCGCGGTTGACCACAGCCTGCCGGTGCAGCACGTCCTGAAAATAGCTCTCGGGCACGTCGATGTCCGTGAACACCTCCAGATCCGGCCGCCAGCGGATGGTCGTGCCGGTCTTTTTGCGGTCGGCCGGGGCGCTCTCGAGCCCGCCGACGACCTCACCATGGCGAAAATGCAGGGTGTACTTTTTCCCGTCGCGCCAGATGGTCACATCCATGTATTCCGAGGCGTACTGCGTGGCGCACGCGCCGAGGCCGTTGAGGCCGAGCGAGTACTCGTAGTTTTCGCCCTCGTTGTTTTTATACTTGCCGCCGGCGTACATTTCGCAGAAGATCAGCTCCCAGTTGTAGCGCTGCTCCTTCTCGTTCCAGTCCACCGGACAGCCGCGCCCGAAATCCTCCACCTCAATGGACTTGTCTTCGTAGCGCGTAACGGTTATAATATTGCCGAATCCCTCGCGCGCCTCGTCGATCGCGTTTGAAAGAATTTCAAACACCGCGTGCTCGCAGCCCTCCAGCCCGTCAGAGCCGAAGATGACGCTGGGGCGTTTGCGCACGCGCTCCGCGCCCTTGAGCATCGAGATGCTGTCATTGCCGTAAGTCGTTGTTGGGGCCTTTGCCATGTCGTTGGATCCCTCTCATATCACAAGATGTGGTAGCATTCATTTCATACCTTAACTAATCTAGTATAGCGTATCAAGGCCGGAAATGCAAGGAATTCCAAAAAATAGACGGGGAACACGAAAAGTGTGCTCCCCGCCGCCCCGGAACTTTTCGGGCTGTCCCCTGCCGCTCCGGCACTTGACGCAATCCGTGCCGAACGGCGTTCCGGTGGTCCGGAGCGGGTCGTTCCCGCGCTGGATGCAACAGCCTGCAAAGCTCTTGCAGGGATTGGATGCTGCGCCGCGGCCTGTGTGCCGGGCGGCCTCCGCGGGTTTGCTTCGCTGCAGCGCGCGTCGGATATGTTGTCCAGGCACAGTATGCGCACGTCACCCGCTGCTATACCTGGAAAATTTCGCTGCGCTCTGACTAAAACCGCCGCCGGCGGCATAGAATATACAGAAAAGCGAACGGAGGCTTTTCCATGTCCAGTCAGAGAAAGCAGCAGCGGGCGCACCGCGCAGAGGTACAGCGCGTGCGCGCCGAAATGCTCGGCGTGCGCCGCGAGCTCGAACAGGCCTACAACGAGTTTGACAACATCACCGATCCCCTGCTGATGGAGGCGTGCATCTATGAGATCAACGCGCTGCGCGCAAAGTACAACTGCGCCGTGCACGATCTGAAAAATCTGACACAATAGGATGGTTTCTTATGTCGCAAACACTTACGGACATTCTGGTCGTGATCGCGGCCGTGTTTCTCGTCTGGCTGGTCATCCGGCTGTTCCGAAAGCCGATCCGCTGGATCCTGAAGCTGCTGCTCAACACGGCCATTGGCTTCGCGGCGCTGTTTCTGCTCAACTTTTTCGGCAGCGCCATCGGCATCACGCTCGGCCTCAACTGGATCAACGCGCTCGTCATCGGCGTGGCCGGTTTCCCGGGGCTGGTGCTGCTGCTGCTCATCAAATATCTCTTTTAGCCTACATAAACGTTTCCCCGCATCCGAAGATGCGGGGAACTGCTTTATCCGGGCGCGCCGTCGCTCTGCGTCAGCTCCGGCCACGTGCCTGCGGTGTTGTAATTGTCGCGCGTGAGCGTCCAGGTGTACGGCACGGCGAGCGTGATGTTCTGCGTGTCCACGGCTGCTTTTGTGAGCGCATAGCAAAAATCATGCCACGCATCGGCCTCGTCGCGCGTGTGCCCCGCCGCAAGGAAGGCCGCCTCCTGCGCCTGTGTGTAGCTTTCGAGCGTGAGCATAAGCTTGCGTGTCTCGAACATGGAGGCCCAGTAGGCATCCTCCGTCATGCCGGAGGCGCGGTTTTGCGTGCACATGTTTTCAAACGTGTGCGCCGTGATCGTGAAGTCCCCGCCCGTGATGACCGGCGTCTCGTCGCCGGGCTGCTGGGACTCGGCATATGTCTTTCCCGCGTTGCGGTAGGCCGTGTCCTCTATCGGCCGCTTCGCCGCAATATACAGCACAATGCACATCGCCAGCACCGCGATCAGCACGCACCAGAGGATGATCCTGCTCGTTTTCGACATGGTCGTTTCCTCCCAAAATCACGTTATGTAAACTTATCACTCCCATTTCCCATATTCAAAGTACCATATTCCGGTGAAAAAGAAAAGGCGTTTCCGAATATTGGGGCAAAAAACACGCCGGGTGAAGTTTTGCTTCACCCGGCGTGTTAGTTATTCGTTCTATTTTCAGGCGGCGAACCGCGCGCCTGTCAGGGCTCAGTCATTGACCGTGACCACATTGTCCGCGACGACGGCGGACGCTTCACCATTCGGCTGCACCGTCTCCACATACGTGCCGGTGCTGCCTATGTAGGGGTTCATCTCGCGCGCTTTGAGCGTGGCGAAAATGCCGGCGCAGGCAACCATCATTGCGATGAGCAGGCCCCACAGAACTGCGATCTTAGTCTTTGCCATAACAGATTCCTCCTTTAAGAAATCAAACGTGTTTTTATTTTTTATCTTCTTGCGTTCCGCTTTCCACACTTCCCACACAGGCGGCAACAGCCGCTGCGGCGAATCGGAACGAACACTGTCGAGCTTTGTTATTTTCTTGTCAACTGTATTGTAGCGCCATTTTTGCCATTTGAAAAGCCCTTTTTTGCATTTCTACTTTTTTAACAAAGCTGTTTGATTTTTAACGTTACGTTTTTGACGAATTGACGAAACGCGAAAATACCGGGCGAAGCAATGCCTCGCCCGGCTGGAAATTCACTGTATTTGCTATGCAAAAGCACAGCAAAATGAGAAATGTGCCATTTCCTCGCCCCTGCGGGCAACCGGAAAGGATGCACAAAGACTTCATGCACCGGCATTTGCACTTTTTCGTGGTGCAGCACGCATGCATGAAGTTTTACGTCTGTGTCAGCGCCTGAACGATGCGCTCAAACTGCATGCTGTGCGACGCTTTGACGAGCACGCAGTCCCCCGGCTGCAGCAGGCCCGGCAAGGCCGGGAGCAGCGCATCGAGCGTGTCAAACGACGCGGTCGCAACGGCGGGATCCTCTGCGGCAGCACCTGCGGCAATCTGCCTTGCCAGCTCCCCGCAGGTGATGACGAGCGACACGCCGGCTTTCGCCGCGCAGACGCCGGTCTCCCGGTGCAGAGCCGCGGCGTTCGCGCCGAGCTCGCCCATGTTGCCGAGGACGGCCACCCGGCGGCCGGCCGGCAAGGTCGCCATGGAGCGCAGCGCCGCCGCCGTGGAGTCGGGATTGGCATTATAGCAGTCGTCAATGACCGTATAGCGCGCCGTGCGCACAACGCGCGCGCGGCTGCCGACCGGCTGATAGGCCGCGATGCCGCGGATGATCTCATCATCCGTCAGGCCGTATTCGATACCGACGGCCGCGCCCTCGAGCGCGGCATAGACCATGTGCTGCCCGTAGGCCGAGATGCGCACCGGGATGCGCCGTGTACCCGCAATGATCGTGCAGGTGCTGCCCTCGTCGCCGAGGTCGCGCACGTCGACCGCGCGCACGTCGCACCCGGCCGAGAGGCCGAACGTCACCTTGCGCTGGCGGCAGGTCATGGCGCGCAGCAGGTCGTCGTCCCCGTTGCAGAAGGCGACGGCATCGTCCGGCATGGTGTCGAGCACGGAGGCCTTTTCCTGCAGGACGCCGCGGCGGTCGCGCAGAAACTCCAGGTGCGCGTGACCGATAATCGTAAAGAGCATGGCCGTCGGCTGCACCATGGCGGCCAGCGGCGTCATGTCGCCGAAGTGCGACACGCCCATCTCGACGACCGCGGCCTCGTGCTCCGGCTCGAGCCGGAAGAGCGTGAGCGGCACGCCGAGCTGATTGTTGAAGTTCTTTTCGGTTTTCAGCGTGTTCCAGCGCTGCGAGAGCACGGAGGCGACCATTTCCTTGGCCGTCGTCTTGCCGACGCTGCCGGTCACGCCGAGGACCGGGATGGAAAAGCGGGCGCGGTAGGCGCGCGCGAGCGTCTCGAGCGCGGCGGCCGTATCCGGCACGCAGATGACCGGACGGGTCTCCCCCGCCGGGACGCGCTGCGCAAGGCAGCAGGCCGCGCCGAGGTCGAACGCCTTGCCAATGTAGTCGTGCCCGTCCACCCGCTCGCCGGGGATGGCGGCAAAGAGCGCGCCGGGCGTGACGGCGCGGCTGTCGATGACGACGCCAGTCACAAGCGCAGCCCCGTCGCCCGAGAGCGCGCCGCCGGTGAGGGCGGCGATGTCCGATACGCAGTAGCCCGTCATCGGCTCACTTGTGCAGCGCGGCGGCGATGATCTGCTCGCACAGCTCGCTGTAGCTGATGCCGACGGCGGCGGCCTCCTGCGGCACGAGGCTGGTAGGCGTCATGCCAGGCAGGGTGTTGATCTCGAGGAACCAGAGCTCCCCTTCCGCGTCGAGGATGAAGTCCGCGCGGGAATAGGCCGACAGGTTCAGCGCGTGGAACACCGTGAGCGCGGCATCGGCCAGGCGCTGCTCGGTCTCGGCCGGGATCTCGGCCGGGGTGATCTCGCGGGCGGCGCCGGGCTGGTACTTGTTGCGGTAGTCATAAAAGCCCTCGGCCGGGATGATCTCGATGCTGGGCAGGGCCTTGTCGCCGAGGATGCCGATCTGCACCTCGCGGCCGCGGATGTACTGCTCGATGAGGATGCGGCTGCCTTCGTGGGCGGCTGCTTTCAGCGCAGCGCGCAGCTCGGCCTCGTCATTGGCGATGGACACGCCGATGCTCGAGCCNNNNGGACACGCCGATGCTCGAGCCGGAGTCGTCGGGCTTGACGACGCAGGGCAGCTTCGCCTGCGCGCAGACGGCGTCGATGTCCATGCCGTCGCTCTCGACGAGCATCCACGCCGGGGTCTTGACGCCGAGCGGTGCGACGACGCGCTTGGTCAGGTCCTTATCCATGGCAATGGCGCTGCCGAGGTAGCCGCTGCCGGTATAGGGGATGCCGAGCAGGTCGAGCGTCGCCTGCACGCGGCCGTCCTCTCCGGTGCGGCCGTGCAGGGCCAGAAACACGATATCCGCCATGGCGCACACCTCGAGCACGTGCTCGCCGAACAGGCTCGGGCTCTGGAGCTTGCGCTGCGCGCGCACGGCCTCCAGATCCGGCGCGCTCTCATCAATGCGCGTGCCGCCGAGCGCCGGCGGATCGTCAAACACATGGGCGATGTCGCCGGTATAGTCCTCAAGACCGAAAAACATATCCAGCAGCACGACCTGGTGGCCGCTCTCCTGGAGCGCGCCGGCA
Organism: Firmicutes bacterium CAG:103; assembly: GCA_000432375.1. Taxonomy (GTDB): domain Bacteria; phylum Bacillota; class Clostridia; order Oscillospirales; family Oscillospiraceae; genus CAG-103. The sequence goes on from HF985795.1 coordinate 103,856, forward strand.
ATTTTCGTGCCGCTCGAGATCGAGACGTTGCGCTCGGGGCTCAGGCCGCCGCAAAGAACTGCAATTTTCATTGGGAATACCCCCTTCGTTTTCTCATCGTACCGTCCACGGACGGTATTGTTTGATTATATCACACTATGCGCTTGCATTCAAATATAGAATTCCCGAAAAAAGGGCGTGAAAGTTGCGCCATTGTGTGCTATACTCCTAATGTTACAGGAAAGGACGGAAAGAGCCATGCATTATGTCGTGATGGATCTGGAATGGAATCAGGCGATGAGTTCCAAATCCTCCGTATTCAACAAGCTGCCCATTCACCTGCGCGGCGAGATCATCGAGATCGGCGCGGTGAAGCTCAACGAGGACATGACCCCCGGCGAAGAATTTCAGATCGATGTCAAGCCCATGTACTTCAAGCGTATGCACTACAAGGTCAAAAAGCTCACCGGCTTCGACCGCGAGCGCCTGGCCGCCGGCGTGAGCTTTCCGGAGGCGCTGGCGCAGTTTCGCGCCTGGTGCGGGGACGATGTGACGTTCCTCACCTGGGGTTGCGACGATCAGGGCATCCTCGAGCAGAACATCATCATCCACGATCTGGACTGGGACTGGATCGCCGGCTGGATCAACCTCCAGCTCATCTACAACCTCCAGACCGACGGCGACCGCAACCAGAAATCGCTCGCCACGGCGATGGAGCACTTTGCCATCGAACAGACACGCATCGCGCACGACGCGCTCGGCGACGCGTACAACACTGCGCTCGTGTGCACGCACCTGAACATGGAGAAGGGCCTGGCCGATTACCACGACGCCGCGCAGAAGCTCACGACCCGGCTGCCGAAGGAGCACCACGGCGAGAATAACGGCCCCGATCCGATCGAGCACGTCGCGTCGGAGTCCTATGCCACGAAGTCGGAGCTCTTCGGCGACGCCGCGTTCGTCACGCCCTGCTGCCCGCTGTGCAGCGGCGAGGTGCGCTACAGCAAGTGGGTCAACCAGGGCGACCAGCGCTATATGGCGCTCGGCGAGTGCCCGACGGACGGCAAGCTGCTCGTGCGACTGAAATTCCGCAAGGCGGACGACTGCACCTGGAGCGCCACGCGCCTGACCTATCAGGCGACGGACAGCATGGAGAGCTACTACAAGGCCAAGGCGGCCCAGCCGCGCAAGCGCGGCCGCGGCAAATCCCGCCGCCGGCCGGCCAAGACCGCGCAGTCAGCCCCGCAATAACCCAAAACGCAAACCC
>HF985795.1:105133-109618 GCA_000432375.1 Firmicutes bacterium CAG:103
ACTGAGTACCGGGGCCGCGGGTTTTGTATGTTCTTATGCGTGCTGGGTCTGCGCTTCGAAATAGGCGCGGGTCGTGTTCGCATCGTAGAGGATGCGGGCCTTGAGCGCATCGACGGAGTCGAACTTCCGCTCCGGGCGCAGGAACTTGTAAAACTCCAGCCGCACCTGACGGTTGTAGAGATTGCCGTGGTAGTCGAGGATAAAGCTCTCGACGCTCACGCGCTGGCCGCCGCTGACCGTCGGCCGCACGCCGACATTCGTGACGGCATAATGCTCGCTACCGTCGTCGAGATACACCTTCGCGGCATACACGCCGTGGCGCGGCACGAGCACTCCGTCCGGGAACTGCATGTTGATCGTGGGCGTACCCATCTTCGTGCCGAGGCGGTAGCCATAGTGCACCGTGTCCGACAGCGTGTGCGGATGGCCGAGGAAGGCGTTGGCGCGCTCGACCTCGCCGTTTTCGAGCAGCTCGCGGATGTAAGTGGAGCTGACGACGCGGCCGTCGAGCGTGACGGCGGGAATGACGTCGCAGCCGAGCCCGTGCTCGGCGCAGTAAGCGGTGAGCTTTTCCGCCGTGCCCTCGCCCCGCCAGCCGAAGCTGAAATCGTGCCCGACGACGAACGCCGCCGCGTCCATCTCATCGACGAGCGTCTGGATGAACGTCTGCCACGGCATCTGCATGACCGTGCGGTCAAAGTGGATAAAGACCACGCTCTCAATGCCGAACAGGCGGCGGATGAGCTCCTCGCGGCCATGGGCGCTGTTGATGAGCGGGACTTCCGTGCCGCGCACGAGCGTGTCCGGGTGCACGTCAAAACTCATGACCGTGGGGATGGCGCCCATCTCCCCGGCGCGCGCGACCGTGCGGCGCATGAGCGCGGCGTGGCCGATATGAATGCCGTCAAAAAAGCCCAGGGCAATGACCCGTTTCTGGTTTTCCATACGTCAAGAAACCTCGAAAAAACTTTTGATCGTGACGGCCATGCCGTCCGTGACCTGCGCCAGCAGGAGAAACTCCCCCGACGCAGCATAGATGCGATAAGTCCCGTCCGGCACGCCGAGTGCAAACGGATTGCCGCAGCGGGCAAGCCGCTCCGAGCGCGCATCGACGGTGATCCGCGGTGCGTCCGGCCAGAGGCTGTCCACCGGCAGGAGCAGGCGCTGCGCCGCCTCGCGCGGCAGCGCGCACAGCGCGTCCATGGTGTGCGCATCCTCCACGCGATACCCGCCGACCGCCGTCCGGCGCAGGGCGCTCATCACGCCGCCGCAGCCGAGGGCCGCGCCGATATCGTGGCAGAGCGTGCGGATGTAGGTGCCCTTCGAGCAGCGGACACGTAGGACATAGTCCCCGTCCGCCTCGCCGAGCACGGTCAGTTCTTCGATCGTGATCGGGCGCGTTTTGCGCGCGACCTCGCCGCCGCGCCGGGCGATCTCATAGAGCTTCTGACCGTTGACCTTGAGCGCCGAATACATCGGCGGCGTCTGCAGAATATCCCCGCGAAACTGCGGCAGCACCGCCTCCAGCTCCGTGCGGGTGACGCGCCGGTCGCAGCGGCTGAGCACCGTGCCGGTCGTGTCCTGCGTATCGGTCGTGAGGCCGAGGCGCAGGCGCGCCTCATAGCACTTGCTGTGATTTTCGGAGAACGACACCGCGCGCGTCGCGCGGCCGGCAAACACGACCAGAAGGCCGGTCGCCATCGGGTCGAGCGTGCCGGAATGGCCCATGCGCCGCTCGCCGAGCACGCCGCGGAGCTTGGCCACAACGTCGTGGCTCGTCCAGTCCGCGGGCTTATCGACCAGCAGAATCCCGTTCATGCGGGCCACACCTGGTCGATGGCTGCAAGGATTTTCTCCACAGCCGTCTCCGTGCCGCAGTCGAGTGTGCAGCCGGAGGCCATCTTGTGGCCGCCGCCGCCGTAGACCGCGCAGATCGCGCACGCATCCACCTCGGGGTTCGAGCGCACGGAGATCTTGCTGCGGCCGTCGAGCAGCTCGCGGATCGTGACGCTCACGACCGCGCCCTCCGCCCGGCCGGGCAGACCGGCGATATCGTCGCAGTCATCCTCCGTCGCGTGTACGCTGTCGATCAGCGCGCGCGTGACGACCGCGATGGCGACCTGACCGCCGCGGAAAAAGCGCATGCCGGAGTAGATCTGCCCCACGAGCGCCATGCGCGCGCGGGAAATCTTGCGGAAAAAGTCCATGCTGATCTTCCGGTTATCGGCGCCGAGCTCCAGCAGCCGCGCCGCCGCGCGCAGAGTGGCGGCGTTCGTGTTCGCGTACTGGAAGCAGCCGGTGTCCGTCGTAACGGCGATGTACAGGAGGTTTGCCTCCTGCTCGGTGACGCTGCCGGTCAGCAGCTCGATCACATCGAGCACCGCCAGCCCGATCACATCGAGCACCGCCTCGCCGCAGGCGGACTTTTCCGCGTGCAGGAGCGTATCGCCGGCATACAGCGCGTTCGACGGGTGGTGGTCGATGCACAGATCGACCGCGCCGGAAAAGCCCTGCGGGAACAGGTTCGGCGTCGCAATGTCGACCGCGACCACGTACGCAGGCACAAAATCCGCAGGCGCAAAAAACTGCGCCACATACGGCAGATAGCGCGCTGTCGTCTCCGGATTGGGGAATAGATACGCCGTCTTGCCCATGCGGCGCAGTGCGCTGCAAAGCGCCGCACCGCTCCCGAGCGTGTCTCCGTCCGGGCGCAGGTGCGACAGGATCAGAATTGCGTCGCGGTCGCGCAGCGCCGCGGCAAACTCCCGATCATTCATACTTCAAGCCTCATTTCCGGTGTCCTTGTCGTGCAGATGCTCGATCATGGCGCTGATGTGCGCGCCCTCCTCGATCGAGTGGTCGATCTCAAACACCAGTTCCGGGGTATAGCGCAGGTCCAGCACGGTGCCCAGCTCATGGCGCAGCCAGCCGGAGGCCGAACGCAGCCCCTTTTTGAATTCCTTCTCGTTTTCCATGCCGAGCACGGAAAGCCAGACTTTTGAATAGCGCAGGTCGCCCGTCGTCTCGACGCGGGTGACGCTGATCATCCCCTGCTGCACCCGGGGGTCTTTGACCTGGGTGAGCAGGTTTGCCAGCACGCGCTGGATATCATCATTCGTTCTTGCCAATTTGTTGGAAGCCATAGGAAACTCCTTTTACTGCTTGATCTCCTCCATGACATACACTTCGATCACGTCGCCGACCTTGACGTCGTTGTACTTATCGACCTGCAGGCCGCACTCATAACCGGCGGCGACTTCCTTGACGTCGTCCTTGAAGCGGCGCAGGGACGCGAGGTCGCCCTCAAACACGACGATGTTGTCGCGCACGACGCGGACCTTGCTGTTGCGCACGATCTTGCCGTCGGTGACGTAGCCGCCGCAGACGGTGCCGACCTTGGAGACCTTGAAGGTCTGGCGGATCTCGACGTGGCCGATGATCTGCTCCTGGAACTTCGGGGCGAGCATGCCCTTCATGGCCGCCTCGATCTCGTTGATGCAGTCGTAGATGACGCGGTACATACGGATCTCCACATTGCTGCGGGCGGCGTTGTCGCGCGCGGCCGCGTCCGGGCGGACGTTGAAGCCGACGATGATCGCATTCGACGTGGCGGCGAGCATGACGTCGGACTCGTTGATGGCGCCGACGCCGGAGTGGATGACCTGCACGCGCACTTCATCGTTCGAGAGCTTCTCGAGCGAGGACTTGACAGCCTCGGCGCTGCCCTGCACGTCGGCCTTGACGATGATGTTGAAGTCCTTCATCTCGCCCTGCTGGATGCGGGAGAACAGGTCGTCGAGCGAGACCTTCTTGCTGCCGGCGTTGGCGGCATCCTTCTTCTGCTGCTTGCGCTCCTCGACGAGCTCACGCGCCATGCGCTCGTCGGCGACGGCGTTGAACTTGTCGCCCGCGCTCGGCACCTCGGACATGCCGGCGATCTCGACCGGGATGGACGGGCCGGCCTTCGTCACGCGCTGACCCTTATCGTTGGTCATCGTGCGCACACGGCCGACGGCCGTGCCGGCGATGATGATGTCACCCTGATGGAGCGTGCCGTTTTGCACGAGCACGGTCATGATCGGGCCGCGGCCCTTGTCCATGCGGGCCTCGATGACTGTGCCGCGGGCGGCACGGTTGGGATTGGCCTTGAGCTCCAGAATTTCGGCGAGCAGGACCAGGTTTTCGAGCAGTTTGTCCACGCCCTCGCCGGTCTTGGCCGAGATCGGGCAGACGATCGTCTCGCCGCCCCACTCTTCGGGCACGAGACCGTACTCCGTGAGCTGCTGCTTGATGCGGTCGGGGTTCGCGCCGTGGACATCCATCTTGTTGATGGCCACGACCAGCGGGATGCCGGCGGCCTTTGCGTGGTTGATCGACTCGATCGTCTGCGGCATGATGCCGTCATCGGCCGCGACGACGAGGATGGCGATATCCGTGACCATAGCGCCGCGGGCACGCATGGACGTGAACGCCTCATGGCCCGGG
>HF985795.1:109635-117477 GCA_000432375.1 Firmicutes bacterium CAG:103
GGGTATCGAGGAAGGTGACGGGCTTGCCGTCGACCATGACGCGGTAAGCGCCGATGTGCTGCGTAATGCCGCCGGCCTCACCGGCCGCGACGTTCGTGCGGCGGATGCGGTCGAGCAGGCTGGTCTTGCCGTGGTCGACGTGGCCCATGACCACCACGACCGGGGCGCGCGGGACGAGTTCGTCCTCGCTGTCCTCGCGGTCGTCGATCAGGCGCTCTTCGACCGTCACGATGACCTCGTGCTCGACCTTGCAGCCGAGCTCCATGGCCACGAGCGCGGCGGTATCGTAATCAATGGTATCGGACAGCGACGCCATGACGCCCATCTTCACGAGACGGCGCACGACCTCGGCACCGGTCTTCTTCATGCGGGAGGCGAGCTCGCCGACGGAGATCGTGTCCGGGATCTGGACCTTGAGCTGCTGCTTTTTTGCGATCTCCAGCTGCAGCTTCTGCATCTTGTCGCGCTCCTCCTGGCGGCGCTTGGCGCCGGCGGCAGGATTCTGCGGACGCTGACGGTTGCGGTTCTGGATCTTCTGCTTGCCGCCACGCTTATTCTGCGCGCGCTCGGGCACGAGATCGTCCAGACGCTGGTCGTACTTGGACAGGTTCGTCGTCGCACCGCGGGTATCGACGACGCGGCGCTCGGCCACCTGACGCGGCTGGTGCGGCTTGTCGTCCTTCTTCGGCTTGTGCTGCTGCTGCGGCGGCTGGGCAGCCTGCTGCGGCTGCTTTGCGGGTGCGGCTTCGCCCTTGGGCGCAGCGCCCTGCGCGGCCGGGGCTGCCTGCGGCTTGGCCTTCGGCTGGTCCGGCACTTTGTAGAGCTCCTCCAGGCTGGCCGCCTGATGGTGCTGCGTGAGATACTCAAAGATGTCGTTGAGCTCGTCGTCCTCCAGCACCTGCATATGATTTTTCGGAGTGGTGGCATAATCCGTCAGGATCTGCGTGATCTCCTTCGAGGTCATGCCGAAATCCTTCGCCACCTCATGCACTCTGTATTTAATCAATCCGCTCATACTCGTTTCCTCCTCTTGCCGTTGCGCCCGCCGCCTGTCGGCGCCGTGCCCGTGTCTGTTCTCGTCTGTGCGGCAAGCTCTGCCGCCGTGTTGCTGTATTGCTCCGGATCTGCCTGCGCCAGCGCAGACACAAAGGCCTTCGCCAGGCCCGGATCGGTGACTGCCGCGATGGCGCAGCCGGTCTTGCCGAGCCGGTCGGACAGCGCCTGCTTCGTGTACGGCAGGCGCAGCAGCGGCGCCTGCGCCGCATGGGCAAAGCCCTCGGCGCGCTTGCGCGCATTGTCCGATGCGTCCTGCGCCAGCAGCAGCAGGCACGCCTTGCCGGCACGCGCCGCCGCTCCGGCGTCATGCTCCCCGAGCGCGATGCGCCCGGCCTTGCGCATGAGGCCGAGATAGTTGGCTGCTTTATCCGTCGCCGAGCACCTCCAGTTCCGCTGCGAGCTGCTCATAGATCTCCGCCGGAATGGGCACGTCGAACGCGCGCTCGAGCGCGTGGTTCTTCTGCGCCTTTTTCAGGCACGCGGCCTTCGGGCACAGATACGCGCCGCGGCCCGCCGCCTTGCCGCGCGCATCGAGCGAGATGGCCCCGTCGGGCGCGCGCACCACCCGGATCAGCTCCGGTTTGGGCTTCTTTTCACGGCAGCCGACACACTGCCGCTGGGGAATGGACTTGGGCATGGGTGACTGCCTCCTTTCGGTTTATGCCTCGCTCTCCGGCTTGATGTCGATCTTATAGCCGGTGAGCTTCGCGGCCAGGCGGGCATTCTGCCCTTCCTTGCCGATTGCGAGCGAGAGCTGGTTATCCGGCACGATGACGCGGCAGCTCTTGCCCTCGTCGAGCAGGGTCACTTCCAGCACCTCGGACGGCGCCAGTGCGGCCGCAATGAATTCCTCCGGCACCTCGCTGTACTTGACGATGTCGATCTTCTCGCCGCCGAGCTCGTTGACGACGCTTGCGACACGGCCGCCCTTCGGGCCGACGCACGCGCCGATCGGGTCGATGACCGGATCTTCCGCCCAGACGGCCATCTTCGTGCGGCTGCCGGCCTCACGGGCGATGGACTTGATCTCGACCGTGCCGTCAAAGATCTCCGGCACTTCCAACTCGAACAGGCGCTTGACCAGGCCCGGATGCGTCCGGCTGATGAGCACCTGCGGGCCGCGCGTGCTGTTGCGCACCTCGACCACGTAGACCTTGATGCGGTCGCCCTCATGCAGCACCTCGCCGCGGATGCACTCCGCCGGGGCGAGCATGGCCTCGGTATAGTCCGAGTTGGAGCTGATCTTCAAAAACGCGCAGCCGGTGCGCGGGTCGATCTTATTGACGACGCCGGTGAGGATCTCGTGCTCCTTGGAGTTGAACTCCTCGTAGATCATGCCGCGCTCCGCCTCGCGGATGCCCTGAATGATGACCTGCTTGGCAGCCTGCGCCGCGATGCGGCCGAACTGCTTGGTCTCGACCGGGACGCTGACCACGTCGCCGATCTTGGCGCGCTTGCTGATGCGGTGCGCCGCCTCCTCGCTGATCTCAACATACGGGTCGATGACGCGCGCGACGACCGTCTTCTTGACGACCATCTCGATCTTCTTTTTCGCCTCGTCGAGAATGACCTCCACGTTGTCCTCGCAGTCGGGCGTGTCCTTGCGGAACGCCGTCAGCATGGCCTGACGGATCTTCTCATACATATATTCGCGCGGAATACCTTTTTCTTTTTCGATATCTGCAACTGCGTCAAAAAATTCTGCGTTCATGGTCGAATTCCCTTTCCTTATATGGTCAGGTGCAGGCGCACCTGTGCGATGGCGGATTTTTGAAAGACACGGCTGGTCTTGCCGTCAGAGACGGTCACGTCGCCGTTGTCATACTGCTCGAGCGTGCCAATGTGCACCTTGCTGCCGTCGACCGGCTGGTAGAGCCGCACCTCGACCTGCGCGCCGAGAAAGCGCTCGAAATCGCCCGGGCGCTTGAGCTGCCGCTCCGCACCCGCGGACGACACCTCGAAAATATAGCTGTCGGGAATGGGGTCGGCCTCGTCGAGGATCGGATCGAGCGCACGGCTGAAATCCTCGCAGTCCTGGATCGACACGCCGTCCGGCTTGTCGATATACACGCGCAGGTAGCGGCTGCCCGCTTCCTTGACGTACTCCACGTCCCAGATCTCGCATCCCTGCTGCACGGCCACAGGCCCGGCCAGCGCCAGGACGGCATCTGTCAATTTACTCATAGATCACCATTCCATTTTCTGACACTTCGAAAGACATCAAGAAAAAGAGTGGGCGAGTGCCCACTCTGTCAAATCCTGCTTCCTTCGTACGGCAATATCATACCATCCCGCGCCGGACAATGCAAGCCTTTTTTTGCGCCGCCGGACACTTACTGGTACAACGCCACGAATTCCTCCAGGCAGAGGTTGTGCTCGGTCATGAACCGCGCCGCCGCGTCGCCGACATAGCGCACGTGCCACGGCTCGTTGCGTCCGGTGATGCTGACCTTGTCCGACGGGTAGCGGATGACGAAACCGTAGTCAGCGCAGTTGTCGGCGAGCCAGGTCAGAAAGCGCGCGTTGACCGTGTCCACGCTCAGCGAGGAATAGTACTGGTCAACGATGTCCGCGCCGAGGCCGGTCTGATGGTCGCTCGTGCCGGGGGGCGCGGCCACGCGCGCTGCGGCCGTCTCAGCCTCGTCACGCGTGTCGCCCTTGCGCATATTCTCGCTGACCTGATCCTCATACTGCTGCTCCTGCGTCAGGTACGGACGGTAGGCGCAGTAGATATACGGACTCCAGCCGGCGTCCCTGGCCGCTTTGAGCAGCGCATTGAGCGCGTCGACGGCGCGGGAATCGAACGTGGACTGCGAGCCGCTGATCTTGCTCACATCCGGAACATAGTCGCTGATATTATGCGCCTGACTCGCAATGAGATACTCCCAAGAGGAAATATCCACATCCGGCAGGTCGTCATACTTCTTCGTATCGGGCTGCGCCGTCGTCTGGATGTCCGGCGGGAGAATCAGATCCGTCGGCGCGGCGGGCGCGGCGTCGCTGCGCGTCTCGTTGATGCGCGATAGGATGAGCATGGCGCATACGACGACCAGGACCGTCAGCGTCACCGACAGCCAGAGACGTTTGTTCTTCATGCAGATCCCTCCCGGACGAAAAAATGAAAAGCAGCTCACACGAGCTGCTTTTCAGGATAGCATATTTTTCGCGTTCCGGCAAGTCCCCCGTCACAGATCGACCCGCTCGTAGTTTTTGGCCGCCTTCCGGTATGCCAGCCACGACAGCAGCGCAAACGCCGCCAGCCCCACGGCCAGTACCGGCAGCTGCCCCACCCCCGGCAGCTGCCGCACCTGACCGGCCGCGTCGGTCGCATCGAGATACGGCCCGACGACCGGAAAATGGGACAGCGCCTCGACGAGCACCATGAGCACCGTCATCGGGATGACCGCGAGCAGAAACGCTCGCCCGGCGCGGATGGCCGTCTTATAAAACACGGGCAGGAACACAACGTTGAACACGCCGTAGATCAGCAGCACACAGCCGAAGAGCGCGACGTTTGCGTCGATGCCGGCGAGGTTCGTGCCGTTGGGATTGATGCGCGCGGAGAGGAACGCAAACGGGACCGCGATCACGAGCTCCGCCAGCTCCACCGCCACGACGAGCCAGGCGCGGGCGCGCACCTGGTCACGCTTCGTGACCGGCAGCACGGCGCAGTAATAGACGTCCTTGTTCTCGCGGCCGTTGAGAAACGTGAAGAAAATGCCGAGCAGGCCGTAGAAAAATACGACCGTGTACGGATAGTTCGGGATGATGAGCATGACGCCGAAGAGCGCGAACACGTACATCATCGGGTGCGCTGCAAGGCGCAGGTCCTTAGAGAAAATCTTCGCTGTCATAGCTTCTCCTTTCCACGCGCACAAGAATGTCCTCGAGCGACATCTGCCCGTCGCCGAACTGCGCGCGATAGCGCGCGAGAAACCCGTCGCGCGTGTCGCTGCACAGGATCTGCCCGTCCTTGATCATCGTGATGTGCGAGGCGCACTTTTCGAGATCGGACGTGATATGCGTCGAAAACAGGATGCTGCGCTCGCCGCTTTTGACCACGCCGCGAAACAGCTCCATGAGCTCGTCGCGCGACACGGGGTCGAGTCCGCTCGTCGGCTCGTCAAGGATGAGCAGGCGCGCATCGTGCGAGAGCGCAAGCGCGAGCATATACTTCACGCGCATGCCGGACGAGAGCTGCGAGACCTTCTTCGTCTCGTCGAGCGCGAACAGCTGCAGATAGTGCCGGTATTTGTCCTCGTCCCAGCGGTCGTAAAACGTCCGCGTCACGTTCGTGATGCTGCGCAGCTTCTTATTCGGGTAAAAATCCACACCGCCGAGCACCACGCCGAGCTGCTGCTTGCAGGCCGGCTCGTTGGCGTAAAAATCCTGGCCAAACATGGTCACGCGGCCGCTGTCCGGGTGCACGAGGTTGAGCATGGACTTGATGGTCGTGCTCTTGCCGGCGCCGTTGCGGCCGATGAAGCCCATGATCGTCCCCGGCTCGACTGCGAACGACACATCGCGCAGCGCAAACGCCGGATAGGTCTTGCACAGGCCCTCCACTTCCAGAATGTTCACTTGCCGTCCCCCTTCTTCAGCTCCCGCTCCAGCGCGGAGGCAAACACCTTCGTCTCGGCCTCGGGCACATCCGGCGCGGCCGCCTGCGCGCCCTGATCGAACACCGCGCGCACGAACGAATCGTAGTAGCTGCTGCTCTGCAGCGCGATGCCGCGCTCGCGGTCTGCCAGCAGGATGAGCGAGTCCCCCGGCGCGAGCCCAAACATCGCGCGCACCTCCTTCGGGATCACGATCTGCCCCTTTGGGCCGATGCGCACCGTGGTCATGAATTTGTCCTGCATGGTCTCCATGCGATCCGCCTCCTGTAAGAATTGTATTACTTTTCTTACTTTGTATCACAAGTTGAACGGATTGTCAATCCGGTTTTTTGCGTTTCAGCGCAAAAATAAGAGTTATGTAAACCGGGCAGGCAAAAAACGATCCCCTGCCGGCTGGCAGGGGATCTGTTGCATATGAGATAACTTAGAGCGCCTCGACGTCCTTGATGAAAGCCTGGATGGCATCTTCCGGAACGAGCTTCTTGCTGCGAACGAGATTGACGATGTCGCCGACGGTCTTCTTGTAGAAGAGCTTCAGGGGATACTTGGTCAGGGACGGAACCGTCTTCATCATGATCTCTTTGCCGTTCATGTCCTCGATAAACGTCTTCACACTCAGAGTTTTGTAATCCATGATATGTTCTCCTTTCAATTTTGAGCACACCGGCCATTTTTCAATCCGGGATGGCCTTCTGTTCAAAGATTAACGCTTTTTGGGCATTTTGTCAAGTATAACGTATGATTTTCTTCGTCGCACCGTCATTTTTTATTCAGTAATCAACGCTTTGTTGTGTAACATTTGCGCACATCCGGAAAATTGTGTGGCAGGCAAGTGTACTTGCAGCCGCCGAATAGAATGGCCACAGGCAGAAACGGAGGGCTGAAAATGCTGTACAGTACCCTGATGCTGATGATGAGCAGTGCATTTCTGATGCTGCGCCTGACGCCCGGCGGCTCGTTCCCGCGTCCGCTGAGCGAGGCCGAGGAGCGCAAATATCTCGACGCCTGGCTGCAGGGCGATCTGGAGGCGCGCAACGTGCTCATTGAGCGCAACCTGCGGCTGGTGGCGCACATCATCAAAAAATACTACACGCACTATGATGACACGGACGACCTGATCTCGATCGGCACGATCGGGCTCATCAAGGGCATCAACACCTACCGGCCCGACAAGGGCGTGCGTCTGGCGACGTACGCCAGCAAGTGCGCCGAAAACGAGATCCTGATGTATTTTCGCAGCACGCGCAAGAATGCGTCGGAAATGCTGCTCTCGGACGTGCTCGACACGGACGGCGACGGCAACAACCTGTCGCTGATCGACATCCTGTCCGAGGACGACGACATGGACGAACACCTCCAGGCGGACGAGGTCAGCCGGGCGCTGCGGCGCTGCATCGGCGAAGTGCTCGATGCGCGTGAAGCGGAGATCATCCGCCTGCGCTATGCCATCGGCGGCGGTGAGGCGCTGACGCAGCGCGAGACCGCGCAGCGCTGCGGCATCAGCCGGTCATACGTCTCACGCATCGAGAAAAAGGCCATCGAGAAGCTGCGCGCCGCGCTGCAGGCCGACGGTTACTGAGGCTGCGCATTGACAAGCGGCGCAAAACACGGTAAAATTGCGGCGAAATGACAGGAGATGATACCATGGCGGAACAGGATCCCAACACGATGGTGCACACGCACGTGGACGAGAACGGCAACGTCATCACCCACTGCCACGGCGGCGAGGGGCACACCCACGCGCACCCGCACACCCACACGCAGACCAAGGCGGTCATCAACCGGCTGGCCCGCGCGATCGGCCATCTGGAGTCGGTCAAGCGCATGGTAGAGGACGGGCGCGACTGTGCCGAGGTGCTCATCCAGCTCGCAGCCGTGCGCTCGGCGCTCAACAACACAGCAAAGATCATCCTGAAGGATCACATCGACCACTGTCTGGCCGACGCTGTGGAGACCGGCGACCAGCAGGCCATCGACGAGTTGAATCAGGCGATCGAAAAATTCATGAACTGAAGTCGTGCATCCCTCTGCCCCACCGGCAGAGGGATGCGCCATATCTGCGCGCAGCAAAAAAGGACGCCCGACCGGGCGTCCTTTTCGTTGCTTGAATTATGCGGACCGTTCCACCGAGAGCACCGTTCCGGTCTGCTGATCGACAGCCACGACG
>HF985795.1:117488-120550 GCA_000432375.1 Firmicutes bacterium CAG:103
ACGTAGCGGGGGTGGAAGTAGTACACCGTCGTAAGCGTCACGCGGTAGACCGGCTGCACACCACTCTCGTCGAGCTGAACATCCCACGCGGCCAGGTCGCTCTCCGAGATACCGGCCGCCGCAATGCGGCCGCCGCAATGGCGATCTTCAGCGCCTGCTCCTGCGTGACCGGGCCGACGGGCGGCGTCGGCGTCGGAGTCGGCGTCGGGGCAGGCGTCGGCATCGGCGTCGGTGTCGGTGTCGGCTCCGGCATCGGGGTGGGCGTCGGAGTCGGCGCCGGCGTCACGGGCGAATTCGGCCGCACCACCGGCGAGACCGGAACGATCTCCGCCTCTTCCGGCCGCTTCGGCTCATCGCCCGTCAGGCGGCAGACCTCAGTCGTTTCGGCATCGACGCTGCACACATAGTGCCGCTCGCCGTCCGAGAGCACGAACTCCATGACCATCTCGCCGTCAATGAGCGTAAAGCGCATACTCGCCCTGGTCACGTCATCCGTAGTCAGGCCGCAGCACGTAAGCGCCGCCTGCAGCGCCTTGTCATACGGAACATATACGCCGGTGCTGGCAGCGCCGATGGATTCGATGCCGGAAAGCTCCACCTGGTTGGACGCCGCCAGAATGTTCAGGTCATTGATCGGCAGGCCGACCAGCTCGCTGCCGGTCAGATCCTGCACCTGGGCGCTGATCTGCCGGATCAGCATTGCCTTGCCGGCGCTGACGCCCACGGCAGAGGCATACGCCTCCAGCGCAGGATCGTCCTCGAGCACCTGTGCAAGGACCGCCGACTCCATGCCGCAGTCCGTCTGGGCGCTTTCCACAGCGTCCGCCAGCCGGCCGCACAAGCGCGCATCGCCCTTGCCGGCCTCGACCGTCACAAGGATCGAATTCGCATCCGCCGAGACATAGCCGTTCGCCTGCATATTGGCGACGATCGCGTCCGCCGCCGTCTGCAGGGACTGGTTGCGCAGCTCCAGACCGTCGAGCACAAGCTGTGCGTCCGAATTGCACGCACGGGCAGACAGGACGCGGCCGAGCTTATTGACCGTCAGCTCGATGCTGGGGTTGGCATCGAGCGTGGCGACGCCGCCTGGCACCTGCGTAGCATACAGCCCGCCACCGAGGATGACCAGGAAAAACACTGCCGCTGCGGCGACCCAGCCCCGCCAGGCACTGCGGCGCTTGCGCTCCGGCATCGGGACGACCGGCGCTTCCTCCGGCTGCTGCGCCGGAGACTGGACGCGCGCAAGGATGCCGCTCCAGCAATCCGGCGTTACGGCGGCGACCTCAGCCCGCAGCCGTTCCAGCAATTCCTTATCGGTCAAGATCGTCACCTCCCATCGAATTGCGCAGCTTTGCCAGCGCGCGGTTATAGCGTGAAATAGCGGTTGCCTGCGGGATACCCAGCAGGTCGGCAATTTCTCTGTGCTTGAGTCCGGACAGCGCGTGCAGCATCACGATCTGCCGCTCGCCGTCCGTGAGCGTATGCAGCACTTTTTCAAGCACCATATGGTTTTCCGTCGTCTGATAAGCGTCATGCGTATCCTCCACATGAAACAGCTCATCAAAGGACAGGTTCTTACTTTCTGCCTTGCGCAGGCGCATCAACGCCAGATTGCGCGCGATCGTCAGCAGCCACGCCATCGGTTTGCCCGACGGCTGATAGCCCGGTGCCGACTGCATCACGCTCACAAACGTGTCCTGCATCACGTCCTCCGCCGCCACAGGATCCCGAAGGATGGACAGCGCGAAGCCGTAAATGGAGGAGGACGTCTGGCGATACAGCACTTCCAGTGCCGCAGTATCCCCCTGCGCGATGCGCAGTATGAGCGCATCATCCGGCGGCTGGCCGCTGGCCATGCACGAACCGGCGCTGTGCATATCATCATTTTGCATAGAATTACCCCACATGAGAATAATGCCTGAAAACGAATCTTATTGCAAAAAAATCTGAATTCGATCAATTTTTCGGCGCAAAAGCCGTCTTCGGCTCACAAACTCTTCTTAACCAATTATCATACGTGAAAATTGTCGGTTTGTAAAGGAAGATTCCAAACTTTTCCGAGGAAGCAGGCACATCTACGGTTCTTGTTCCGCAGTCACCTCAAGCGCATGGTTGAGCAGCACGCCAAGGATCAGCAGCAGTCCGAACGCCTGAAACCAGAACAGCAGGATCACGGCCGAAGCGAGCGATCCGTACACGAGGGAATACTTTGTGCTGTTGCCGATCAGCCACGACAGCAGGATGCTCATGCACACGATCGCCACGGCGGAAAACACCGCCCCCGGCAGCACCCGGTGCTGCGGCCGGCGCGGCGTGGTGAGCCGGTAGAGGATCAGGATCATCATCAGCAGAATGGCAAACAGGATCAAAAACCGCAGCCATGTCCATGACCAGACGATGCTCACATGCGGCAGCAGCGCATCGAGCCAGAGCAGAAAGTGCTTGCCGGTCAGCATGAGCAGGATGCACAGGTACAGCACCAGCAGAAACGCCACGGAAAAGGCCACGCTCACGATCGTGCTGCGCACGATGCCGAAGCGTTTGCCGCCGTGGATCTCGCCGACGATGGCGGCCATGGCGCGGAAAGCGGCCGACGCGCTCGTGATCATGACCAGCAGCGCGGCAAAGAACATGACCTCGCTCGTGTTGCCGGACACGTAAGTCAGAAAGTCCGATACGAGCGCCTGCGTCTCGCGCGGGAGCACGAGCGTCTCGACGATGCGCAGCACGGCGGCCGGGTCGCGCAGGATGAGCGCGAGCAGGTCGTATATGCAGATGATGGCCGGGAACAGCGCCATGACCATGCAGTAGGCGAGCTCGGCCGCCGAGCGCGTCACGCGCCGGGCGAGAAACGTGTCCGCCATGGACATCAGAACGCGGGTAATACGCCAGTTTTTCAAGCGGCTGCCTCCTCCGTTGGAATGCAAAAACCGCCTTCACAGGAGCGAAGGCGGTTTTGGTCAAAAAATGTCGAATTACTTGGAATTGAAGATCTTGAAGATGCTGTCGAACGGATCTTCCTCCGCGGGCGCGGCAGCGTCCGCAGCCGGGGCAGCGGCCGG